>JAAYHY010000074.1 GCA_012735135.1 Bacillota bacterium | reverse complement strand
GCAACATCCCAATATAGATCCCATAGGCCATATTTTCCGGGATGCAATAGACCCAGAGCTTCAAAACGGTGAAAAAGGGAACCTGATAGGCTTCAGCCCATTGGATCACATTAACCAGGGTAAAACCTAAAAACATCCCGCTAAAGGCTAAAAAGCCAAAAAAGAAAGGTCCCAATAATTCTTTTAGCAAATACTTAGTAATAATCCGCATGCTAATTTCTCCTGTTACATATTAAAACGGTCACCAAGATAAAACTTACGGGCCATTTCATCTTCGGCAATGGCCTGCGCTTCCCCGGAGACCAGGATCTTCCCGGAGTACATTATATAGGCCCGGTCGGTAATGGCCAGGGTCTCCCGGACGCTGTGGTCGGTGATGAGCACCCCCAACCCTTTCTCCTTTAATTCCCTGACGATATCCTGGAGATCAGCCACCGCAATCGGGTCCACACCGGTAAAGGGTTCATCCAGTAAGATATAACGGGGATTCTGGGCTAAAGCCCGGGCAATCTCCACCCGGCGCCGTTCGCCGCCGGAGAGCATAAACCCCTTTTGTTTTCTCACCTTGGTAAGGTGAAACTCCTCCAGCAGTTGGTTACACCGCTCAATCCGCTGTTTTTTATCTTTCATCACCAATTCCAAAATGGCCAGGATATTCTCTTCCACCGTCAGTTTGCGGAAAACCGACGGTTCCTGGGCCAAATAGGACACTCCGTAACGGGCCCGCTTATGCATGGGTAAATGGGTAACGGTATGCCCGTCAATTTTAATCCACCCGGTAAGGGGGCGTTCCAAACCAACGATCATATAAAAGGTGGTCGTCTTCCCGGCGCCGTTCGGTCCCAAGAGGCCCACCACTTCCCCCGGGTTCACTTCCAGACTGACCTGATCCACCACCCGCCGCTGGCCGTATTCTTTAACTAAACCTCGCACTTCAATCGCCACTGGGATGCACTCCTCCATCCTGATAAAACCGGGTCTTGGTTGGCCCTTCCACTTTGGCTTGCCCACCGGCCAGGTCATAACTGATCACCGTGTCGGCCCCGCCCTGAAGAACCCCTTCTTCCCAACGGATCAAAGGTGAACCCGTAAGGATCAGCCTTCCTTCCTTTTGGTGATAGGTGATGCTGTCCGCTTCCCCTGATAGATCCCGGTAACGGAATTGGAGCCGGCCGTCGGCGGTAAACTCCCCTGCCCGTAAACTACCGGCAAAATCCTCCCCTTCCAGCATCCAATCGGGTCCCTCCAACAAAAAACCGCCAGTCCCCCGCAGAGATTCATCGGTAAATTGATAAGCAAAGGCGCCCTTCACCACCAGTCGTTCTGCTTCCGGCCCCAAAGCGGTAATCTCCCCGCCGTTTGGTAGCCGGACCTCCTCCGGGGTGAGCGTCATAAGCGGACCGGTCGCCACCAGCTTTTCCGTTTCCAGCTTCACCCTTTCTTCGGCGGTGAGAAACTGTTTTCCCTGGTCATAGGTGACGTGGAAGGCAGTGAGGCGCATCGGGGGGTTCTCCAGGTGAACTTCGACCGGCTCCCTGCTGGAGCCCCGGTAAGAATAGACTTCGGTTTTTAAGTCGAGTTCGGTTAACCCCTGCGCCGGGACAATCACCTCTACCTCGCCGTCAATCGGCCCGCCGGCCCACCCCGGGGCCGCAACCGCCAAAAGGAAGAGTAGGATCAAGCAAAGAATCTGAACGTATTTGCCTTGTTTCATAAGTCTTTTTCCCCTCATGCCTTTCCGTATTAATCAACCGGCCAAGCAAATTTTTCACCGGAAAGACCAGCGGGACCCCCCGGGAAGAGTAAGGCCGCCTTTTTCCGGGTAAAACAAGAACTCCTCCGCGTAAATGGTCACGTTTTCCCCCTCGACCCGCAACTCCCGGCCGGTAATCTCCTCCCCCGCCTGGTCCGTCCAACTGATTTCTTCAGCCTCCAGCTGGATCTCCTCCCCGGAAAAAACCACCGCCGGGGAGAGCCGCAGCCAAGAAAAATCTTTATCCATCTCCCCTGCTTCGGCTTCAACCAGGTATTTTTCACCCTTGAGCGTATAATACTCCCCTTTGATGCCGGAGAGAAGACAGATCCCGTCCTCCTCAACCACCCGGTCCACATGGAGTTTCCAATTAAGCCGTTGCGTCCGGTCGACCAAAGAAATTTGCACCCCTTTTAAACTTGGCTTGACCACCGGCTCGGTCTCGCCGGAAGGCGCCTCTTCTTCCCGGACTAAGGGCAACAAGGGAACCGGTTGGCTTTGCCGCTGCCGGTGTCCCCAAAAAAAGAAGAAGAGAAGGGAGATGAGGCCGAGGCAGGTGGCAAAGATAATAATCTTCCATTTTTTCTTCATTATCCCTCTTCTCTCCCTCTCTTTTCTATCGTTTCGTGCTTATTGATATTCGCGGAGGGCGGAGAAAAACCTTCTATCATTAGTTGTCTTTAATGGCAGGATCATCTAAAGCAACCACGGTGACCCCGTGTTTTTCCGCCTCCGCCAGTAATTTTTCCCGGTCCAGGATGAAGGTGGCCCCCGCCTCCACCCCTAAAACCCGGGCCTTAGCCTTGATTAACGCCTGGATGGTCGTCAGGCCAACCGCCGGCACATCAAAGCGGAAATCCTGTTGGGGTTTGGCCACTTTCACCACCACGACACCAGGCCCGCCATACTGTCCGCCCCGGAGGATCGTCTGGTCCGTCCCTTCCACCGCTTCAATGGCCAGGACCATGCCTTTTTTCACCACTACACTTTGGCCGATATCCAACCGGCCGATCTCTTTGGCCATCCGGTAGCCCAATCTAAGATCGGCTTCTTCTTCCCGGCTCAAAGCCGGACCGGTGAGCACCCCCCGGTCCGGGATGAGATGCTTCAGAAAACGGGTCTGGGTTTCAATGCGGATCCCATGGGCTTCGAAGTAATCAACGATCGCCAGTTGCAGGGCATCATCGTTTTTATCTGTCAGTTTGGTGAAGATTCCCATAATTTCTGGATCAACCGCGCCGGTCAGCAGACTCTCTTTCCCAACCCGTCCGGCCATAACCATTTCGTCCACTTGATGCTCCTTGAGAAAACGAAGGGCGGAACCTAACTGCCCAAACTGGACCCGGCCGACGGTAAAACCGGCTTCCTCAAATTGTCCGGCGTTATCCCCGAGGCAGAGGACGACCGGCTCGATCCCCTCATTTCGCATTCCTCTGCCAACTTCGAGCGGCAGAAGTCCTTGTCCGGCTAAAATTCCCCAACTCATCAATACTTCCTCCCAACAATTCGAATATCTCTTTATTGATGATAACCAAAACCAAAGGATCCTACGGAAATCGAAAAAAGACTAGACCGTTTGTCTAGTCTTCTTGATTTTCTTCCCGGCCTAGCGGCAGATCCCCCGCTCCGCACTGCGGAGGAACCGGATAAAATGGTCGATCTCCGCGGTCCCCTGCAGTTCATGTTCCATTTTTTCAATTGCTTGATCGATGGAAAGGTTCGAACGGTAAAGAATCCGGTAAGCCCTTTTAATCTCTTCCCGGACTTCGGGGGGGATATCGTTCCGGCGAAGCCCGACAATATTAATCCCGGCGACCCGGGCCGGATTTCCGTCGGCAATAATAAAGGGCGGCACATCTTTGACGATTTTAGTGCAGGCCCCGATCATCGCCAACTTACCCACCTTCGTGAACTGGTGAATTCCGGACAACCCACCGATGGTAACCCGGTCTTCCACCGTCACGTGACCGGCCAGGGCTGAGCAATTAGCCACGACAATATGACTGCCGACCTGACAGTCATGGGCCACATGGGAATAGGCCATAAACAAGTTATTATTACCAATCCGGGTTTCTCCCCCGCCCCCTTCGGTACCGCGGCTCACCGTCACATTCTCCCGGAAGGTATTGCCATCGCCAATAAACAAGAAACTCTTTTCACCTTTGAATTTTAAGTCTTGCGGTTCTACGCCAATGGAAGCCCCGTGGTAAAACTTATTATTATTACCAATCTTCGTCCATCCATCAATCACCACATGAGGTCCCACCACACATCCATCACCCAACTCTACGTGTTCGCCGATTATTGCGTACGGACCGATGACCACATTTTTCCCGAGTTTCGCCCCAGGGTGTACCAAAGCCGTTTCATGAATCTCCCTTAATGTCACCACTTTATTCTCTACTACTTTCATTCATGGGACCTCCTAATCACGCATCTAGATTAAAAATTACCTAAGCATTGTTACTTTTCGCGCCCAAAATAAACATGAGTTCAGCTTCAGCCACTACTTCACCGTCCACGGTGGCTTTCCCCTGCGCCCGGCAGACGTTTCCCTTGACCCGCAGGATCTCCACATCCAAATACATTTGATCCCCGGGCACCACAGGCCGCCGGAAACGAGCTTTATCAATCCCGGTGAAAAAGGGGATCTTCCCCCGGTGCTCCTCTTCCACCAACAAAGTCAAACCGGCGGCTTGGGCCATACTTTCAATAATCAATACCCCCGGCATGACCGGACGCCCCGGAAAATGACCGGTAAAATACTCTTCATTGTTGGTCACATTCTTTAAAGCAGTAATCCTCGTCCTCGGTTCCAACGAAATAACCCGGTCGACAAGTAAAAAAGGGTAACGATGGGGTAATAACTCTTTAATCTGATTTATATCCACACTTAACCCTCCCTACTCCAATTGGTCCTCAAGCTTTAAAGCCAGTTCTATATCGAGTTTATGTCCGGAACGGACCCCGATAATCTCTCCTTCCAGCGGACCAAGGAGATATAGATCGCCTAAAAGATCAAGGATTTTGTGGCGGACAATCTCATCGGCAAACCGTAACTGGTTCAAATACCCTTCCTCCCCGACCACCACCGCAATCTCCATATTGCCGCCCAGCGCCAGTCCTTGCTTGCGCAAGGCTTCAAGCTCCCGCCAGAAGGCAATGGTCCGGGCGGGGGCCAGGTTTTTCAGGAAAGTCTCCGGGGTGATCAGGTACTGGGCAAATTGATTACCGGTGACTTTATGATCGGAAGTGAAGCAATAGCTAATCCGGAAGCCCTCCCCGGGTAAAGCAATCAAATATGAACGGGGGTCGGTACCGTCGGCAACCCAGACCGGTTTGGTAATTTTCCGTACTTTTCTTGGTTTATCCTGCACGGCCAGACCGGCCTCGCGAATTTTCTCCACAAAAAATTGGGCGCTGCCGTCACCCAACGGAATTTCCGGACCATCCACCGTCACTAACAGGTTGTCAATCTTCAGCCCATGCAAAGCCGCCATCAAATGCTCGATCGTATGGATCCGCCACTCGCTCGTGCCCAAGGCAATATTGCGTGTGGTGTCAATAATGTTCCTTGGTTTTGCCGGTAAAGCCGGCCGGTTCGGTAAATCCACGCGGCAGAATCGAATCCCAGTGTCCACCGGTTGGGGAATAAGCTCCATCGTCACCATTTTCCCGGAATGAAGAGCTTGTCCACTGATAGCAATTTTATTCTGCAAAGTTTGCTGAAACCCTTTCAAAGACACACCCCCGAAACAAAAATATTATCTGGTTTAGTATACCATTTTTCCCCTAGGTTTTTAATAGTTTTTTATATTTTTCGCCAATTTCCGACTTTGGGGCGGTCAAAACGGTGGCCGGCGCACCTTCTTCAACTATTTTTCCCTGATCCATAAAGATGATCCGGTCGGCCGCCCGGGAGGCAAACCCCACTTCATGGGTGACCACCAACATCGTAGTGGCTTTACTCCGCACCAACTCCTCCATAATTTCAATCACTTCGCTGACCAGGATCGGGTCCAGGGCCGCTGTTGGCTCATCCCAGAGCATCAGCGGCGGCTCCAAGGCCAAAGCGCGGGCAATCCCGACCCGCTGTTGTTCCCCGCCGCTAAGTTCCGGGGGGTAATTTAAAGCCCGCTCCTTTAAACCAACCCGGGACAAAGCCTGATAAGCCTTGGCTTCGGCTTCCTCCCTCGGTTGTCCTTCAAGCCGGAGGGCAAAGGAAACATTCTCAAGCACATTCAACCGGCGGATCAGGTTAAATTGTTGAAAAACAAAACCAATCCGGCGGCGCAGGGCTGATAACTGCGGAAGAGGAAGACCGGTCACTTCTGTCCCCTCAAAAAAGATCCGGCCGGCATCGGGTTCGGTCAATCGGTTAATGCAACGGATCAAAGTCGACTTCCCACAACCGCTGGGACCCATAACTATTATCGTCTCCCCGGGAAAAAGATTAAGGTTTATTCCTCGCAAAACCCGGCGTTTTTGGTAACTTTTTTCTAAGCGCTCAATCTTCAAAAGCGGTTGGCGTTCTACGGTATTCATTTCATCACCATCTTCCGTCGGTTAAGTCTCTGCATCAGGCCCGGACGGCCGGCCGGAAGCACAATCTCCCGCATCACGGTGGTAAAATTGAACCCCAGGGCATAACCGGCAATCACTTCATCCAGGTTCAAACGGTGAAATTTCTCCGCCATCCGGTAGAAAACAAGACCGACCAGGGCGCCCACAACCAAAAAGGAAGCGCCGGAAAAATAGGGAATATGGGCGCCGGACAGTTTGATCGTAGTCCATAACCAAACCGCCCCCAACCCCGAAGCGTACAGCCAGGGGAACAACCGGGTGAGCACCGCCTCCTTGCCTTTTTTGGTCTTCCGGTAAGGAACCAGTAAATCCAAATGGTGAAACATCGCCAGAATCGCCGCCTGGTCCTGGAGGAAGATCAAAATTGCCAAAATAATCACGGCCAGGGCCGCAATTACCCCTTGGACCTCTCCGAGCAACCGGGTGACTTCGTTCCGCACATCCGGCTGGAGCACCCCCGCCGGTAGCGCCTGAATCCGGACCTGTTCCGCGTCGAAGAAGTTATTAACCACCCGGGTCACTTCAGCCTCGTTATACCCGGCGTTCACAAAAAGTTCCACCTTTTCGCCGGAGATGGTTTCTCCACCCAGATAACGGTCGAGTAAAGTGATGGTCTTGCTAATCTCTTCATCCTTCAGTTTGGGCAGGGAAGCTTTGATCTTCTCCATCTCCCCGATGATCAACATTAAGTTATTGGCCTGCAATTCATCAAAGCCGGCTTCCAGCGGTGCGAGCCCCTCCCGTAATGCGGCAAAGTCAAACTGGGCAAATTGCCGCAAACTATCATCAGTGACCCCCACGAGCTCCGCCAGCGTTTGGAAGGCGTTTCCGCCCCCGCCGAGCAGGGTCTCCATCTGATCCAACTGCCCAACCAGGTTCCGGGTTTTGTTTTCCCAAGCTAATAAAGTCTGGACCAGCGGATTAAAGCGGTTAATAAAATCATCAAGGACCTGCGCTTTTCTCCTTAAATCCGCCACCAATTTTTGGAGCTCTTCGTCCAAGAGGCCCACCTTTTCCCCTAAATCCCCGAAATAACCTAAATTCCGGGGGATAAAGCCTAACCGGGTAATGACTTGCATTCCTTCCAACCCGTCAATGGCCTTCTCCAGTTGGGTTTCAACCCAGCGTAGCCGGGTTAAATGATCCGCCATCCTCTGAAGCTCATTACCGGTCCCCGTTAGCAGCGCCGAAAGGTTCCGGATTTTCTCCAGATCGGCTTGGTCCGCCCCCATCCCGTTTATACTGTTTAACGCGGCCTGAATGGTTTCGGCCGCCGTAAGCACTTGCCGGGCTTGGGACGGCAACTCTTGCCAGGAATTAAATTGGCTAAGGAAACTAATGGCTTCATCCAACGCCGCCGCCAGTTGTTGTTTGGGACTATTGATCAGCACGGTCGCCACGACCGCTCCGGTCTTTTGGTCTTCACCCAGCAAGCGGCCGGCCGCCTGGGTAAAGGTGGCCGAATCGCCCTGGATAATGAGGCCCGCCAGGGCCCCGTCCTGCTCTTCAGAGGTAATCTTCACAATCACATCGTCGGCATGGACCTTTTCGCCGGAGGCGCCCGGATTTTCCTGGTCAGTAAAGAGAACCAACTGATCCCCCGGCCGGAGCTTTACCCCATGGGCCGGGATTACTTTCACCTGTCCGGCGTAGGAAAGGAGAAACCGTTTCAGTTCGGCCATGGTCAGCATCAGCGCTTCTTGGTCATCGCTGCTCTTCCCGGAGGTAACATTACGAATCAGCGAGATACCGCCTTTGCCGGCTAAAACTTCGGCTAAATTACGCCCCGCTTCAACCGGGTTCTCCACTTGATACCCGACCGGAAACCGGATTTCCAACAAAGAATAGCCGGCCAAGAGATTTTCCAGCGCGGTTTGGACCGTCTTCATCTTGGTGGCTTTTTCCAGAATCACCGCGATACTGCCCCCGTCCCGGAAGGCAAAACGAACACCGGGAATCCGTTCGGCTTCCCGGATCAAAAGATCGGCCACGTTACCCGGGAACGCCGATAGAGTCAACCGGGGTTCGGTCATCAGACTGAAGCCGCCGCTCCCCGGGATATCACGGAAGTAGTAATCCAAATTGGTATACACCGCTTTCGTCCGGTATTTGGGCGCCAAGCCAACAAAGACCGCCGTTTTGCCGGCCACGCTGACCCCCACCTTCACGGTGGAACCGGGCACTTTCTCCTGAACAATCTCCCGGATCCGCGCCACCGCCGTTTCTTTCAAATCGGTGCGGACTTGAAAGAGCAGATCATATTCCCCTTGATCACCAATTAAGCCATCTACCGTCCGGGCAAAATAGGTATCGGCAACCAAGCCCACCCCGGCCGCCACCAGAGAAGCCAATAAAACACTGACTATAAACCAGATTAATAAATCATGCAGAAAGCCGTCGCGGAAGATGCTTAACATAATATCTCCTCCATGTTTACGATTATAGCATATCTTCCGCAGCGCCGAGAAAGGTAATTCCTGTGTAGACAGGTAGATAAAGCTGGTTACATAAAATCAGCTCCGGAAGTTTCCGGAGCCACGATTAATTGAGCTCTTGGTGATAGGTGGTTCTTATAACTTCTTCAAGGATATGGATTAACCGCCGGGCTGCCCCCGGTTCACCCACCGTGGCTTGGAGCCGTTGCGAAATTTGGGCAAGACCTGATTCATCCTGTAACATCCCGAGTGCAACTTCCGCTACTTCGTCGGGGTAAATCCTCCCGATTAATTCCGGGACAATCTGTGCTTTGGCCAGCCGGTTCGGCCAAGCCGC
This sequence comes from Bacillota bacterium, assembly GCA_012735135.1. Taxonomy (GTDB): domain Bacteria; phylum Bacillota; class UBA4882; order UBA10575; family UBA10575; genus Capillibacterium. The sequence continues at coordinate 44,131 of JAAYHY010000074.1, read as the reverse complement.
AAACTTAATCTTGGCCTGAAACCTGGGGATTAACTTCCTTTTCAGCACTTTCCCCAAGAGGGGAAGCCCGCCGATCAATCCCGCCAGCCCTTCAAGGGGGATCTCTTCCGGGTGGTTTAGCGGAATGGTGACGACCATCGGCACACCCAGCGTCGCCAGTTCAACCGTATTCGTTCCGGGGATCGTCAATGCTAAATCCGCCCAGTTCATTAAGGCATACTGCTGATGTTGGAAACAGGGAATGCGCACACCGGCCGCTGTTTCAATCTCACCCAGGGCCTTTAAAGCACCACCGGCGTCAAAGGTTTCTTCCCTTGCTGGAAGGTAGGTGGCTGACAATCCCCATTCCTGAGCCCCCCAGCCGGAAAGGGCAGCCGCTAGTTGTCCTTCCGTCACAAAGGGCGAAACACTCACCACCGTCGTGAGCGACGGCATCTGCGCTTTGATTTTTTCTACTGTTTTCACGTAAAAAGCAAGCATATATTGGAAATGGGCCGGGCGGCTTCCGGGAAGCAGCAATAAGCCGGGAGCCTCCTCATTCCCCAGCAATTTTTTCATCTCTTCTTTCGAATACTCCGGTTTAACCGCATCTAACATTATATTCCCAATCACCTGGGTTTTCCTTTTCACCGCCGGCTTCTTTACTTTATCCGCCATCCAAGGGTAAGCCATGGCAAACCGGGCAAAGAAACGGGCCCAGTTGGTCAGACCCTCTGTGTACGCGACCGCCGGGTACCGGAGGCGTTTCGCTAATAAGGCGGCATAAGTCAGATCGCCCCCTAAAAAAAGGACAATCCCCCTTCCTGCCGGGTTAAATTTGGCCGGTAATTTCCCGCTGATAATGAAACGGACCGTCTCTTCCGCACCGACCACCTGCTTTACTTGGGGAATTTCCTCAACAACCCGGCTTTCGGCGCCGCTGGCAAAAGGGCACGGCGGGATAAAAACCGTAATCCGGTACGTCCATGGGAAGTCCTGAAGGGCATGAACAACCGGCTTCAACCATCCGGAGACTTCGCCCGGACTGTTTACGGTGATGATAAGATCCAACGGCTCTAACATATTTCCAACTCCCATCGAAGTAGATTGAGGCGAAAGTCCTTCTTATCCGATGATGATATTCATGTCTATCCGCTCCAGGATACTTTTCTGTTAAACTTTCGCCTTTTTGTAAGTTATGATATAATGAGTGTACGTTTTGTCATTCCCGATGATATAAATTGCAGAAGGGATGAATGCCGATGAGCACCCCGCAAGCCCAGGACATCAAAGACCAAAGTAAGAATATTCAGGATATATTAGAAAAGATCGGTTGGTACTTAACCTTTGCCTTAATCCCGAGCGGACAACCCTACTTTGGTCTTTTCTTTCTATTAATCTCCAAACTCGCCTCTCTGTTCAGCCGGAAAAAGCAGGAGCTAATCCCTACATCCGCATCGGATTTGCCGAGGCGGGCTGGGTTGCTCTTTATTTTCTTACTGGTTTATATGTTCTTAAATAGCTTTTTCTCAAAGCAACCCATAAATTCTCTCTTACTCTCCTTGGCCTTGACCTTAGTCTTTTATTTCTATTTCTTCGGAGGCCAACGTCTTGCCTTCGCTGACCGGAAGTTCCTCACCACTTGCTTTCTTCTCTTTACTTGCGGCGGGACCCTCGTCTCGCTGGCGACCTTAATCCGCTATTTTGTGCTGAACCTTTCCCGGGCTGAACTTTTTGGCGGACCCAACAGTCTTGGGACTTTAATCATCATGTACACCGGAGTCGGCATCGGTTTTCTCTTATCCAGAGGGAAACCTTACTCCTACTTTGTTTTCCCCTTTTTAACGGCGTCCGTTTGCGCCCTCTTGGCCACCCAATCCCGCGGCGCCTGGCTTGGCTTTATCGGCATGTTATTTATCCTCATGGTTCTTAACTACAAAAAGAAAATTGCCCTGGTCTTCCTGATCATCCTTTTGATTGCCGCTTGTCTCCTAGTGACCAACCCTAAACTCAATGACCGCTTTCTATCTATTTTTTCCCTGGAAAAGGGAGGGAATATGACCAGGATTCATATTTGGCAAGCCAGTCTAAACATGATTAAGGACAAACCGGTCCTGGGCATAGGTTTAGGGGTTTTCCCCGCCGTCTATCCCGACTACGCCCCCCCGTCGGCGAAAAAAGACCAAACCTTTGCTTTTGCCCATAATATCTTTCTCCAAATGGCCACCGAATTGGGGTTAATCGGTTTCGTCCTCTTTTTCTTAGCTTTTGCCCTCACCTATTTTCTGGCTTATAAGTTGGCCAAAAGCGGGAACTCTTTTTATCAGGGCATATTTGCGACGCTCGTGGGCGTTCTCATCCATCAACAAGTTGATCTCCCGATCTGGAAAACCAATATTGGCATTGGTTTTTGGCTCCTTCTTGGTTTGTCCGTCGGGCTCTACGCCATGGAAGCAAATAAAGCCGGAAACTACCAATTCCAAGAATTCGCTCTTCATCTGAATAAGGGAAACAACGGAAAGAGCAATTAAGCACAAAAGGAGTTTTTGACGGTGGGCTTAGAAGCCAGTGTAGTAATTCCTACTTACAATTCCCGGGATCTTCTTCCCTTTTGTTTACGGGCGCTCTTTAACCAAACGGCTCCCCCCACCTCCTACGAGCTTATCGTGGTGGATGACGGTTCCACCGATGAGACCCCGGCGGTCGTCGCCGGCCTGCAGAAGGAAGCCCCTTGCGTCCTGCGGTATATCCGGCTGGAACATTCGGGACGGGCGCGCGCCCGTAATACCGGAGCCTTGGCGGCCCGGGCCCGCATCGTTATCTTTTTGGACAGCGACATGATTGTCCGCCGGGAATTTATCGTCAGCCATCTTGCCGCCCATACGCGCCCCGGTTTCGTCGTCAACGGTTCTGTGCTGAACACGCCCACCCCGGCTGATCCCAACGAAAAAGCGCCACAGTATAATGATTATTCCCGGGCTTTTTTTGCCACCGGAAATGTCTCGGTGGAACGGGACAAGCTAATTGCCGCCGGCCTCTTTGATGAGGGTTTTGTCGAATACGGGTGGGAAGATCTGGAACTCGGCCACCGTTTACGACAGCTTGGCTTAAAGCGGGTGAAAAATCTCACCGCCTGGAGTTATCACGTGCAGGCCCCCGTTACCTTGGAAAAAGTCCCGGCCATCCTCAGTAAGGAACGGGAACGGGGCCATATGGCCGTTCTCTTTTACCGGAAGCACCCATCCTTCAGCGTGAAAATGGTGACTCTGATCACGCCGGTTTTTTTTGCCTGGATTAGATTTTTGACCCCTTTTCGCTGGCCGGAACGGCCGGGTACCACCAAACTCTTGGCTTTTTGTGAAAAAAAGGGGTATAAATTGGTCTTTGATCTGATCCTCAGCATCATGCGGAGTTACGCTTATGTCCAAGGCCTTAAAGAAGCATTGGGAAAGAACGAACCTTAGGCCGAACCACAGGCCAAACCTTAGGCCAAGTATTCCTTGATCCGGAGAGCAAGTTTCCGGGCTCCGCCCGGATCGCCCATCCGTTCCCGCCCGCTTTTGCCCATCTGCTCCCGGGCCGCCGGATCACGCAGCAGCTCCAAGGCGGCCTTGGCCACCACCTCCGGTTCCCTGACCAGCAGGCGGACGGAATCCCCCAACAACCTTTTTTGTCTCTCCGCGAAGACCTTCGTAAATTGGGCTCCCCGGCCCGGAAAAGTCAGGACCGGTTTCCCCAATCCCGCAGCTTGTTCATTCCCGGTTCCCGCCAACCCGATCACGAGATCACTGGCGGCGAGGAGATCGCCAAACCTTCCTTGCGCGATTGTGATCCGTAAGCCGCCGGCGGCGTCTTTCCGGTCCAGGTGTCCAACGATGCCCCTGGCAGCTTCTTCCGGCCCCGGTTCCGCTCCTTGCCAACCATCCGGGCCCAACGCCTTGCTTAATTCCTTAAAGTGCAAACCGCCGGCTAAAGCCACCAGATAACGGCGGTTCTCCTTGGTCCCTTGCCCCGCCGCTAATTTTTCCAAAGCCACCACCGCCGCGGCCAAATCCTTCATATTCGCGTAGGCTTCCTCCCGGCTGCCGGGAAGGAGGAGGATGACCCATCCCTCTTCCCCCCGAAAAGCAGCGGGGTTTTGAAAGGACAGACAGTCCATCATCAGATTGCCGACAAATTCGGCGGGCAAGCCATGGCGAGACAAGGATGCGGCCGTCCGCGCATCCCGGGGGAAAATTTGCCGGCAAAACCGGCGCATGATCCGGATCTCGATCCAAAGATGGGGCGCAATATAATCGGATTTCGCCGTGGGCAGAAAGAAGAGCGGCCGCTTTAAAAAAAGCCCCGCTAAGGTCAGAAGATAAACATCGCCGACACAGACCGCCAAATCCACCCTATGCCTAACCTGACGGCTCATTTTAATCTGGGCGCCGATTTGACGAAAGAGTCCCGCTTTGACATCCCGCAGGAAATTTCCCAGGCTGTTCCGGGTAAAGCCCCCACTGGGCAACGTTTCGGCGGCCATCAGAATATCAATTCCCTTTGCGGCGTAAGCCCGGCCGGCGCCCACCAGGGGGAAGCCAAGCAGTTCAAATTCGGGCGAAACTTGCGCCAACTGTTCGCCTAATACAGCGGCGATCTCATCCTCCCCATGGCCATTACTGATCAAGAGCACCCGCCGGCGTTGCTCATTCTCCAACACGCTCACCCTTCTCCCCCTTCCCATTCACACCTTGCCCCTCTTCGTCATTTCCAAACATCCGGCCATCGCCATGCATTTTGGCGTAGAGACCATGGGCGCGCAATAACTCTTCATGGGTACCGACCTCAACAACTTTTCCTCCGGAAAGGACCACGATTTTATCGGCCCCCTGGACGGTGGAGAGACGATGGGCAATAATAAAAGTGGTTCTTCCTTTTAATAACCGCTCCAAGGCTTCCTGCACCAACCGTTCCGCTTCCGTGTCCAAAGCCGAGGTGGCTTCATCTAAAATCAGAATGCGCGGGTTCCGTAACAGCGCCCGGGCGATGGCGATCCGTTGCTTCTGCCCCCCGGAAAGTTGGGAACCCCGTTCTCCGGCAAGGGTTTGATAACCGTCGGGGAGGGCCGAGATGAACTCGTGGGCATTGGCCATCTTTGCCGCAGCAATGATCTCCTCCTCCGTAGCATCGGGTTTCCCGTAGGCAATATTCTCCCAAATGGAAACCCCGAACAAAATCGTCTCCTGGGGGACCAGGCCGATCTGCCGGCGAAGGGAGGCTATTTTAACATCCCGGACATCATACCCGTCAATCAGCACCGCCCCCCTGGTGGGTACGTAAAAACGGGGTATCAAATTAACCAGACTGGTCTTCCCGGCCCCGCTGGGCCCCACCAAGGCCACGACCTCACCGGGCGCCACCTTAAGATTGATCCCGGAAAGAATCTCTTGGCCCGGGCGGTACCCGAAGCTGACATCGGCAAATTCCACTTCACCCCTAATTTCCGGCAACACAATGGCGTTTGGTTTATCCTGTAAATCTTCTTTGGAATCCAAGATCCCAAACAAACGGTCGGCTCCGGCCAACGCCTGCTGAAAAGAGTTGAAGGTGTTGGTCAGAGTGGTAATCGGGGTTCCGAGCATCCCGATGTAGGTAAAGAACGTAACTAAACCTCCGGTGGTTAACCGTCCGTAGAAAACCTCCAGCCCGCCAAACCAAAGCACAAGGGCCAGTCCCACCACATAAAGGATTTCCACCGTCGGGGTTAAAAAAGCCAAGGCTTGCGCCGACTTCATATTCGCATTAAAATTGGCTTCGTTTTCCCGGGCAAACCTTTTCTCCTCATGTTTTTCCATGGTAAAAGCCTTTACCACACGAATCCCGGTAAAGGTCTCTTGAAGCATCGCCGTCAGATCGGCAATCTTCTCCTGAACCCGGTGGCTGATCCCCCGGATCCGGCGGCCGGCTTTAGAGACCACATAAACAATGAGCGGTAACACGGTGAGGGTAATTAAAGCCAAGCGCCAGTTAATCAGCAAGACGGCGGTAATGATCCCAATCAACATAATCAAATTGGAAAGGAGGGAGATAAACCCGGAGGAAACGATATTTTGAATCTGCCCCACGTCACTGGTGATCCTGGCGATCAGCTCGCCAACCCGCTGCCCCTCCAAAAAACCCACCGACATCCTTTGTAAGTGCTGAAAAACCTCTTCCCGCAGGTTGGCCACGACCCGTTGTCCTAAATAACTGGTGAGGTACCGTTGGAAATAGGAAAAGATCCCTTTAAAGACAGCGAGAAAAAGAACGCCTCCCACAATCAGGTTTAAGAGTTTTAGATTTCCGCCCCCATTGAAAACCCGGTCAATGAGGTAATTCCCAAAAATGTAAGGAAACGCCAGATTAACGAGGGAAACCAGGGCCATGGCCACGATGGCCCCGATCAATTCCTTCCAGTATGGTCTAACGTAAAGAAAGAGCCGGAAACCGGTGCTCATACGTTTTTTGTTTTCCCTTTTCGTTCCTTTGCTGGTCTCCATTGTTTTCCCCAAATCAAGCCTGTCCTTTCCTTCTTTGCTCTAAGAAATTGCGGATGGCTTCCGCCGCCCGTTCGGCGGCGTGCCCATCAGGTTTATAGAAGATCTCTTCCCGGGCCCTCCGGCGTTCCTCCGCGTAGGCTTCCGGCCGGGCCAAAGCCGCTTTCACTGTCGACCAGACTTGGCCCCGGCGCTTCACCACAGGCCCGCACTGCCAAACCCAGGTCTTCCGTTTGCCAAAGGGCAAGGGACGGGGGTCGAGAAAGACCAAGGGCCGGTCGAAACAGAGAAATTCATGGGAGACTGAGGAAATATCGGCAATCAAAAGATCGGCCCCCGCCATCGTCGGAATGACATCGTATTCATAACCCAGCAATTTGATCCTGGGGTTTTGGCCGGCCAGCCTCTCCACCATGCTGTAATTGCGCCGGTCATACCGTTTGGTGTTGGGATGGAGTTTCACAATCAAGTTATATCCCTCCGGTAGCCCGGAAAGGACCTCCGCGCCATATTTGGGGAGGCTGGTATTGAATTTACTATCTTGCCAAGTGGGCGCATATAAAACCGTGGGTAAAGCCGGATCGAGGCCCAGGCGCTCCAAGGTCTCCTCCCGGTTAAATTCCCCGTTGAAAACCCGGTCGGTTTTTGGATAGCCAACAATGGCGTAATTCTCCTCCGTCAGCAGGGAAGCCGCCGCCATCGTCCGGTAAGCCCGTTCGCCCGGGAGCAAAAGGAGGTCATAATCCCGGACTTTACCGCTATACCCATAAGTTTTATCGGAAGTTCCGTGGAAGACCTGAATATGGGCGGTTTCAAAATCCACATTTAAATAAGCTTTAGAATAATCAGGTTGGATGATGGCCTCCGGTCGCAGTTCCGCCAACCTCCGTTGTAATTCGGCCCGGGTGGCGTAAAACTCCGCCCGCACTTCGGGGAAATCTTGGTGCAGGATCCGGATGGCATCCGGCCCGTCGGTGAGGACCGGTCCCCCCAGAACTTTGGCGATATAAATGAATGAAGGGATCTGATGAATAGAGTTGTCCACATAATACGCAATCAACGATAACTCCTTCTTTCCTCGTCTTTCCTGTCGGCCGCTTTTGATCTTAGCTTGCCCCAACCGGTAGCGTCGTTCCCTTTTCGCCTTTGGTTGGTTCATAATTAGTTTTCGGGGCAGACTAACAGTAATCCTGCCCGCCATTCTACTTTTTATTGTTACCGCTTTGCGAAAGGAGGTTACCCATGGCGGCACAAGACAAACCTGCCATCTGTATCATTCTTTTCAGCGGGGATCTGGACAAAGCGCTTTCCGCGTTAGCCCTGGCCTGGACGGCCGCAGGAGAAGGATTTACCGCCCACATCTTCTTTACCTTCTGGGGGCTTGCCCTCCTGCGCGCAGAAAGAGGCCGGGACCCCAATCCCTTGGCCCACCTCTTTAAGCTTCTTTTGCCCGTCGGCCCCGATCGGCTGGGCCTCTCCAAAATGAACTTCGGCGGCCTCGGGGCGCGGCTGATGAATAAATTGATCCGTTCCCGCCAAACAGAAACCGTCGGCCAACTCCTGAAGATGGCGATGGAACGGGAGGTCCACTTTATCGCCTGCCGGGGTACCATGGAGATCCTTGGGATCAAGGAAACGGAGTTGATCAAGTATGAACATCTGACCGTTGGCGAGGTCACCACTTTTCTCACGTTGGCAAAGGAAGCCCGGATTCAACTCTTTATTTAAATCTATGCTCTGTTAGGAACAGCCGAAACACGGGGTTCAGTCTTCACCCGCCACCATCCTCTTCTCCGCCCCGGTTACCAACCCAACTGACTTCACGCCACTTCGATCACTCTTTTGCCGCTCGTGTTAACCGGTAGCCCCGGCAAGCCTTTCGGGCACCGGGTGGAACGGTGTGCTCCGATATCACTATTTCTCTTGCTTTTGACGAAAGGATACAGTAAGATAAATATTATTCCGGGATTACCTTTTTTTGGTCATCTTATCATTTCATCCCATCGAGTCATGAGGAGGAGATAAAAATTAAATACGCAGGAAAAAACCTTAGTGATTTTTTGGAATGGCCACACCAGGATATCCTGGCGAAAACCCACCCCTTTTATGAATTTACGGAAGAACTGACCGTCCATGAGTTTCACCACTGGTCACGGGTGCTGACCAGCCCATCGGAGCGCCGGGTTAAAATCCTCGACCCCTACACCAATACCATCCGGGAGATGGTGATGATGGCCTCCAACAACTATTTGGGCCTAACCACCCATCCGGCGGTGGTGGAAGCGGCCCGCAAAGCGTTGGAAAAATATGGGGTGGGGGCAGGTAGTGTCCCGCTCCTCGGCGGCACCCTGGATCTCCATAAAGAACTCGAACATAAGCTGGCCAAGATGAAAGGATGTGAAGACGCCGTGATCTTCACCTCCGGTTACTCGTCCAATGTCGGTTGCGTCTCCGCCCTGGTCCGCCAGAACGACGTGGCGATTAACGACCGGCTCAACCACGCCAGCATCATTGATGGTTGCCGTCTCTCCGGCGGCGCCTTCCGCACCTTCAGACATAATGACCTGGACCATCTGGAGAAGGTCTTACGTTCCACCGAAGACCAAGGTTACCTGGGAAAATTAATCATCGTCGACGGGGTCTTCAGTATGGATGGCGACATCAGTAACCTGCCGGGGATCAAAGCCATCGCCGACCGTTACGGCGCCCGGCTCATGATCGACGAAGCCCACGCCACCGGGGTAATTGGCGCCAACGGCAGGGGCACCCCCGAACACTTCCAGATGGAGGGAAAGATTGATCTGGTCGCCGGCACCCTCAGTAAAGCCCTCGGGGGAGTCGGCGGGTTTGTCGCCTCCACAAAAGAAGTCATTAATTACCTGCGTTTTTACGCCCGTTCCCACATGTTTTCCACCGCCTTACCCCCGGCGACGGCTGCGGCCTTGTGCGCCGCCATCGACGTGATTGAGAAAGAACCCGCCCTCCGGAATAAACTCTGGTCCAATATTAACTATATGATCGCCAACCTGAAACAGATGGGTTTTAACCTCGGGAACGCGGAAACGGCAATTATCCCGATCATCGTCGGGGACGACCAAATCTTAAAGGAAATAAGCAGGGAAGTCCATCAGGCTGGGATCTTTGTCAACTCCGTCTATTATCCGGCCGTCCCCAAGCGACTGTCCCGTTTGCGTCTCTCGCTGATGGCCACCCATACCCGGGAAGACCTGGACGACACCTTGGCGGTGCTGGAACGGGTGGGGAAAAAATACGGGTTAATCTAGGAGAGGGAGGGTTCGCCTTCCGGCGGAGGGAAAACCATCCTGAGTTTCGGGCAAAATACCAAGAGGCAGTCCATCACGGGCTGCCTCTTGGTACTTTCTTGCCTATGTTCCTTCGGAGGACTTTTTGCGTTACCCTTACTTGGCTTACCCCCAACCCAATATCTTGATCGTCGGATCCAAGCAACAACTATAGATTGGATTGGGATTTTTCCTTAATGTTTACAACGCAAAAAGCTTTAGTAGTATTGATCTATCGTGTTCAGATTTAAGTTCGGATTGGTGACATTCTGATTATTGGAAGCCTGCTGGGAAGCCAATCCGGCGCGGAACCCGGCTTGGACGTTGGCTACCGCCTGTTGGGAAAGGGTCCTTTCCGCCGCTTCGATCATCCGCTTGACCATATGACCACCAACCGCGCCACAATCACGAGCGGTCATATATCCCCAGTAGTCACCCTGAATCGGCGAAGTATCGATATTAAGTTCCTTGGAGATTTCATACTTCATTTGGTCTAGTGCCTTCTTCGCCTGGGCATAAACAAGGGTATTCCGTTTTTGACCGGCCGCCATCTTGTTGAACCTCCTTTCTAAATGGTCTATTTGTAATCTTCCCAGCTAAATCGAGGAATAAACGACGTATTCGCTGGAAAATACGGCGTAAGATCCCGCCGTTGGCAAAGGCTTCACAACCCCCTGGCCAGAGGCATAGTATATTTTGAAAAAAGGGCAGGAGGCTTTGTCATGGAGAAAAAATGGCATGACCGGATTCGAGCGGACATTCTCGGGCTGGACCGCAAAGTTCCCCTAGCCGACGGCACGAAACGGCCCTACATCAATTTGGATAATGCGGCCACCACCCCGCCCCTGGCGCCGGTGGTAAAAGTGGTCCAATCCTTCCTTCCCTGGTACTCCAGTGTCCACCGGGGGTTCGGCTACAAGTCTCAGCTCTCCACCGAAGTTTATCACGAAGCCCGCCGTCAGATCATGGCTTTTTTTGGCGTCCCGGCCAGCGAGTATATCGCCCTCTTTGTGAAAAATACCAGTGAAGGCTTGAACAAGCTGGCCCAACGTTTGCCTTTCGAAGAAGGGGCCGTCCTTTCCACCTGGATGGAGCACCATTCCAACGACCTGCCCTGGCGCTTGTGGAAACAAGCCCGGTTCATTGAATTAACCCCCGACGGCTGCCTGGACCTCGCCGATCTGGAAAGAAAACTGAAAAAAGGCCAGCCCCGGATTAAACTGGTCACCGTCTGCGGCGCTTCTAACGTCACGGGCATTATCAACCCCCTGCAAACCATCGCAGAACTTGCCCATCATTACGGCGCCCAAATCGCCGTTGATGCCGCCCAACTGGCTCCCCATTATCCGCTCCGTCTCCGGACGGACGGCGCCGAACCCCTCGACTATCTCTCCTTCTCCGGGCATAAAATTTACGCCCCCTTCGGCACGGGCGTGCTCTGCGGTCCGGCGGAGAGCTTCCGGACCGGAACCCCGGACCAAGTGGGTGGTGGTACCGTCATTGCCGTTTCCAGGGAAGGAGTGGTTTTTGCCCCCCTCCCCGACCGGGAAGAAGTGGGAACCCCTAATCTCATTGGCGCGGTCGCCCTGGCGGCCGCCCTCCGCTGGCTGGCCCGGAATGATTTTAAGCGGATCACCGCTTACGAAGCGGCGTTGACCGAATATGCCTACGAGCGTCTGAAAACCGTACCCGGCCTTATCCTGTACGGACCTCCGCCTAAGCGTTACCCCAGAATCGGCGTGATCTCCTTTAACCTGGAAGGCATCCCCCACGGTTTAGTGGCGGCCTTTCTCGCCTTTGAGGCGGGTATCGGCGTCCGCCACGGGTGCTTCTGCGCCCGTCCTTATGTCCATCATCTCTTAGGATTATCCAAAAGCGCGATTCTTTCCTATGAAAACCTGGCCAAAGCCGGAAGAAAATGCTTGCTCCCGGGGATGGTCCGGGTCAGTTTCGGTTTTTACAACACCAAAAATGAAATCGACCTGCTGGTCGACGCCTTGAAAGACCTCCGGCAAGAGGAAGAGAAAATAAAAAACCGGTACCGGATCGACCCGGCCACCGGAGAATACCTGCCAAAAATCGGCAATTTTAAAGGAGCCCTCCTCCGTCACACCAAAACCTTCTTTCACCTTTAGCCCTTTCGGAACATTTTCACCCTTTGGGCCCTTTTTCCTTCGGAAAAAGGGCGCCCCGCCACTTAAACAGATAGTCCACGCCGGAAAAGACAGTAAAGAAGACGGCGGTATAGAGGACAATTTCGGCGCCGGCGACGGAAAGTATGATCATAATAATCGCCACAATTTGGGTGAAGGTCTTAATCTTTCCCCAAATCCCCGCCGCCACGGACAACCCCCGCTTCTTCGCCTGGGAACGGAGGATGGTGATTAGAACTTCCCGCGCCAAAATAACCGTAACTACCCACCAACTAACCTTGCCTAACATAAACAGACTATACAACGCGCTGCCAATCAAGATTTTATCGGCAATCGGATCAAAAGACTTCCCGAAGGAGGTGGTCTCCTTCCGGAGCCTTGCCACATAACCATCCAAACCATCGGTTAACGCCGCGACGATAAAAACGGCGGCGGCATAAACCTCTTTATGCTCCATCGGGACAAAGAGAAAAAAAATACAGACCGGGGTCAGGATAATCCGCAAGAGCGTTAGATAATCGGCCACTTTCATCGGTTATCACCACAATATATTAATAATTACCCGCTAAAGATTAATTCGCCATAACACCAAGATATCCTTTACCACCCGGGGTTTATTTTCCCCAAGAGCTCGTAGGGGGTAGCTGCCTCAATCCGGACCGGGACAAAACTCCCCGCTTGCATCCGGGTCCGGTGGTGGCCATTAGCCTCGACTTGGACCAGGCCGTCGATCTCCGGCGCTTCCCGGTAAGAACGTCCGCGCCAGCGGCCGGGGGCGGCCTCTTCTTCCAGCAAAACCAGTAATTCCTGGCCGATTAGAGCCTGGTTTTGCGCCAAAGAATGGGCCTGTTGTTGCTCTAGAACCATCCGGGCCCGCCGTTTTTTCGTCGCCGGATGGACCTGGTCCGGTAAACGGGCGGCCGCCGTCCCTTCCTCCCGGGAATAGGGGAAAACACCAACCCAGTCCAGCTTCACTTCGGCTAAAAAGGCCAGGAGTTCCTGGAAATCTTCCTCGCTTTCCCCCGGATACCCCAGAATAAAAGTGGACCGGATCGCCACCCCGGGTAAGACCCGGCGGACTTTGGCGATTAGTTCCCGGATCTCCCCCCGGGAGCCGCGCCGCCCCATCCTTTTTAACACCCGGTCACTTACATGCTGTAAAGGGATGTCCAAATAGCGGCAGACATGTTTCGACTGGCCGATGGCGGCCAGGAGCTCATCGGTGATCAAGGCCGGATAAGTATAGAGTAACCGGATCCAAAAATCCCCCTCCAACCGGTCGAGACGGGAAAGGAGAGAAGCCAGGTTATAGGCTCCGCCGCTGTCCTGACCGTAGGCGGTGGTATCCTGGGCCACCAGGTTAATCTCTTTCACCCCCCGCCGCAGCAAAGCGGCGACTTCCGCCTCGATGCTCTCCGGGTCCCGGCTCCGGTATCTCCCCTTCAATTGGGGGATGATACAATAAAGGCAGTGGTGGTCGCAGCCTTCGGCAATTTTGACATAGGCATAGGGCCCGGTGGTGGTCAGAGGCCGATCGGCCAAAGCCGGCGGCAACCACCCGGCCGGCTCCTGGGCAAAATACTTTTCCCCCTGCTTTGCGGCAAAGGCGGCTTTAATCAACTCCGGCAGCCGGGAATACTCACCGGTGCCCAGCCAAAGGTCCACTTCCGGCAGGGCTTTTTCCAGTTTCCGCCCGTACCTTTGGGGGAGACAACCGGCCACCACCAACAAGCGGCACCGGTCTTTTTTATAGGCGGCAAACTCCAAAATGGTATCGATCGACTCCTGGGTCGCGGTTTCAATAAAAGAACAGGTATTAATCACGAGAATATCGGCCTCTTCCGGCTTGGCCGTCAGCGTAAAGCCGGCCTCTTCCGCCAGGCCGATCATATAATCGGTGTCCACTTGATTTTTGGGGCAACCCAAAGAGATCCAACCAATCTTCATTGTTTTCACACACTCGCTTGTCCGCATTTTTCCCAATCTATTCTTCACCGGCCTGAACCATCCCGCTTCAGACCGGCCCTATTCCTTCTTCCCCGCTTACGCCTGGTCCTTATACAAATAACGGTAGATGTAGTAAGTCCGCATGATCTTCGCCACGTAACGCCTGGTTTCCAGGTAAGGGATGCGGTGCAGATCATCAACCTTCCCCGCCCAAGCGCCGGAGGCCAGCCAGCTTTTGACCTTCTCGTGACCGGCATTATAGGCCGCCAGGACCATCACCCGGTCGCCGTTAAACTCCCGGAATAAATAGCCCAGATACCCGATGCCAAGCTGGAGATTGATCTCCGGCCGGTCCAGATCGGCTTCTTCCAAAGCCAATCCCTTTTGCGCCCCGATCCAAAAGGCCGTCTCCGGCATAAGCTGCATTAAGCCCCGGGCCCCCTTCCGCGACCGGGCCTTCGGGTCGAATTTACTCTCCACATAAATCAAAGCCGCAACCAGTTCCGGATCCACCCCGGCATACTCCGCGCCCAACTCAATCTCTTCCCGGAAGGGATAGGGGAAAGCAAGACGGCCGACGGCCTTATGGAGAAGAACCCCCAGGAGAAAAAAGAGGATAAAGAGGACGAGCTTAAGATGGCGTCTTTTCAAAAGGATAAAAATAATCCTCACCCACCAACAATTAACCTAAGGAATACCCTTCCACCGGGGCATTCCTTGCCTCAAATCATTTTATGCCTCAAAGCGGGAAATATGCGCCCGCTTCCGGGCGGCCAAAAGTTTGGCCACTTCCTCCTTTAATTCCCCTTCCTCCCCATTATTATAAATCACCACATCGGCCCGGGCGATCTTTTCCGCCAGGGGCATTTGCGCCTCGATCCGCCGCTTTGCCTCCTCCACCCCCAAGCCGCCCCGGGCCATTACCCGGGCCAGTTGGATTTCGGGCGCCGCCGCCACCACCCAGATCTCATCCAGACCGATTTCGGTCTTTCCGGCCAAACCGGCCTCGAAAAGCAGGGGAATCTCGACGACCACATCCCGGCCGGCGGCCTTTAACCTCCGGGTTTCCGCTTTGACCCGCGCGATGATCTCCGGATGGGTCAACTGGTTCAAACGTTGCCGCCGTCCGGGATGGTGGAAAACAATCTTCCCCAGGGCCGCGCGGTCGATCCGCCCGCCGGGGCGAAGAATTCCCGGGCCGAACTCGGCCTTAACTTTCTCGTAGACTTCATTTCCCGGTTCCAATAACTGGTGGCCGATCCGGTCGGAACTGATCACCGCACAGCCCAAATCCGCCAAAATCCGGGCGACGGTGGTTTTACCCGTCCCGATCCCGCCGGTCAAGCCAATCACAAAACCCGGTGACATCTTCCCTCTCCCCCCTGATCCCCTGTTTTGGCGGGGTTTTCTCTAATGCTGGCAGGTGGGGCAGTAGTGGGTGCCGCGCCCGGCCACCCGGGCATAAACCAACTGGTTGCCACATTTGACACAAGGTTCCTTTTTCCGGCCATAAACCCGCAGATAATTTTGGAAATCACCCGGTTCGCCCCGGCCATCCACATAATCCCGGCGGGAGGTCCCCCGGTGGTCCAAGGATTCATTCAAAACCTCAATCATCCACCGGTAGATCCGCTCCCATTCGGCCGGCGTCACCTCCCGGGCCGGGCGCAGGGGGGATATCCCGGCCGCAAATAAAACCTCATCGGCATAGATGTTCCCCAACCCGGCGAGGACGCTTTGGTCCAAAAGGAGGCCCTTGACCGGTCCGGACCGGCGGGCCGCCGCTTTTTCCAAAGCGGCCAGCAGCTCACCCTTGTCCGTCGTTAACGGTTCAAGGCCCAAACCGGTGAGGCCGCCGGGGAGCGCCGCCGGCGGTGATAAGACCACCGTCCCGAATTTCCGGGGATCAACGAAATGGAGGCTATGACCGTCCATCAAATCCAGAACCAGCGTGGTGTGTTTGGCCAGGGGGGAAGCTTCTCCTTGCCAGACCAAACGGCCGGCCATCCGGAGATGAAAGACCAGGCGCTGTCCGGTATCAAGCAGAAAGATAAGGTATTTCCCCCGCCTCTCCAGATCGGTGATCCGCTTTTCCTTAAGCTCCGCCACAAACTCCTCCGGAGCGGGTTTGACTGCTTTCGTTAAATAAACCCGGGCTTCCCGGATGACCTTCCCTTGCACCAGCGGCAAAAGGGAGCGGCGGATGGTTTCGACTTCAGGCAATTCCGGCATTAGGCTAAATCCCCCCAGTTTTCTCCTTTCTTGACGTCAACCTCCAAAGGAACCCGCAGGGCAAAGGCACCCTCCATTTCTTCCCGTAAGATCTTGGCCGCCTCCGGTAAGGCCGCCCGGTCCACCTCCAGCAGCAACTCGTCATGAACCTGCAAGAGCATGGTGGCCGGAAGTTTTTCCTGCCGCAAACGGGCATCCACCCGGACCATGGCCAGTTTAATCAGATCGGCGGCCGAACCTTGAATCGGCGTATTCCGCGCCATCCGTTCGGCAAAGGAGCGGCGTTGGAAATTGCGGGCTTTTAAATCCGGCAGGTAGCGCCGGCGGTTCATAATCGTGGTCACGTAACCCTCCTCCCGGGCCTTGGCAATCGCCTGCTCCAAATAGGTTTTTACCCCTTGATACCGCGCAAAATAAGCATCGATAAAGGCTTCCGCCTCTTTCCGGGAGACCCCAACCCCCTTCGCCAGCCCGAACCCGCTAATCCCGTAGATGATCCCAAAATTAACCGCTTTTGCCCGGGCCCGTAACTCGGAACTGACTTCCTCGGCGGGAAGGTTGAAGATCTCCGCCGCCGTCCGCCGGTGTATATCCTGGTCGCTTTGGAAGGCCGCCACCAGCTTTTCATCGCCGGCAAAATGGGCCAGGAGCCGTAATTCGATCTGGGAGTAATCGGCGGAGAGGAAGAGGGTATTCTGGTCTTTAGGGATAAAACAACGCCGAATCTCCCGCCCCTCCGCACTGCGGACCGGGATATTCTGGAGGTTGGGGTCGGTGCTGCTCAACCGGCCCGTCGCCGTCACCGCCTGGTTAAAAGTGGTATGAATCCGGTAATCGGGCGGCGCCGCCAGTCCCAGCAAGGCTTCGACATAAGTGGAGTTGAGCTTAACCAACCCCCGGTAATCCAGGACCTTCTGGACCAACGGATGCCGGTCGGCCAGTTCCTCCAGGACTTCCGCATCGGTGGAATATCCGGTCTTTGTCTTTTTTACCACCGGAAGCCCCAGCCGATCAAAGAGGACCACCCCCAACTGTTTCGGGGAAGAAATATTAAACTCTTCCCCGGCCAATTGGTAAATCTCGGTTTCCACCGCTTTAATCTGCCGGGTAAATTTCTCCTCTAGAAGACCGAGACGCTCCGGGGAAACCTTGACCCCCGCCTTCTCCATGGCAAATAAGATCCGGACCAGGGGCATCTCCACCTCATAGAATAAAGCGCCGACCCCTTCCTGCCGGATCCGGGCGGCCAGAACCGGATGGAGTTTTAAGATCGCCGCCGTCCGGCGGCCGCCGGCGGCGGCTAAATCCGCCTCCGGCAAGCTCCCTGGTAGCGCAAAGACCTCCCGCGGTTTCCCTTTCTCATCCTGCAGGACGGGAAGCTCCAACCCGAGCAGGGTATGGGCCGTATTCTCCAGGCTTAGATTCCACCGGCCGCCGCTCACCAAGTAGGCGGCGAGCAAAGTATCAAAGACCAGTCCGTCCCAGGAAGCCCCGTAAAAATCGGCCAAGAGCATCTGGGTTTTGCCGTCATGGGCCAGTTTTTTCGTCGCTCCGTCAGCCAGCCAGCGGACCAGCGGTTCCGGCCAGGCCGCTCCGCTCCCGGACAGCGGGAGATAGACCGGCTCGTCCCCTTCTTTGGCCAGGGCAACCCCCAAGACTTCCCCTTGTTGCCAGGTGGCGGCCGTCGCCAAAAACTGAACAGCCACCGGTTGGTCGCTGCTCCCTTCCAAGAAGGCCGGGAGATCATCCCCCTTCAGCGTCCGGGTTTCCGGGTTTAATACCGCCCCCACCGCCACTTCCGGGACCTCCTCCTCCTTCACCTTCTTCACCTTCCCGAGGAGACTCCTGAACTCCAGCTTCCGGAAGAAAGCAGCCAATTGCTCTTTATCCATCTTAAACCGGCAAGCGGACGCCGCCACCGGCAGCGGAACGTCCCGTTTAATTGTGACCAGTTCCCGCCACCGCCGGACTTCTTCCGTATGGGTCACCAGCACCATTTTGAGCTTTTCATTCGCAATTTCCTCCACATGGGCCAGCAGATTATCCAAGCTCTCGAATTCTTTCAGTAATTTAACCGCCGTTTTCTCCCCGATCCCGGGCACCCCCGGGATATTATCGGACGGGTCACCCCGCAAGGCTTTGTAATCGGCCCACTGGGCGGGGGTCAAACCATGTTTTTCCTGGAGGTAACGGTCGGTCACCCGGACGAGATTGGTGATCCCGCGGTGGGTATAGTAGACGCAAACCCCGTCGGCCACTAATTGGAAAGCATCCTTGTCCCCGGTCACAATACAAACCTGGAGCCCTTCCGCTTGGGCCTGACAGGCCATGGTCCCGATGACATCATCGGCTTCGAAGCCGGCGACCCCAATCACCCGGGCCCCCAGGCTCTCATAGAACTCCTTAATATAAGGCATTTGAACCCGGAGCTCTTCATCCATCTCCTTCCGGGTTCCCTTATAGTCGGCATAGGCTTCATGCCGGAAGGTTTTCCCCAAATCTTCGGCCACCACCAAATAATCGGGGTTTTCATCCTCCAGCAAACGCAGGACCATCGTCGCCACGCCATAAACGGCGCTGGTCGGCAGGCCCTCCGAAGTCCGTAACTGCTGATCCTTTAAAGCATGAAAGGCGCGGTGCGCCAGGCTATGCCCATCGATCACCAACATCTTATTCCCCACGGCTTTTTCCCCCTTCCCCGGCGCCGGCCGCCAAAGCCTCCCGGGCCAGTAAAGCAAGGCCCACCGCATTATCCGAGGATAATCCGGTCTCCCCAAAATACACCTTAAGCCCCCGGGGCAGTCCAGCGGTCCGCGCCACAAGCTCCCGGCGGAGGTAAGCATTGCTGGCCACTCCGCCAAAGATCAATACTTCATGACAACCCGGTTCCCCCGTCTCCACTCCGGCCTTGAGGAGAAGAAAAACCGATTCCACCAGGCAGTCCAAGACTGCCCGGGCCAGGTCGGCGGGGGCCACCTTGCTCTCCCAGTAACGTAAAGCAGCGGAAGTCGGTCCGGAAAAACTGACCGTCATGCCCTGCACGGCCACGGGGAGCCGGAGCTTCGCCTCTCCTTTTTCCGCCAACGCCTCCAAATGGGGGCCGGCGGGAAAGGGAAGACCCAGCGCAACCCCGATCCGGTCGACCATCTGGCCGGCATGCAAGTCGGAGGTACCTCCCAGCAGCTTGATGGTGAACCCTCCCGGTTTCCTTTTGACGGCCAACAATTCCGTCGTCCCTCCGGAAAGATGCAAGCCAAAAAAGGCCTCGCTGGTCAGTCCCGAACCCACCAAGGCCGCCCGGATGTGGCCTTCTTGGTGGGAAGAGGGCAAAAGCGGAACCCCGGCGGTCGCCGCAATCACCCGGGCAAAATTGGCTCCGGCCAAAAAGACCGGTAAGTAGGAACCCGCCACCGGCCGGGGACGGGCAGAAAAAGCCACCCCGCGCAGGGGGCGGAAAGACGCGCCTGCTTCCACCAATTCGGGAAGGTTCTTCAAATGTTGGAAAAGGGCTTCCGATTGTCGAAGCCCTCTTGCCCCTTTCTCCACCGTTAGGACCCGGCGGCAATCCTGAACGACGCCTCCCTCCGCATCCGTAAGCGCCAAAGAAGTTGTATAGCAACTGGTATCCAGACCGAGATAGTAGCCGGAGGAGGTGGAACCGCTTGTCTTTACCCCAAACTTTATCCTCCTATCCTTACGGCTTCCCGTCGGCCTTGACGGGTACCTCCACTAATTTTCGAATTTCCCGGATCACACTGCCCAAAACACCGTTAACGAATTTCCCGGAATCCTCATCCCCATATTTCTTCGCCAGTTCCACCGCTTCATTCACGGTAACCTCCACCGGAATGTCACTCCGGTACAACAATTCGTAGATGGCCAGCCTGAGTAGATTCCGGTCGGTGCTGGCCATACGGTATAAAGGCCAGTCCTGCGAATATTGAATTAGCAGGCGGTCGATCTCTTCCCGCTTGGTGATGGCGCCCTCCACCACCGCCTGGAGAAACGTAACCGCCTCCGGCGAAAGCTCATGCTCCGCCAATAAGCGCTGGAGCGCGTCCCGCCAAGGCACCCGCCCCAAATCATACTGGAATAACACAAAGAAAGCCAATTCCCTTGCCAAACGTCTACTCATCGTTGTCTACCTCGAGTTACTGAAATCGTCGTCTTTGAAAAAACCTCGTCAATCTGGGCAGCCTTAACTCGCTGCCGCTATCGATTTTTCTGCCCAACAAATACCCGGTTAAGACGCAGAAGAGAAAAGACAAAGCTTTAATCCAGCCCAGGCAGAGCACTAAAATCCCGGTGACAATCCCCAACAAGGACGAAAATATCCGCCCCTTGTAGGTCATTAAAACCTTTAGAAGCTGGTGGTTATCTTTTTCTTCCATCCATCCGCCCTCCTTATTCGACCCTGGCCCGTGGTTCGGAGGAGACTCTTGTCACGGTTACTTCCGTGTTGCTGACCGGAATCCCAATCGTCTCCTGGATATACCGGCGCAGTTCATCCCGGATCTCATAGATCAACTGGGGGATATTGAGATCGGGAGAACTGACGATCCCCACCTGAAAACTGAGGCAATTGTTTTCGGTTAAAACCCGGATTTCCGCTTCCTTCACCCCTCTGATCTTCTTCACGGCCCGCAAGGCCAATGCCTCCACGGCCGGCGAGGAGATCCGGACCTCACCCAACTCGGTTTCATGGATAATGGTTCTTAATTCCTTTTTCGTATGCAACCCGGCCATCCAGAGGAGGACGAAGAGGACGAAGAAAAAGAGAAACGCCAGGAGTTTAAAGATCTTACCCTCTTCCCCCACGCTAAACACCCCAAGGGTCTGAAAAACATCTTTCCCCAGCAACAGGCCGAAAAAGAAGACAGCAAGCACAAACATGACCAATGAACTAAAGATAATTACCACGCGGTAAGAAATCTTCATCCCATTCTTTCCTCCTTGCCCCCGTTTATTTTACCCGTTTTTCCTCCGGCGGCTGTTCCTCCTGTTGAAATTCCACCCCTTGGATGTGGACATTGACCTCCACCACCGTCAAACCGGTCATGCTTTCAATGGCCCGCTTGACGTTCTCCTGGACGGCCACGGCCACCTCGGGGATTTTTGAACCGTACTCCACAATGATTGAAAGATCGATGGCGGCCTCTTTCTCCCCGACTTCCACCCTTACCCCTTTGGACAGGTTCTTTTTCTTCAAGAGCTCAGTAATGCCATCGACCATACCGCCGCTCATCCCGTAAACACCCTTGACTTCCATCGCCGCCAGTCCGGCGATCACGCCAACCACTTCGTTGGCAATCCGGATCGTACCGTTTTTCTCGTCCCACTCTTGTTCGGAATTAAAATCTCTGGCCACTCCTGCCACCTCCATACAATAATAATCTTATGGCCCAACCCGCATCAATTTTATTCGGGTTGTAACTCATTTAGCAAATTATTGATAAAATCCGTCGTAAATTCTCCTTTCAGAAAATCGGGATGATAGAGGATCTCCAGGTGGAAGAGGATGGTCGACGGAATCCCGACAATCTCATACTCTTCCAAGGCCCGGATCATCCGGGCGATGGCTTCCTCCCGCGTCTCGCCCCAGGCAATCAGCTTGCCCACCAACGAATCATAATAGGGGCTAATCACACACCCGGAATAAGCCGCGCTATCAACCCGGATCCCCGGTCCGCCGGGCGCATGGTAAAAATCGATCGGTCCGGGATGGGGCAGGAAATTTTTCTCCGGATCTTCCGCGTTGATCCGGCATTCCAGGGCGTGACCACGAAGGGTAATCTCCTCCTGCCGCCAAGGCAACTTCTCGCCGGCGGCGATTAAAATCTGCTGCTTAACCAGATCAATACCGGTAATCATCTCGGTGACCGGGTGCTCCACTTGGATCCTGGTGTTCATCTCCATAAAGTAAAACCGGTCATCTTTATCAACGAGAAACTCCACCGTCCCCGCGTTGGTATACCCGACGGCCCGCGCTCCTTTAATTGCGGCTTCGCCCAAAGCTTTCCTGAGTTCCGGGGTGACCCGCGGGGAAGGGGCCTCCTCTAAAATCTTTTGGTGGCGCCGTTGGAGGGAACAATCCCGTTCGCCAAGATAGACGCCGTTTCCATGCTCATCAAAGAGAACCTGGATCTCAATATGCCGCGGTTCTTCCAGGTACTTTTCCAAATAAACCGCAGGCTCGCCAAAGGCGGCTTCCGCTTCCATCTGGGCGGTTTGCACCGCTTGTTTCAGCTCGGCCGGTGAAGAAACCACCCGCATCCCCCGGCCACCGCCGCCGGCCGAGGCCTTGATGATGACCGGATAACCAATGGCGGCCGCCACTTCTTCCGCTTCTTCGACAGACGTAAGCGGCCCATCGGAACCGGGAATCACCGGGATCCCCTGTTCCCGCATGATCCTTTTGGCCCGTGATTTATCGCCCATCTTCTCCATCACCTGGGCGGAAGGGCCAATAAACTTAATATTATGGGTCTCGCAGATCTCGACAAAGCGCGGATTCTCCGCCAAAAACCCGTAACCCGGATGAATGGCGTCCACACCGGCAATCGTCGCGGTGCTAATAATATTAATAATATTTAAATAACTCTTCCCCGGCGCCGCCGGTCCGACACAAACCGCTTCATCGGCATAGCGCACGTGTAAAGCATTCTGATCCGCTTCGGAATAGATCGCTACCGTTTCGATGCCCAGCTCTTTACAAGCCCGGATCACCCGCAAGGCGATTTCGCCCCGGTTGGCGACTAAAATCTTGCCAAACACCGATCATCACACCTCCGGCCTCTGGTTAGATTTTTTCTATGATGAAGAGGGGTTGTCCATATTCAACCGGTTCGGCGTCATCGACAAGAACCTCTACCACCTTCCCCCGGAGCGGACTTTCAATCTCATTCATCACTTTCATCGCTTCAATAATACATAAGGTCTTCCCGGGTTCCACCATCTCTCCCACCTGGACAAAGGGGGCTTCCCCGGGACCGGGCGCCCGGTAAAAAGTGCCCACAATCTCCGCGCAGACATACTCTTGGTTGGACGCCAGCGTTCGCCCGCCCTTCTCCTGAGGGGGATTCGGGGCCGGCGGGGCCACGTTTCCTGTCGCCGCGGGCGCGGGAGAAGCGGTCGGCGTGACCGTAACTACCGGCTGCACCACTCCGGGAACTCCCTTTTTGATCACGATCTTTGTGCCGTCACTTTCCAGGTTAAGTTCGGTAATATCGGTCTCGACCAGCATTTGCATTAGTTCTTTTATTTCCTTTATGTTCATGGTCCCACTCTCCTTAGCTTGGCATATGGAAAACGTTATTTCTATTCCGCACCGTCCTATAAATTTCCTCTTTTTCTTGAGCGGTTTTTCCCGGCCCGGTCTTCCGGGTTTATTCCATGATCCGCACCTGTTCCGCACGGTATCCGGTGATCCTGGTCACCAGCTCCCCAATCTCAGCCACCGCAACCGGATTCAACGCTTGCCGTTTAATGATGACCGCCACCGCCTCCGGATAAACGGCCACCGCATTATAGGGATAACCCTTCGCCGTCAAGAGGTTTTCCAACTCCTTCTCCATGGTTTGACGTTTCACCAAAGCCAACAGTTCATTCTGGACTTTGGTGATTTGCTCCCCTTCGGCGGTGCGGAGCATTTTTTCCAAAGTCTCCTGGAGACGGCTTCGTTCCCGGTCCCGGTTCCAGCGAAATTCAGCAAGGGCCGCCTGGTCGCTGCTGTCTTCCGCCGCCACGACGGCAACCGCGCCCTCGGGTTCGGGCGGCGCCGGTGAAGGGGCGCCGGAAATAAGCCGGCTGTAGAAGCCAACCCCGCACAAGAGGAGAAAACTCGCGCCAAAAAGAAGTAAGGCGAAGAATGGCTCGGGTCTTTTCCACCTCAATCGTCTACCCTCCCTTTAAGTTTCTCCACTTCTCGTTTTTTACCTATAAACTTTTTAAATATTAACCCCACGGTAATACAATCACCCGGTGGAGGGCGACCCCCAGCAAAACCGCGGTCGCTTCGGCCAGTTGTCGCTGGAGGACCGGATCGGACGCCCCTTCCGCCACCACCAGCACGCCGCTGATCACAGGCGCCTTTTTTCCGGTGGCGACCGGAGCCTCTTCACCACCGCTTTTCCGCTGGAAAACCGGTTCCCGCCGGACCGTAAGCTCCCGGGTCTCCCCGCCCTGCTCCGCCGGGGTCACCCGTTCCTGACGTTCCTCCCGGTAAAGCCAAGCCGTCTCTTCCGTAGCCGCCAGATGGAGATCGACGACCACCCGTCCAACCCCTTTAATCTGGGCAAGCACCGCCGCCACCTCCCGTTCCAGACGGCTTTCGCTCCAGTCTTCGCCGGCCGTCTCCAAAAGGGCCGGTCCTTTGGCCGGCAGTGCCGGGCTGGGCGCCGGCGGCGGCGATTCCATGCTTCCGCCCCACAACATAAACCCAATACCGGTCCCCACCAACAAGAGAGCGGTCAGGACCAGCTTTCTCTCCTTAACTGGAAGCTTTTGCAAGCCGAGGAGATCCTTTATTTTGGCCGGATCAAACAGACCTTTAGGATTGCCCGTCTTCACCTTCCTCTTTCACCTCCACCTGATCGGCGGGCACCGCCAATAGCGCGGCGACCGTTCTTTGTAAAACAGCCACCGGAACCCCGGTGTCCGCCGGGATTACCACCCGCACCGGCCGGGTTCCCTTTTCTACGGCCGGCAGAAGCTCCACCCGGATCCCCTCCCGTCCGGTGATCTGTCGTAAAAACCGCTCCACTTCCCCCTGGATGCCCGCGGCGGTAAGCCGGGCGGCCTGTTCCTCCCCCCGGCGCCGCAAATCCAGCCCATCGGCGACTAAGACCTCCGTCGCCGGCGGGGCCAACCCTCCACCCTCCGGCAGCTTCAGCGGAAGATCCCGGCCGATCTGGACCACCAGGTTGATGAAGGAGAACAAAACAATCAAACCTACCACCATCTGCCCGTACTTGCGCATCTTATCATCGGGCAGCAGGAGTTCCAAAAAACCGGCCAACAAAATTAAAGCCAACAAACTTTTCAGCGCTTCTTTCATCGGAACCAACCCCTTGCCCGCCGTTCGTTACCGCTCATTGGCTGGCGTCTTATCCCTTCCTTTTACTGCTACGCGCGCGCGTCCCTTGTTACGCGCCGCTCTTTCCCTTCCACTTGTCATACGTGGTTCTCCACGGGTCACTTTTCGCACGCCACCCGTCTTCACCGCATGACCGCGGTCATGTTCCCGAGCCCGACCAGAATAGTCAGGCAAAAGAAGAACATCAGACTGACCACCGTGATGGCGGCGAAGATGACCATCACCGTTTTCCCGATCTCCTGCAAGGATTCGGCCAGCCGCTCCTGGCCCAGCGGTTGGACAAAAACCGCCGCCAAGCGGTAGATAAACGCCACCACCAGGATTTTTAAGGCCGGATAAATACAGAGGAAAATAACGCCCAAAGCGGCAAAGGCGCCGAGGGCGTTTTTAATCAATAAGGAACACCCGGCGGCCAGCTCCAGGCTATCGGCGACCACCCCGCCCACGAGCGGCACCAGATTTCCCGTAACAAACTTGGCCGTCTGCAAACCAAGGCCGTCAACGGTCGCCACTGTCACCCCCTGGAGGGAAACGACCGCCAAAAAGATGGTCACAAGAAAGGTGAGGAGCAAAATCGAGCCCTGCCGGGAAACCTCCGCCAGTTTACTCACGGTAAAACCCTTCGCCAAGCGGGAAACCAACCCGATCATCCCGGCCAGTAAAATTAAGGGAAGCACCAGGTTCTTGATGATGCTGATCACGATCCCGGTCCCTCCCCACACCACCGGATGGCAAACGGTGGTCAGGGTGACTCCCCCCGCCGCCGCCAGCAAAGTGAAGATCGAAGGTAAAATGGCCATGACGAAATCGTTCACCCGTTCCAGGGCCGTATAGGCCAGCCGTAACGTGGTGGTGAAGCTTTGCACCGCCAAGCCCATGAGGATTAAATAAATAATATTTTCAACCAAACCGCCAATGCTCTCCCCGGCCCAGGCCTGCTGAAAATGGCTTAAGACCCCGCCAATCACCGCCAGCAAAATCAGCCTCCCCAGCAGATGGAGATTGAGCACCACTTCCCGGCCGAGAAAGGCGGCGCACTTCTTGAGTAACTGGCCCAGATCCAGCTTCATACCCCCCTGGACCCAGCCTTTCAGATCCCAACGGGGTAAAAGCTCCTGGGTCTCCCCGTCCAACCGGGCCAGAAAAGAAGTGAGCGCTTCCAGATCGAGGGCCGCAATTTCCTGGTCCAAAACCGGTTCCAATGGATTTAACTCTTGACCATGGGCCGGTGAAGCCAGGATAAGCAGGATCCCCAGCCATCCCGCCAACCACCGGCGCCGGTCGCTCCTTTCCCCCATGCCCATCCCCCCTTTTCCCGGATCCGACGTTAAAAGATGCGGAGGACTATCTCCAAAATCGCCACCATCACCGGAACGGCCATGAACAGAATAATAATCTTTCCGGCTAACTCCAGTTTGAGAGCAAGGGCGTTTTCATCGGCATCCCGGCAGATTTGCCCGCCGAACCCGGCCAGATAAGCCACCCCCATCACTTTGAAAATGGTTGAGAGGTAATCCGAGTCAATCTGGGCTTTCTCCGCCAAATAGGTAAACGCTGTGATCAACTCCGCGAGCCGCCCGACCAGGCGTAACATAATCGCTGCTCCGACCACGGCAGAGAGCAAAACCGCATACTCTTTGTACTCCCGGCGCAAAAGGGTAATTAAAACCAAGGACACCAGCGTGATCCCGAGAAAGAGGAGAATATCCAATCATCCTCACCTCTGTTACAGACCAAAGACCGCCCGGACCTCCTGGAAAAATCTTTGGATCATCTGAATGGCGACAATAAAGACGACCACCACCCCGACTAAAGTGAGTATATAGGCATATTCATCCTTACCCGCCTGCTTAAAAAGGATATTGAGTAAGAGGATTAAAACCCCCACCCCGGCGATTTTGAAGATCAGGTCCACCTCAGGCATCATCTCTTTTTCCCTCCCCGTCGCTCTTCCGGCTAAAGGAATGGCCGTCCATAATTCCTGTGGTCAGTAAAAGATCAAAACCACCAACGCCCCGCCGGCAATCCCTAAATACCGGTAAAGCCGCTCGTTCTTCCGGTAATCTTCCTCCGCCCCGGCAGCTTGGTGTTTTAACCGCTCCAAGGTCCGGCGGATCGCCGTGACCTGGTGTTCCCGGTCGGTGGCGCCCAAGGTCCGGCCAAAGTCGGCAAGTAAGGCCCAATCTTCCACTTTAAGGGGGAGGGCTTCCCGGTTTTGCGCCAAACTTTGCTGCCAGGCCTCATCGGCGGTTAACCCGGCAGGACCGTCTAAGGCCGCGGCAAAGGTGGTCAAGATCAGTTTAACTTCCTCCGGCGCCCGGGCGCCGATCCCCATGAAGGCCTCCCCCAAAGGCACGCTGGCGTAGCCAATCTCCGTCTCCAACCACTGGAATGCTTGGATCAAAGCCTGAAGCATAGTCCACCTTTTCTTGAGGAGCGTGCTATAAACCCATCCGGCCATCCCGCCGGCGGCGATGACCAATAAGGCGCCCATCACCTTCATCTCCTGACCTCCAAACGCTGAACTTGGGAAAAGATTGGTTCTCTGGTGCGTCCGTCCCAAACCCCCTCCAAGGTTCCCGGGCCCAAGCGCCGGCTCAACACCACCACCCGTTCCACCAATCCGCGGGCCCAGAGCCGCCGCAAAGAAGGGCGAAGCGCAAAATCCTTGGTATCCCAGGCATGGGCTGTCGTGATAAAGCCCACCCCTGTATTGAGAATCTCCTCAATCAGGTCCAAGTCGCCGGGGCGACCGATCTCATCGGTGGCGATCATCTGCGGCCCCATCGAACGTAACAAAAGAAAAACCCCTTCCCGCTTCGGGCAACCGGTGAGGACATCGGTGCGCACCCCCACATCCAACTGGGGAACCCCCCGGAAGCTCCCGGCCACTTCCCCCCGTTCATCCACCAGGCCAACCTTGACCGGCGCCGGCAATTCCTCCCCGTTACTGAAACTACGGATCAGATCCCGCAAGAGGGTGGTCTTCCCGGCCTGGGGCGGCGAAATAATGATCGTCCGGAGGGGCCGGCCCGCCCGGGTGAGCAACGGCAGGAGGACCCGGCCAATCCCCTTTAACTCCCGGGCAATCCGCAGATTCAAACTGGTCACCCGTTTCAGCCGGATCAGCCTTCCCCCTTCCACCAGACACTCGCCGGCCAGGCCCACCCGGTGCCCCCCGGCCAACGTAATAAAGCCTTCTTTCAGCTCCTCCTCCAGGGTATAGAGGGAGTTCCCCCCAATTAACTGGAGGGTCCGGTGGACATCCTCCGCTGTCACCCGCAAAGCAAAACCCGGTTCCGTGGTCGGCTCCCCGGCGGGGGTCACCAGCATTGATTGGCCCATCTCCACCTGGAGGGGGCACCCGGCCCGCAGCCGGATCTCCTCCAGCTTCCCCCATTGGTCCGGGACGGCCCGGCGTAAGTTTTCCAGGGCGCGCCGGAGTTTAGGCGTTATAAAGGGAAAAACCTGTTCTTCAAAGCTCACGTCAGCACCGCCTTTTCCCCAAAAAAAAGCCCGTCCCCTACTGTACATAAATATGGGGACGGGTTTGAAATTATGCTATTGATCAGGCTTGACCACGGCTTTATCCCTCGATCGCCTGCTCATTCTCGCCGCTTTCCTCATCCTCCAAGGGATAATATTGCTCCTCTAAATAGCCGAGATCTTCGTCGATGGCCTCCACATACTCATTTAACTCCTCGTGGTCATCACGGAGATTTTCAATTTCCATCGAAATGAGGTCACAGATATTCAAGAGTTGGGTCCAGAGGACCTCTTCCTTTTCGCCTTGAAATTGCTGGCCTTCAATTAACCCGCGCAAGTAAGCGACCTGTTCTTTCAGTTCCATTTCTCAACCTCCCATTCTGGTTCTAACCCTAGTATGACTAGAGGTGAGAAAGGCTATCCATCTAATCCTACTTTGAACGCCGTAGATACTCGCCGGTTCTGGTGTCAATCTGGAGGATATCGCCCTCCTCGATGAAGAGGGGAACGTTCACCACCACTCCGGTTTCCAGCGTCGCCGGTTTGCTGCCGCCGGTCGCCGTATCGCCCTTAAAGCCCGGATCGGTCTGGACCACTTTGAGCTCCACCGTATTGGGCAGGTTAACGCCGATCGCTTCGTTATTATACATTTGGATCATCACGTTCATGTTCTCTTTTAAGTATTTGACCCCGTCGCCGATGGCCTCTGCCCGGAGGGTCATCTGCTCATAGGTGTTATTGTCCATAAAGACATAATCATCGTCGCTTTTATATAAAAACATCATCTCTTTGGTCTCGATCCGCGCCGGCGACACCTTTTCCCCCGCATTAAACGTCCGTTCCACCGTGAACCCGGTCCGGAGGTTCTTTAACTTCGAACGGACAAAAGCCGCTCCTTTACCCGGCTTGACATGCATAAACTCCACTACGGTGTAGAGTTGGCCGTCCAGTTCAATCGTCAGCCCCGTTCTAAAATCATTAACTGAAATCATCTTTGGTACCTCCTTAGTCCTAGCGTGCCCGGAAGGGCCTTCCCGTTTACTTTTTTTCGGAATTTTAACTTTTTTATTTTAACATATGCCTATCCTTACTGTCGAGAGGAATCTAGGGTTTCAGCCGCTTGGGACTGCCGGTCAGATTTTCAATCCCGCCGGCGGTGACGACCACCACATCTTCAATCCGGATCCCGCCCCAGCCCGTCAGATAAACACCGGGTTCCACCGTATAAACAACCCCCGGTTCCAGCACCGTCTCGTCGGTCAGCGCTAACCGGGGCGCCTCATGAATCTCCAAACCCAGACTGTGCCCCAGCCCATGCCCGAAATGATCCCCGTAGCCGGCCGCCGCGATGACCTCCCGGGCCAGCGCATCCACTTCTTTTCCGGTCATCCCCGGCTTCATCCCGGCCAGCGCCGCTTGCTGCGCCTTGAGCACCAAATCATAAAGGGCTTGCTGCTGGGCGGTGGGCTCGGCGCCTACGACAACCGTGCGGGTAAAATCGCTGCGATAACCATTATAAATGGCGCCCCCATCCAAAGTCAGCAGATCGCCGGCTTCAATTTGGCGATCGGTCGGCTCCCCATGGGGCAAAGCGCTCCGCGGTCCGGAGGCGACAATCGTCGGGAAGGCGGTGCCTTCCGCCCCCAATTCCCGCTGGAAAAACTCGAACAGAGCGGCGATCTCCTTCTCGGTCCGGCCCGGCTTTAACTCCGGCAGCAAACGCGCCCAAGCCCGGTCGGTGATCTCCACCGCTTTACGGATGGCGTCAAGCTCCACCCCGGTTTTTTTCCGGCGCAAACGGTTAACCAAACCCTCCGTCGGTGTCAAAAAGCAGCAACCGTCCAATTGCTCCTTTAGGGTCCGGTAATGCTTCTCCACCAGATGGTCGCTTTCAAACCCCCACCGGGACCGGCCGCCCGCGCATTTGCCCTTAATCTCCTCCGCCACCGTCTCCCAAAGCTCCGGCGGGTGCTTTTTAACTTGAAAACCGTAAGCTTGCGTTTGCTCCGTCGCCTGGTCCAAATAACGAAAATCCGTTAATAAGACGGCTTCCTCCCGGCTGATCACTAAAACTCCGGAAGAACCGGTAAATCCGCTTAAGTAACGCCGGTTCGCCGGTGAAGCAACGATAAAACCTTCCAAATTCTCCGCCGCCAGCAGTTGGCGGAATTCCGCTAACCTTTCCTTCATTCGACATCCTTCTTTCCGCATCAAATCTTCATCTATATGTATTTCCAAAACAAAACCGGCTTGCGCCGATTTTTAAACCCTAATAATTCGCCTTCAAGCCGACCGTATAGGCAACGGGCTTCTTCGCTTCCTGAGGGGCAAGGCAGACGCGACCACAGAGGGACAGAAAAGAAAAATTCAAGCCGGCTTCGGCAAGCACAACCGGCCCCGTCCCATCGATGAAGTACACTTCCCCGCCAGCAAAAAACGGCTCCGTTTTTAATAGGACGGCCAGTTGATAGATGGTTTCCGTCAAAAGTTCGGAGGTAACCACCGTCCCGGTGAAGGGTTTAACTAACCCGCCATAAAAACGTAACTGCTCCAGGGGAAGGATTTCCACCCCGACCTCGAACTTCCCGGCGTTTACCAGGACAAGAGTATAAAAATCCGCATCCAGGACCAGCTTGAAAAAGTCCGGTCCAAGCTTTCCACCCACATTGACCCGGGGCAAAAAGAGTAATCTCTTTCCGACGGTGGAGATCAACCCGCCAAACCCGTAATAAAAATTGGGATTACCAAATTTTGCCGTGGTATTTAGCAAAAGCGTCTTATCATAGCCCATACTTCCGTTGATCGCCACAACATTATCCGCCTTTATTTGCTGGCGGAAGGTCAAAAAGTAACTATTATCCGGTGCATTTTCTCCAGGAAAGCCAAGGGTGAAAAATTCGATCTCCCCCTGCCGATCTTCCTCCGGCCACCATTCCGAAGTGAACAACACCTCATCCACCAGGCCTGAAGCAAACGCAGGCGCTTCTACTAAGAAAAGACAACAACAAATGAGCCCTAGTATAATACCCTTTCGCATACCAAATCCCTTCCCTTTGTTTTCTTTTATGAACATGTGCCACCTCTAAAGAAATTACATAATTTACGGATTTAAAGCAAAGGGAAGTTTGTTAATTATGCAATTTCTTCTTTTGTGCGTCTACCACAATTATACCAGACTTTACTATAAACATCACTAGTTAGTCGCTCACGCCGGCTTACCGCCAGCACACATAAAGTGATAAAAAGCAAAGCCAGGTGAGGTGAAGCCCCGGAGGCGGCTTGAATTGGTTGTTCTCGCCGGGAACCAATCCGGACCGGGGTTCATAAAATACCATACCGCCTTTTTCTAAAATTAAAAAGAAAAAATGGAAAGGAGCCCCACCATGAGCATCTCTTCCCGCGAACTTAAAGCCGGCTTTTTTTTCGAAGATCCCCTTGAAAATCCGGTTCAAGGCTTTGACTTTACCGGCGAGGAAACCCATTGGACCATTGTCAAGTATGTCGTCCGGAACGGCGATACCATTAACGCCTTAAGCCAACGCTTTAAGATTCCCACCTTGCTAATCTCAAGGCTAAATGCCCTGTCCCCCGATGCCACCCTTAAACAGGGGCAAGTCATCCTCCTCCCTGAACTTTACTGAGGTTTTGAGGATACCTGTTCCAACCCCATTCCCGCTTGGGCCGGCTCGACCAATCTACAGATCTCCCTTTCCGGCCCCCTAATCTTTCAGCTCCAACAGTTCATAATCGGTCAAACGTTGGACAAACCAAGCGGTATGCACATCTTCGTCCACCAGATTATGTTGGAGTACAGTTTGCAGTTCAGGACCGAACTCTTCGCCCACCCGCTTAAGCAAAGCGACATAATCGGACATGGCCTTATTCTCAATGGTGATATTCCCCTGTAAAGTCTTTTTTAGACCTGTAAAAGACAGCGCCTTACCAAGAAGGCCCCCAAAGAGCGGGGAGATCACATCACCGAGCAAATAGGGTTCTCCGCCTAACCGGCGGATAATCGCCGCGAGCTTATCCACGTGTTGCTGCTCAACGGCGGCGGTCCGTGCAAAGACGATGCTTTCGTAGGTCCCTTTAAACTTTTTACTCTGGGCAATATAAAGATCCACCTGGCTTACTTCCAGACTATAAAACCAATTCAAATAGGAAAGTAAATCTTCCCGCTGCATGAAAAGCCCCCTGACTCGATGGATTTTCAGTAAACGCACGTCGCTTCCGCCCGCGCCCAACCCTTCGGCCACTCTGTTCTTAGCTTTCCCTGGACCCTGCTTCCCGTTTCCGTCCTGGAATTACTCTTTATTACCGCTTTTTGCTTCCTCCGTAAATTCTTGGGCTTCCAGCGGAGCTGAGCTTTGGAATACTCGAAGAAATTCACTGCCGGAAGGGAACACCATTCTGCCCCGGCGGAAATTCCAATTTAGATCAATCTTCATTACCTGGTTCAAGCTGGTGGTAGCCAGCGTAAGTGACTAATTGGAATGAACCGTCCCTTTTTCGGCAAAGATCTAAGGGATGGAAGGTTGGGGACCGTGGCATTAACAAAACCATGGCGAGGAAGAGGTATAAAAAGGGGAAAACCGGTAGTGGGGAAAAGAATCTTAATCGTCGAAGATGAAGTCGGCATTTCCCGCGTCTTAAAAGCCTACCTGGTGAAAGCCGGATACGAGGTAGTTCAAGCTTTCGACGGCGACGAGGCCCTCCGTCAATTTACTGCTTGCGCGCCGGACCTGGTCCTCCTTGATCTGATGCTACCGGGAAAGGACGGGTGGAGCCTCCTCAAGGAAATCCGCAAGCAAAGTTCATGCCCGGTCATGGTGCTGACCGCCTTAGGCCAGCCCAAACAGAAAATAGCCGGCCTCAACCAGGGGGCCGACGATTATATCACCAAACCATTTAACGGTGAAGAGGTGGTCGCCCGGGTCCAAGCCGTCTTGCGCCGTTCGCCCCGGATCCTGGAGAACCCCGGAACCAGACAGTACGGGAGTCTAAAGATTGATTTCCACGCCCATACCGTCTCCGTGAAGGGTGTTCCCCTTTCCTTTATCCCCCGCGATCTCTCCCTCTTCCTTTTCTTGGCCCGCCATCCCAACCAGACTTTCAGCCGGGAACAGTTGATTACCGAGGTTTGGGGCTTAGATTATAAAGGGAGTGAACGGGCGGTCGACCTGGCGGTAAAAAGGATCCGGAAAGCCCTTCGCCACTGGCCGGCAACGGAAGGGGAGATTAAAACATTCCGTGGGGTGGGGTATCAGTTCTGTGTCTACCAGGAATAAGAAGCGTCAGCCCCTCCTCCGCTACTGGACAAGCCGTTACCTAGTCACCCTCTTTCTCGGTCTCTTGCTGGTTGGCCTCTTTTCCACCGTCTGGATCCGGGAGCAGGCCGTCCGGCGGCGCCTGGCCGCCCTCCGGCTTCTGGCGGCCACCCTTGCCGAAAACGCGGCCGGCCCTCAAGGTTCCTTAGTCATCGACCCTCATTTGCCCGAAGAAATTGAGCGTAGCCGCCGTTTGCTCGGTCTTGGCGCCGGCCTGATCCTTTTCATTGCCGATCACCATCACCAAATTGTCTTCAGCTTCCCCGGCCTCCCAACGCTGGAATTACCGCCCCGCCTCAACCTCCCTTCCGCGCCCGGCCCTGCTCTCCCGCCGTTACCGTCAGGAGGCTATTTCCACCTGGTCAAACAGGAGATAAGCTATGAAAAACAGAGGATTGGCACGATTTATCTGATCTATCCCCGCCAAGGGATCAACCAAAACCCGGAAGCCATCGAACTGCTCCTGTTTATGCTGGGCAGTTTGGCGGTCTTGGGCTGGCTTATAATCTATCTCCTCACACGGCGGTTGGCCAAGCCCATCCACCAAGTGGCCGCCGCCGCCCGGCGAATTATCGAAGGCGATTACCGTCTCACCTTACCGGAAAACCTTCGGGAACAGGAGCTTGATGAGTTAATCCAAGCCTTTAAAACAATGGCCGCCCGGTTAAAGCAATTGGAAGCCCTGCGCGCCGAACTCCTGGCCCAGCTCAGCCATGAACTGAAAACCCCGGTTACAATCATCGGCGGACTCCTCCAGGCCCTCCGGGATCAGGTGGTCACCGGCGACGAAGCCCGGGAATTTTTGGAGCTTGCCCACCAAGAAACCGCCCACCTGCAGCGGATGATCGAAGACCTCTTGGACTTCAACGCCTTTTTAACCGGAGCTTTACCGGTGGAAAAGCGCCCCGTAAGCCTTAATCCTCTAATTGCGGAGATGATCACCCAATGGCTACGGGGACAGGAAAAGGAGGGGATCACCATCAACACCCGCTTGCCGGCGGGAAAATTAAGGTTAGCCACCGACCCCTTACGTCTCCGCCAAATCCTCTATAACTTGCTGAACAACGCCAAACAAGCCTATCCCGGAGGGGGCAAGGTTGAAATCGAGGTCATTCTGCGCGAAAAGGATAAAGCCATCGAGATTGAGATTAAAGATAACGGTCCCGGAATCCCCCCGGCCGAGCAGGAATTGATTTTTGAACGTTTCTTCCGCGGCCACGCCAAAAAAACCCGGGTGCGCGGCTTGGGGCTGGGCTTGCCTTTTAGTAAACTGATCGCCCAAGCCCTGGGCGGTGATCTCCTTTTAAAGGAAACTTCCGCCCGGGGGACCACCTTCATCCTCACTTTACCGAAGTAGTCCCCTGCCCCCACTGTCAAGTCCCCTACACCGGCTGCCAAGTCGTCCACGCCGGCTGTCAAATTGTCCGTGCCTACCGTCAAGTCGTCCGCGCCGGCTGCCAAATCGTCCGCGCCTGCTGTCAAGCCCCTGCGTCGGCCACCAAGTGGTCCGCCCTGGCTGTCAAAGCGTCCGTCCGGCTTTCACCCGACCCCTGATAGGATGATAATAATCCCCGTTCCAATCCTGCAAAAAATCCCCCCGCCACCAGGATTTACTTCCGCATTTGACATAAAGCCGACATCTTTGTTTGCTACAATATCAGCATTAACCTTAAGGAGTGGAAAGGAACAAATGAAGTTAAAGGCGCTCAAGATAAAACGAAACATGGTCATCGTCATCCTCATCCTCGCCCTCGTCTCCGGCGCGGTTCTGGGCGTAAGCCATTGGACGGCCGGTCCCAAAACGACAGTGGTCGCCAAGGTGAACGGGGAAGCCATCACCAAAGATGAGTTATACGATCTGTTACTGGAGCAAGCCGGTCAACAGGGTTTAAACCTTTTGCTGGCCCAAAAGATCGTCGACTTGGAAGCGAAAAAGCAAAAGATCTCCGTTACCGACCAAGAGATCGAAGCGGAACTGGCGAATTATTACGCCACCTATGGCGATGAAGAAACCCTGAGTCAAGTCTTGGCGATGAACGGCTCTTCCTTGGAAAAACTAAAAGCGAACCTGGCCAATACCCTTAAACTTAAAAAACTCCTGGCGCCCCGGATCTCCGTCACCGAAGCCGAGATCAAAGCCTTCTTTGAAGAGAACAAGGAAGACTTTGCCCAGGAGGAACAGGTTAAAGCCAGCCACATCCTGGTGGAGACCGAAAAGGAAGCCAAGGCGCTCAAAGCCCGCCTGGATAAGGGCGAAGACTTTGCCAAACTGGCAAAGGAATTCTCCAAAGACACCGCCTCGAAGGAAAAAGGCGGCGACCTCGGGTTCTTTGGCCGCGGGATCATGACCGCCGCCTTTGAAAAAGCCGCTTTTGCGCTTAAACCCGGCACGATCAGTGATCCGGTCAAAACCGAATATGGTTATCACCTGATCAAAGTGGAAGCAAAGAAAGCCGCGGAAGAGCCCAATTTCGAAAAAAATAAGACTGAGATTAAGGAGTATTTATTCAACCAAAAGCTGCAACAGGAGTATAATCCCTGGTTGCAAGAGGTCTCCGCCGGCTATAAGATTGAGACGTTTCTGAACGCCGCCAGTTAAGGCGGATCCCTTCGGCTGACGCCAGAATAAAAATCCACGGCCATTCTCCACGGCCGGAAAGCCGGGGCAGGGCGCAAGCCCGTCCCGGCTTTTTTGTCTTTTTGCGGAGGACCCCACCCCCAAACAGGTTAAGTCGGCTTTCAACCCCGGTCCGGCTCCTTCAAATCCGGCCGGCCGCGCCGCGTAAATTATTTTTAACATATTTATGCACATATTTTGTATTTTTATTATTGCCAACCAGTGGCAAGTCGGATATAATTATGAGAAATAACTGCCAAGAATTAGGGGGAGGATGGAATAGATGGTTAAAGTGGGCATTATTGGCGTCAATGGCTACACCGGTGGCGAGTTATTACGCCTCCTCACCAAACACCCAAACGTGAAGATCCATGCGCTCGCTTCCCGCTCCCAGGCCGGCCGTTTGGGGTGGGAGCTCTTTCCCACCTTGCACGGGACCCCGCTGGGCAATGAGCCGATCCTGGCCACCGATGACCCCCGCCTTTACGAATGCGACCTGGTTTTTCTGGCGGTCCCCCATGGCGTCGCCGCCGAACTGGCGCCCGCCTTTTTACAGGCCGGCTGCAAAGTGATTGATCTGGGCGCCGATTTCCGGTTTAAAGATCCAGCCCTGTACGAAGCCTGGTATAAAACAACCCACCCGGCGCCGCACCTGCTGGCCGAAGCGGTATATGGCCTCCCGGAATTAAACCGGGCTGAAATTGCCGGCGCCCGGTTGGTCGGCAACCCCGGTTGCTATCCCACCAGTATTTTACTGGGCGTGGCCCCGCTCCTGGTCAATAAACTTCTGGCTTCTTCCTTAATTATCGCCGACGCCAAATCCGGCCTTTCCGGCGCCGGCCGTTCCGCCAAACCGGACCTTCTCTTTGCGGAGATCGCCAACGATTTCAAGGCCTATGGCCTGCCGGGCCACCGGCATACCCCGGAGGTTGAAGCCTTTGCCGAACAAATCGGCAAGGAACCGGTGAAAGTCTCCTTCACTCCTCATCTGGTCCCGATGCCGCGGGGGAGCTTCACCACCCTGCACCTGGCGGGAAAAGAAGGCCTCACGACCGGGAACTTAACCCAAATTTACCGGGATTTTTACGCCAATGAGCCCATGGTGGCCGTCCTCCCGGAGACCGCCCTCCCCCAGACCAAAGCCGTCCTGGGTTCCAACCGCTGTCACCTGGCGGTCCGGGTGGACGAACGGACCGGGCAGGTCATTGTCCTCTCTGTCCTTGACAACATGGTCAAAGGCGCCGCCGGTCAGGCCATCCAAAACATGAACCTCCTTTTTGGTCTTCCGGAAACCACCGGCCTGACGGAACTGGGAATTTGGCCGTAAAGCCGGTCCTTTCGGCAAATCTTTGACGCTGCGGGCAAAAAGAATTGAAAATGAGGTGAAAACATGGAAACTTTCCATTACATAACCGGCGGGGTAACCGCCCCCCAGGGTTTTCTCGCTTCCGGATTGGCGTGCGGCCTGAAAAAATCAGGCAAACCCGATTTAGGCCTGGTCTACAGCGAAACGCCGGCGGCCGGCGCCGCGGTGTTTACCACCAATAAGGCGAAAGCGGCCCCGGTCCTGCTGAGCCAAGAGCACCTGAACCACCCCCACACCCGGGCGGTCCTGATCAACAGCGCCAATGCCAACGCTTGTGTCGGTCCCCAAGGGAGCCAAGACGCATTAAGGATCGCCACCGCCATGGCGGAGTTGCTCAATATCCCTCCCGCCGCCCTCTTCGTGGGCTCCACCGGGGTGATCGGCGTTCCCCTCCCGGTAAAGCCAATTCTCTCCGCCCTTCCGGTCTTAAAAGAGAAACTCTCCGCCACCGGTGGGACCGACGCCGCCCGCGCCATTATGACGACGGATACTTTTCCGAAGGAATGGGCCGTGGCCTACCAGCATGAAGGCCGGGAAATCCGGGTGGGGGGGATGGCCAAAGGCTCCGGGATGATCCAACCGCAGATGGCAACTATGCTGGCGGTGATCACCACCGACGCGCCCGTCGAGAAAGCCCTGCTCCAGGAGGTTCTCCGCTCCGTGGTGGACCGGACCTTTAACCGGATCACGGTCGACGGTGACACCAGCACCAATGATTCCGTATTCCTCCTGGCCAACGGGGCGGCCGGCGGGGAACCGCTCAAAGCGGGGCCGGCTTTGGACGCTTTCACGCTGGCCCTGGAAGAAGTCTGCCGGCAACTGGCCTGGATGATCGTGAAAGACGGTGAAGGTGCCACCAAATTTATTACCGTGAAGGTGACCGGCGCCCGGACTGAACAGGCGGCCGAAACCGCCGCCCGGGCCGTGGCCAACTCCCCCTTGGTCAAGACCGCCTTTTATGGCGAAGACGCCAATTGGGGGCGGATCCTGGCGGCCGTCGGTTACTCCGGGATTGATTTTTCCCCGGCCAAGACCAGGATTAGTTTAGGCGATCTAATAGTCTATGCCGGACAGGGGCTTGCCTTTGATGAAGAAGCGGCCAAAAAGATCCTGTCGGAAAAGGAGATCACCACCGAGATCAACCTGAACCAAGGGGCAGCGGCCGCCACCATCTGGACCTGTGATCTTTCCCAGGAGTATGTCCGGATCAACGGGAGTTACCGTTCATAATCTGTTCCCAAGGGTAGGGGGAAAAAGGGGGTAGTGATCAGATGGAAGAATTCAACCAACGGGCGCAGGTCTTAATTGAGGCCATCCCTTATATCCGGAAGTTCTACGGAAAAACCTTTGTGATCAAATATGGCGGTAACGCCATGATCAATGCGGAGATCAAGAAAGCGGTCATCCTCGATATCATTCTCCTCAAATACCTTGGCCTCAACCCCGTGATTGTCCACGGCGGAGGTCCGGAGATCTCCGAACTCCTGAAGAAAGTGGGGAAAGTAAGCACTTTCCATCATGGCCTCCGGGTCACCGACGGCGAAACCATGGAGATCGTCAATATGGTCCTGGCTGGAAAGATCAATAAGGAACTGGTGGCCCTGGTTAACCAGTTCGGCGGCAAAGCTGTCGGCCTCTCCGGACAGGACGGCCAGTTGCTCCGCGCCCGGAAAAAACACCTTAATGACCAGGTTGACCTCGGTTTTGTCGGCGAAATCGAGACCATCCAGCCCGATCTCCTGCACTTCCTGATGGAGAAGAGTTATATCCCCATCGTCGCCACCATCGGGGTGGGCGCCGACGGGGCCTTTTACAACATCAACGCCGACACGGTCGCCGGGGAACTGGCCGCCGCCCTCCAAGCGGAAAAATTGATTATCCTCACGGATACGGAAGGGATCTACGCCGATCCCCAAGACCCCTCTTCCCTGTTATCAACGATCGATATTGAAAAGGCCCAGCAGATGATCGGCCAGGGGCAGATCGACGGCGGGATGGTCCCCAAAGTCGAAGCCTGTATTTACGCCTTGCAACACGGTGTGAACCGGACCCATATTATTGACGGCCGGCGCTTCCATACCCTGCTTTTAGAGGTCCTAACCGACGAGGGGATCGGCACCATGGTCGTAGAGCGAGACTGAAGAGACGGGAGGTATTGAGGAAATGAAAATAGACCCTTGGGTCGCCAGGGCGGAAAAAGTATTGATGAATAACGTCCGGCGGTTACCGGTAGTTTTTTCCCGGGGCGCCGCCGCGCATTTATATGATGTGGACGGCCGGGAGTATTTGGATTTTCTCAGCGGCATCGCGGTCCAGGCCTTGGGCCATTCCCACCCGGCGGTGGTGGCCGCCATCCAAAAACAAGCCGCCAAGATTATCCACGTCTCCAACCTTTTTTATCTGGAAGAGCAAATCCTGCTGGCGGAGAAACTGACCGCCCTCTCCGGCCTGGAACGGGTCTTCTTCGCCAACAGCGGGGCCGAAGCCAATGAAGCCGCCATCAAGCTGGCGCGGAAATACGGCAAAACCCGGATGGGCGGGAAATATGAGATTATCACGGCGGAGAATTCCTTTCACGGCCGGACCATGGGGGCGCTGGCCGCCACCGGGCAACCCAAGTACCAAGAGGCCTTTCAACCCCTGCCGGCCGGCTTCCGTTACGCCCGCATCAATGATCTGGCCTCCTGGGAAGCGGCGATCACCCCGCAAACCTGTGGCGTCCTCCTCGAACTGGTCCAGGGCGAAGGCGGCGTCCACCCGGTGGACCCCGCTTTCTTCCAGGGCCTCGTTGAACTTTGCCGGCGCCATGGTCTCCTCCTCATGATCGACGAGGTCCAGACCGGCCTGGGGCGGACCGGAAAATATTTTGCGTGGGAACATTTTGGGGTGAAACCCCAGATCCTCACTTTGGCCAAAGCTTTGGGCGGCGGGATCCCCATCGGCGCCATGCTGGCCCGGGAAGACGTGGCCGCCGCCTTTGAACCGGGGGACCACAGTTCCACCGTGGGCGGCGGCGGGATCGCCTTTGCCACCGCCTTAGCCATCCTCCAGATCATGGAGGAAGAGAAATTACCGGAACGGGCCCACCGTTTAGGGGCCGAGTTAAAGGCCCGCTTCCAAAGCTGGCAGCAGGAACTGCCGGTCATCAAGGAGGTCCGGGGCTGGGGGCTCCTCCTCGGCCTTGAGCTGACGGTGCCGGCCCAACCGGTGATGCGTTCCTGTCTGGAGCAGGGGTTGATTGTAAATGCGGTCACCCCTACCACCATACGGCTGGTCCCGCCCCTCAACATCAGCGTCGCCGATCTGGAACGGGGCCTCGCCATCCTGAAACGGGTTTTAACCGCCGCGGCGGAGTAAAGCGCAAAAAGTTGGGCCTGCCAAAGCCCAACTTTTTTTCACCCCCCATGATCCTTCCCCTGCCCCCACCAGCCAGTTTGCAGCAGGGAATATTCCGGAAGAAACGAATAAAAGCACTAATTGAGCCCGGCTGAAAAGAGAAGGAAAGGGGAGCTTCAAATGGAAAACAAAGGGGCCTTTTTTACCGGTAAGTACCGGAATCTCCTCCAGGAATACGGTTATTCCGGGGAAGAGATCAACAGGAAGATTCGGGAGACCTGGGAGCAGTTATTCTTCGGGGATGACCAGATCCGGTTCTACCACCCGGTCGGCGCCGATATGGGGTTTATTACCGATACCGGTAATAACGATGTGCGGACCGAAGGAATGTCCTATGGAATGATGATGGCGGTCCAGATGGACAATCAGGAGATCTTTGACCGGCTCTGGAAATGGACGAAAACCTATATGTGGCATGAAAGCGGTGTTTATAAAGGGTATTTCGCCTGGTCCTGCAATTTGGATGGGACCAGAAGGGCCCAGGGTCCGGCCCCCGACGGGGAGGAGTATTTCGCCATGGCCCTCCTGTTTGCCGCCAACCGCTGGGGCGACCGGGAAGCGCCTTTTAACTACAGCGCGCAGGCGAAAGCCATTTTACATGAGGTGGTCCATAAAGGGGAAAACGGCCGGCCCGGCCAGCCCATGTGGGATCCGGAGACCAAATTGATCAAATTTATCCCCGAATGTAATTTTACCGATCCCTCTTATCACGTGCCCCATTTCTATGAATTGTTTGCCCGTTGGGGCAACCCGGAAGACAGTGCCTTCTGGGCCGCCGCCGCTAAGGCCAGCCGGGAGTTTTTACACAAGACCTGCCATCCGGTAACGGGTCTGGCTCCCGAGAACGCCCATTATGATGGCAGCCCGGTCCACAGCCACGGTCACGGTGATTTCTATAGTGACTCCTACCGGGTAGCGCTGAACATCGGCCTTGATTACGAATGGTTCCGGGCCGATAAAGGCCAAAAGGAACTGGCCAACAAAATCCAAACTTTCTTTATCGACAAAGAGAAGTTCACCAAATATACCATTGATGGAAAGGAACTGGAAGAACCGGAGTATCTCCACGATGTGGGGCTCATCGCCACCAATGCCGCCGCCGCTCTGGCGAGCGAAGGGCCGGTGGCCAAAGCCAGTGTCGACCGCTTCTGGCGCACCCCCTTACGCCGGGACCAGCGGCGTTATTATGATAACTGCCTCTACTTCTTTACCCTCCTTGCCCTCAGCGGGAACTACCGGATCTACGGAGCATAGATCCGGCTTCATCACTACGCCCCCACAGATCGAAGCCGGTGGGAGCCACTACCCGGCAACGCAAATAAAGCAGGCATCAGCAGAGTAAAAGGGTGAACCGGCGCCGGATGTGCGGATGAAAAAACACCGTCCCTCGCTGCTCAAGGTAAGCAGTTACGGACGGTGTTTATCCTTATTCACTGTCCATTAGCGGCTTATTTCCTGCCCTTTTCCCTTAATTGCCTCCTGGCCAACTCCTATTGGGCAAGGGGGGCGACGGCCTTCTTTCCTTGGCTTAATTTAATGCTATAAAGCACCCCGAAGAGCATCGCCATGGAAAGCGGCAGCACAATCCAGGCCGACTGGACGAGACCGGCAATGATATAGCCGACAAAGGAGACGGCCGCCACCGTTAAGGCGTAAGGAAGCTGGGTTTCCACATGGTTAATGTGGTTACACATAGCCCCCGTCGAGGACATGATCGTCGTGTCGGAAATGGGGGAGCAATGGTCGCCACAGACCGCCCCGGCCAGGCAGGCGGAGACCGAGATACCCAGTAATTCCGGTTCCAGCCCTACCGCCACCACAATCGGTAACAGAATCCCGAAGGTTCCCCAGGAAGTCCCGGTGGCAAAGGACATCCCCACCGCCACCGCAAAGACCATCGCCGGCAGGAGCATCTTCAGTCCGGCCGCACTACCCGCAAAAAGACCGCTGACAAATTCTTTAGCCCCCAACAGACCGGTGATCCCACTCAAGGTCCAGGCAAAAGTCAGAATCAAAATCGCCGGGACCATTGCTTTAAAGCCCTCGGGGAAGCAAGCCATACATTCATTGAAAGTTAGCACTTTCCGGAGGATGAAATAAATAATCACGATAATGAGGGCCAGCGCCGAACCCAGTGAAAGGCCCAAGGAAGCATCACAGTTGGCGAAAGCATCCTTAATACTGGCGCCTTCGAGAATCCCGCCGGTATAAACCATCCCCGCAACACAGAGGACAATCA
This sequence comes from Bacillota bacterium, assembly GCA_012735135.1. GTDB lineage: Bacteria > Bacillota > UBA4882 > UBA10575 > UBA10575 > Capillibacterium. The sequence continues at coordinate 475 of JAAYHY010000074.1, read as the reverse complement.
GGATCAGCACCGGAATAACCAGGTCCCTGACCTTTCCTTTTCCGGCCGCCACTTCGCCGTCCTGACCTGCATAGGGACGGTCGGGGGTGGTATAAACATCCCCCGTGCGGATGGCGTTTTCCTCATGCTTCCGCATAGGTCCATAATCGCGTCCCATCAAAGTGATGATCACGATCATGGCCATCGTCAGCAGGGAATACAGATTGTAAGGGATCGCCCGGATAAAAAGTTCAAAACCATTATAGCCCTCAACCACACCGGTTACCGCGGCAGCCCAGGAAGAGATGGGCGCAATCATACAGATCGGCGCGGCGGTGGCATCCACCACATATGCGAGTTTGGCCCGGGAAACACGGTTTTTGTCCGTAATCGGCCGCATCACGTTCCCGACAGTCAGACAGTTGAAGTAGTCATCCACAAAGATCAGGACACCCAGGCCGAAGGTGGCAAGCATTGCTCCTTTCCGGGAACCACT
>JAAYHY010000073.1 GCA_012735135.1 Bacillota bacterium | reverse complement strand
CCCCTGGAGGTTCGACGAACTGTCGCTTATAATGCGCATTTCCTCCCGCTTTGCAGCTATTGCCCGGTCTGCGCCGGCAATCTCCTCCGCCAGTTCAATCAAGAGTTCTTTCACGCGGGGATGGGTGATTAAGGAGACGTCTTTGACTTTGATGGCGGCCCCCGCCCCCAGCTTCATGGCGAGTTTGGGCGCTTCCGGCGTATCTCCGGTCCCGGTCACATCGAGGGCGATGGCGATATCGGGGCCAATGCCGAAGGCAGAAGTTCGGGCGCCCCGGAGGCCTACCTCTTCCTGGACGGTGAAGGTGCAATAGAGGTCGTTCTGGGGTTTACGGACCCGTTTCAAGGCTTCAATCAACACGGCACAACCCACCCGGTCGTCCAGGGCTTTGGCTACCACCCGTTCGCCCAGGTCAACGAAGCTGTGATCGAAAGCGGCCATTTCGCCCACACCCACCTTGGCTTTGGCTTCGGCTTCGGAAGCAACTCCGATATCAATAAACAATTTCTCTAAAGTTAACTCTTTGATGTCGTCGATCTTCTCGACGCCGATTACCCCTATGGTTCCGTTTTTGAAGCGGACCCGTTGCCCAACAAGGCGGTGGGGATTAACCCCGCCCACATTGGCAAAACGGAGGAATCCATGTTCATCGATGGCCGTCACGATAACCCCGATCTCGTCCATATGGGCGGCCAACTGCAGTTTGGTCTTGCCACCGCGTTTAAAGGCGATCAAATTGCCTAAGGGATCAATTTTCAGTTCATCGCAGTATTTTTCAAGCTCCGCTTGGATAAAGGCACGGATCGGCTCTTCCCGGCCGGAAGGAGCAGCAATGGCCGTTAAATTACGGAGTAATTCTTTCACACAGGTAACCCCCTTTGTTCAATGTTTTTCAGGACGGCGTCGATCAGCTTAACGGTGGCTTGAAAATCATTCAGGTTTAAAACACTTACCGGTGAATGGATGTACCGGCAGGGAATGGAGATCACCGCCGCCGGAATCCCGGCCCGGGTCTGGTTGATCGCGCCCGCTTCGGTGCCGCCGGTGGTTGTTTGCCGGAACTGATAAGGAAGGCCGGCGGTTTCCGCTACTGCCACCAGAGTTTCAACCAGTTTGGGCTGGACAATGACAGAACGGTCCATAAAGCTAATGGCCGGACCATGGCCGAGACGGGTGGAAGCCTGGTGTTTTTTCAGGGGGGGAACATCCCCGGCCGAAGTGGTCTCGACGACCAAAGCAAAATCGGGGTTAATGCCGTAAGCGGCCACGGTGGCGCCCCTCAGCCCCACTTCTTCCTGGACGGTGAAGGCATAATAAAGGGGTAAGTCATACTCGTTTTCGATTAGGTTTAACAGGACGGCGCACCCGGCCCGGTCATCCAAGGCCTTTCCCTTAAAGAGTCCATCCCCGAAGCAATCGGCTTTGGTGTCAAAAGCGATGAGATCACCGATTTTGACAGCTTTCTCCGCATCGCTCCGGTCGGTAGCGCCGATATCCACAAAGAGGGCGGAAAGAGGAACCGGTTTTTGCCGTTCTTCCCGTTCCTGGAGGTGGATGGGTTTGGCCCCGATCACGCCCGGGATCTGCTGCGGGCCCACCAAGACCCGTTTCGAGAGCAGGACCCGTTCATCAACTCCGCCGACGGCTTTGATCTTCAATAAACCGCTGGCTTCAATCCCCACGACCATAAGGCCGACTTCATCCATATGGGCGGAGAGCATGATTTTCGGGCCTTTTTTATCCTGGCCTTTACTGGCGATGAGGTTACCCAGGCGATCCGTATGGAGGGTTCCGACTTTTCCTTGAATCCGGTCGCGGATAAAGTGCCGGACCGCCGTTTCGTTGCTGGAAACCCCGTTTAATTCGGATAATTCCTTTAGTAGCATGCTAATCCCTCCAGAAAGCCGCGGTCGATCTGGGTAACGAATTCAGCCAGCAGGCGGCCGGTTTCTTTTAGATCGTCCAGCGCTAAAGTCTCGACCGTAGTATGCATGTAACGGAGGGTGATACTGACCAGCCCACTGGCGACACCGGCTTGGGCGATTTGAATCGCGTAGGCGTCGGTTCCCCGGGGCGTAACCTCCGCTTCCACCTGATACTTAACTTTTCCGGCTTCCGCGGCTGTTTTTAACTTTTCAAAGATTAAAGGATGAACCGGTGGTCCGGTAACAATGGCCGGGCCTTGTCCAAGTTTAAAGCCTTCATAATCGGCCAAGCCCGGCATCTCTCCATGGGTGACATCAACGGCGATCCCGAGATCGGGGTTAAGTCCGTAAGCACTGACCAAGGCGCCCCTTACCCCCAATTCCTCCTGGACGGTGATGACGGCCAACACTTCCGCTTCGTGGCGAAAGTCTTTCAAGCGGCGCAGACACTCGACTAAAGCGACGACGCTTGCCCGGTCATCCATGGCCTTCCCGGCGTAGAAGTTGTTCCTCAAGGCGCAGCAGTCCCGCTTGATCGTTACCGGGTCACCGACGTGGACGAGAGCAGCCATCCGGTCGGCCGCGAGTCCAAGATCAATCACCATGTCTTCGATTTTCACCGCTTTTTTTGACTCGTCCGGTTGTTGCAAATGGGGTGGTTTGGCGCCGATGACGCCGGGCAGATCTTCCCGGCCATGGACAATCACTTCCTGACCGGGGAGCACCCGTTGGTCCACCCCGCCGATGGGGGAGAACCGCAAAAAACCCTCTTCGAAGCTGGTCACGATCAGACCAATCTCATCCAGGTGGGCGGCCAGCATCAACCGGGGCGGTTGGGGGCTGGAGCCCTCCTTGCGGAGGATAATATTGCCTAAACGGTCCCGTTCAAGTGCGGTGATCCAAGGGCGGCCTTCCCCGGTGGTGAAAAAATCAATGAGGATCTGCGCGGCCCGGTCTTCCCGCCCGGAGGGGCCGACGGCGTTGGTCAGGGCCATCAGTAGTTCTTCCGTTTGCACGCGATAGCCTCCTTTCGTTCTGACCTTTATATTATAACTTTTTTTCCCGGTAAAGGAAGACGGTTTCGGGCAGGGATCAGCTATTTTTTGTCGAAATCTCTGATCTTTGGAAGTGACGAAGAAGGGAGAGGTAACCTATTAAAGTTTTTAAAATTTTATTGTGCGTATTGATTCTCCTCATGGCCAGCACCGCCCTTTGCGCCGCATCTAACTTGGAAGCAGGAGCCCGTGCCCTGGGGATGGGTGGCGCTTATACGGCCATTGCCGATGACGGCGCCGCCGCCTACTGGAATCCGGCCGGAATTACCCAGGTAAAGATGGGCCTCGCCTTCAGCGGTGGAGTGCGGGGGGATTGGCAAACCTTTGATGCCATCGCCCAGCAAGATTCATCTGCCGTCGACGGGAACTTTGGCTTTGTTGGCGCTGCCGGTCTCACCTTTGAGCACGTGGCCTTTAACGTCTCGACCGAGATAGGGGCAAGAGCGGTGGCTGGTGGCAGTGGAGAAACGGTGCAGATCAACCGGGCTAAAGAAGGAACCCTGACCCTGGCGACCGAATGCACAGAACTTTTGGCCATCGGGGTGAACGCGAAGTATCTTTATCTGGAGGAAGAAACCCTTACCTCCGCCGGAAGCACGGGAAAAACCAATGCCAACGGCTTTGCCGCCGATCTGGGCGCCTTATTCAAAGTGGGTAAACTGGTCCGGGTCGGAGCTGTTGTGAAGGATTATCCCCTTACCAAATTCAAGCTAGAAGCGGAGCCTTATGAATTACCGACCAGGATGGTCCTGGGGGGAGCGGTTAAAGTACCCCTGTTGGGAATGGTTGTCGCCGTTGATCTGGAGACCCCCTTACGGGGCGAAGGAGACCCTATTTTCCATGTGGGTTTAGAACAGCCCATACTGGGGATCCTCTTCCTTAGAGCCGGGGGTTACCAGGGGACGGACGGATTCAACTTGACCGCCGGGGGTGGTTTGAAACTCGGTCCGGTCCTGTTGGATGTGGCGACGGACTTGGGTGCGGAAAAACCGGCCCTTTACGCGACGGCCGGAGTAAGATTCTGAGGGTTGCTTCGATTATTTGAGCGACGGGATTATTTTAAAGGATCGGTTAGGGAAACCGCCTGCGGTGCTAGACGGCGCCAGCAAGGCGGTTTTTTGTCTTTGGCGGCTGCTTGAGGAAAGAAAAATTTGCACCAGGGATTACCTCCTGCCGGGGGCGAAGAAACACCACCGGGAGGGGCCCGTTTTGCCCAAGATTGGTTTGCCCATTAGAACAACGGGCGCACGGAAAGGGGGAACATCAGGCGGAGGGCATGGACGACAAAGCCTGCGCCGAAGCCGATCAGGCAAACCCCTAAAGAGAAGATAAGCGCTTTATAAACTTTTAGGCTGATAAAGGATCTGGTCTTCCCAACCAGCCAGGCAATAAAGAGATACCAGGAAAAATCAGAGAAAATATGCCCCAGGTAAAAAAGGGAGATACCGGCCAGGCCGTAACGGTTAAAGGCCTTCATCATCAGGCCGAGGCCGACCACCGCCCACCAAAGGGAAAAGTAGGGGTTGGCCGCGCTGATTAAAGCCCCGCCCAGGAGCATGTTGCCTTTTCCGGTTTGTGTTGCCGTCGGCAGGGGGATTTCTACCTTTCCGGACCAACTCTCTTTCACCATCCCACCCCCTAAATAGAAGAGCATTATTCCGCCAACAACACCGATGATGATTTGCGCCAGGTCGGTGCTGAGGAAAGGCCCGAATCCGAGATAAAGGAGGATAATCAGGACCAGTTCCAATAGGGAATGGCCGAGGGAAACCATAAAGCCGGCTTTAGCCCCCGCTTGCATCCCCCGCTTGATCGTATAGGTGAGGAGAGAACCGGGCATTACGGCGCCGGAATAACCGATCAAAAGCGATTGAATGAAGATATCAACCATTTTGTATCCCTTCCGAATTCTTTTTGTCCTCTTTGGGTCAATCGCCAAGGAGTCGCCCACGCTGATCTACCAAGGCGACCACGCCAGTTTCCGCCGGGAACGACGCGGAACCGCTTTTCCCAATTGTAGCAAAGATAAACAGAAAAAACCAGCATAAAATTGCCGCTTGGAGGTAATTTTATGCCTTTTTAACTCATAAACCCGGATCAATCTTGTATAATAAGTTTTGAGCATAGGAGGGAAAATGGCCGGTCCGGAAGGAGTAACGCCGGACGGGTGTGGCGGAATGGGGGTTAAGCATGGAGAAGAACGAGATTGTGGTCGGGAGTTGGAGTGAAGTATGTGAACGTTTATATGATGATGCTTGGAAACCGGAGCTGGGGCGGTTTCGCAGCAACTATGCCTTCCGCGGGCTGTCCGATCGTAGTTACCGGTTACAGAACAGTTTCTTCCGGGTCTGCGGAAACAAGGCCCATTTAGAATACCATCTGCTGCGGAACTTTAAAAAATACGGCCAATTTGATGATCCCAGCACCATCTCTTCCGACTGGCGGGTGATGACCTTAGCGCAACACCATGGTTTGCCGACCCGTTTGATGGACTGGACTTATTCACCTTTTGTCGCTTTGCATTTTGCCACTGAGGACACGACCAAATATGACCGGGACGGGGTGATCTGGCAAGTCGACTTTGTCCGGGTTAACCGGATGTTACCCCCACCGCTCAAAGGGGCGATGGAAAAGGTCGGGGCCAATGCTTTCACGGTGGAGATGCTGGAAGAGGCCGTACCGACCCTTCAGGATTTTGACGCTTACCATGCGCCCGATTACGACCTAGTCATTTTCTTTGAACCCCCCTCCCTGGATTCACGGATCGTCAACCAGTTTGCTTTCTTTTCCGTGATGTCCTCAGCCACCCGCGCCCTTGACGATTGGCTCCAGAATTATCCACAGCTTTACCGGAGAATTATCATCCCCCATGATCTGAAATGGGAGATCCGCGATAAACTGGACCAAGCCAACATCACCGAACGGATTCTATTTCCCGGGTTGGACGGGTTGGCAAAGTGGCTTTTACGCCACTATACGCCCCGTTGCTTATAATTTCTTCTTTATTCATTGACCAGGCGTAAACTGATATCCAGGGCTTTTACCGAATGGGTTATACTGCCGGCGGAGATCAGATCGACCCCGCAGGCGGCAACCGTCCGGATGGTGGCGGCGGTAATATTTCCGGAGGCCTCCACCAGGGCGCTTTTATCGATAAGCCTTACCATCTCCGCCATTAAATCCGGGGACATGTTATCAAGCATGATGATATCGGCGCCGGCGGCCAAGGCTTGCCGGACCTGTTCTTCGTTTTCCACTTCCACCTCAATCTTCATGGTGTGCGGGATGGTCGCCCGGACTTTGGCGATGGCCGCTGGGATTCCACCACAGGCCGCGATGTGATTATCCTTGATCAAAACCGCGTCAGCCAGGTTAAAACGGTGGTTGTAGCCGCCGCCGACCCGGACGGCGTATTTCTGGAGGGCCCGGAGTCCGGGAATGGTTTTTCGCGTATCAACCAAGCGAACATGGGGGTAGTCCCGGATTAAGTCGGCCAGTTCTCTGGTGGCGGTGGCGACCCCGGAAAGATGTTGAAGAAAATTAAGGGCCACCCTCTCCCCGCTCAGCAGATCCCGGACCGGGCCGGAAATTACAGCCAAACACTCGCCAGGTTGGACCGGTGTGCCGTCGGGCCGGTCAATATCGAGAAAAATCGCCGGATTTAACTGGCGGAAAACTTCTTGGACCACCGGCCATCCGCAGACTACCCCGGGGGCTTTGGCGATAAAACGGCCGGAACCGGTGGCGTCCGCGTCGATGGTAAGCATCGAAGTGATATCTCCCGTCCCCAGGTCTTCCGCCAGCGCCTGCTGGACCAGATGGGCATAGACATGTCTGGTGAGTTCCATTCAACAAACACCTCGCTTTTACCAGGCCCAGGTAAAGGGTTGGTCGGCAGGAAGCAACTCCATACCATGGGGATAATGGATGATCCGTTTTACCCAGGCCGGATCGGTTTCCGGAAAATCAGCCCGGTAATGACTGCCCCGGCTTTCCCGGCGCTTAAGGGCGGCGGCCAGCATCAGCCGGGCCAAAAGACGCATATTTTGCAGTTCTAAATAATGAGGGGTTAAGACCGGTTTTGGTTCGGGGGTCACTGCCTGGAAAAAGGTTTGGGCTTCGCGGAGCCCCTCTTCCTGGCGGATAATCCCCAGTTTCGCCGAGGCCATCTGCTTAAGGGCCAGCCAATCAGCGTCTATCTGCCGGGGATCGGTTTCCAGGTTATAAGTGGCGTCCAAGACGGCGGGGAGTTGCGTAAAGGACAACGGATGGTTTTGGAGATAGGCAAAGATCCGGTGGCCAAAAACCAGGCCGTCCAGGAGGGAGTTGCTGGCCAGCCGGTTTGCCCCGTGTACCCCCGGATTGGCCACCTCGCCGCAGGCGAAAAGATGCGGCAGTCCGGTCCGGCCATTGAGGTCGGTGGCGACGCCCCCCATCATATAGTGGGCGGCCGGGGCGACCGGGATCGATTCTTTGGTAATATCCAATCCATAGCTTAAACACGTTTCATAGATGTTGGGGAAGCGATGCTTGATCAGTTCCGGGCTGAGCAGGGAGAGATCCAGTAAAACATGGTCGGCTCCGGTCTTTTCCATCTCCAACAAGACACTCCGGGCGACCACATCCCGGGGGGCCAGTTCGGCTAGTTGGTGGTAAGCGGGCATAAACCGGTGCCCTTTGGTGTTCCGGAGGATTCCTCCCTCACCCCGGACCGCCTCGGTAATCAGAAAACAAGGCGCCTTATCCAGATGGAGGGCGGTCGGATGGAACTGGACAAATTCCAGATCGGCCAAAGGCGCGCCGGCCCGGAAGGCCAAGGCTAATCCATCCCCGGTTGCTACTTCGGGGTTGGTGGTGTGGAGATAAAGCTGTCCGCAGCCGCCGGCCGCCAAGATCGTAGCCTGGGCCAGCAGGGGGATGAGGGTACCGCGCTCATCCAGGGCCAAAACGCCATAACACCCTTCCGCTCCGGTGAGGAGCGCAAGCGCGTAATAGTTCTCTTTAATCTTTATCTTCGGGTTGGCCCGGGCCAGTTTGGCCAGGACTTCGCTGATCTCCCGGCCGGTGGCATCCCCGTCGGCGTGTAAAACCCGGGAGTAACTATGGGCGGCCTCCCGGGTCATGACCAACGAACCGGCTTCTGAATCAAAGGGGACACCAAGGGTGATTAATTCACGGACCCGTTCCGGGCCCTCGTTGACTAAAACCTCAACCGCGGCGGGGAGGCAGAGGCCGGCGCCGGCTTTGATGGTGTCCCTATAATGCAGCTCCGGCGAGTCGGGGGGATTAAGGGCAGCGGCGATCCCCCCTTGGGCATAGGTGGTGTTACTCTCTTGTAAGGTTTCTTTGGTGATCAAAGTGACTTCGGCGATCTCCGCTAATTTGAGGGCGGTATAAAGTCCGGCAATTCCGCTCCCGATTACTAAAAAGGGAAGAACCTCAAGACCGTCAGTGGAGACACTGATCTTCATAGCCATGGCCTCCTTAGTTTTGGGTGAATGCTTAAACATCTCCCCGCCGGAGCGGGGAGAGGGGAACGAAGAGAGACAGGGAAGGAGAACCTATTTAATTGCTAACATCCGTTCGAGGCTAAGCCGGGCCTGGGAACGGACCGGTTCCGGCACCGTGATGACCGGTTGGAGCGTGCGCAGGGCGTTGACCACATCCTGTAAGGTCGTCTTCTTCATGTTCGGACAGATCAGACGGGGGGTTAAAAGATAAAACCGTTTCTCCGGATAGCGTTTTTTTAAGCCGTGGATGATTCCCATCTCCGTGCCGATAATAAACGTCGACCCCTCCATCTTGCCGACTTGTTCCACGATCTGCTTGGTGCTGCCGACGTAATCAGCCAGGGCGGAGACCTCCGGCGGGCATTCGGGATGGATTAAAAGTTTGGCCTCGGGATGGGCTTTTTTTACCCGTTCTACTTCTTCGACGGTGACTTGGTGATGGGTACGGCAAAAACCAGGCCAGAGATGGAACTTCTTCTCGGGGACCTGAGCGGCGATATAACTCCCTAAGTTCTGGTCGGGCAGAAAAATCACCTCTTCGTGGGGCAAAGAACGGACTACTTTGAGGGCGTTCGAAGAGGTGCAACAGATATCACTCACTGCTTTCACGGCAGCGCTGGTGTTAACGTAGGCCACGACGGCGGCCTTTGGATATTTGGTCCGCCATTCTTTGACCGTTTCGGCGTCGGCCATCTCGGCCATGGGGCAACCGGCATCGGCCACCGGTAGTAAGACCGTCTTTTCTGGCGAAAGAAGGGCGGCGCTTTCCGCCATAAAGTGGACACCACAGAACACGAGCACCGGATGGGGGGTTTCCGCCGCTAAACGGCTCAGTTCCAACGAGTCACCAACAAAATCGGCGATCTCCTGGACTTCATCGTTTTGGTATGTATGGGCCAGGATCAAAGCGTTTTTTTCCTTTTTCAGCCTTTGAATTTCCGTGCTGAACTGTACTTGCGACATGGACCACCCTCCTTTGCATCAGTTTAATTTTACCTTTATTTCGTGGTTTGTCAATTCGATTAAAAAAGATCGAAAAACTGCTTAACATTAAATTTACCTTTTCCAGTATTCTTTACCGAAAGGCTCTTCTCATCCTTTGCGTTCTGCGGTAAAATAATTCTGGAAAGAGGGGTGGAAAATGGCGGCGGATCGGTTAATTTTGAACAATATGGTTTTCTACGGTTACCATGGGGTTTTTGCGGCGGAAAAAGAGTTGGGACAGCGCTTTGAGGTTGATACCGAACTTTATCTCGACCTCCGGCAGGCGGGGGTGAATGATGATTTGGAAGCGACCATCAATTATGTGGAAGTTTACACCTTCATCAAGGAACTGGTCGAAGAAAGGGAGTTTAATCTTTTGGAAGCCCTGGCCGAGGAGATTGCCGATGCGCTGGTCACCGCCTATCCCCTGGAGGAGGTTGTCGTGCGGGTCCGGAAACCGCAACCACCGGTTGGTGGAATCATGGACTATTTTGCCGTGGAGATCCGGCGTCAGGCCCCTAAACTGGATCAGTTATAAGTGGAAAACACGAGGAAGTCACCGGCTTGGCCACCATTCGGCCCGACGGGTGGTGAGAAAAGGGAGCGACAAGCGGAATTTTTTTATCATCTTTGCCCAAAGCCTTCTATCGATTGAGGATAGGAGGCTTTTTGTATGTCCGGAGTTATTCCGGCTTGACCGCGACTGGATGATCTTGGGCGGCGGATTATCTTTTACAAAGAAGGGTAGAATAAGTTTACAACTTTACCAAACCGATCATCGCAGGCGCCTGTTTGGAGTGAGGAGGAGCGTAATGAAAGTTTTAATGTTAAGTTGGGAATTTCCGCCGCAGAGTGTTGGGGGGATTGCCCCCCATGTCCATGATCTGACCCTGGCTTTAGCGGAAAAAGGACAGGAAATCACCGTCCTGACCAGGGGCGTCGCGCAGGAGGAAACGGTTGAGAAGAAGAAAGGAATCAAGGTTTACCCGATGGACTCCGGCGCCCCGCAACCGCCAAATTTTATCTCTTGGGTAATGCAGCTGAATTTGGGGCTGATGGAAAAGGCCGCCGCCCTGGTGGCCCAGGGAGAAACCTTTGATTTGATCCATGCCCATGATTGGTTGGTGGCTTATGCGGGAAAAGGCTTAAAACATGCCTACCGCAAACCGCTGGTGGCGACGGTTCATGCCACCGAATGGGGGAGGAATAACGGCCTCCATAATGAGCTGCAACGCTACATCAGTAATGTGGAGTGGTGGTTGACCTATGAAGCCTGGCGGGTGATCTGTTGCAGCCGTTATATGTTCAATGAACTACAACAGATCTTCAAGCTTCCTGCTGATAAATTACGGATTATTCCCAACGGGGTTTATCCGGAAGCCTTTCGCCGCCAGTCCGGAGATGTCCGGGCGATCCGGCGGCAGTACGCCGCCGATGATGAACAGATCGTTTTCTATGTGGGACGCCTGGTTTTTGAGAAGGGTCTGGATCTTTTATTAGATGCCGCCCCCCGGATCCTTGCCCGCCGCGAAAAGGTGAAATTTATCATCGCCGGGAAGGGCCCCTACGCCGAACATTTGCATAACCGGGCCCGGCAGATGGGGCTTTACCATAAATTTTACTTCACCGGCTATATTGATGATTTAACCAGAAACGCCCTCTTCAGCGCCGCTGATGTGGCGGTCTTCCCCAGTTTCTATGAGCCCTTTGGCATTGTGGCCCTGGAGGCGATGGCCGCCGGGACACCGGTGGTGGTGACCGATACCGGCGGGTTGGGGGAAGTGGTCCACCACGGCAAAAACGGGTTAAAGGCCTTTCCCAACAACCCGGAATCGTTGGCGGATAATATTTTATGGGTGCTCACCTATCCGGAACAGGCCAAGGCCCTGCGGGAACAGGCCTACCGTGACTTGGAAACCGAATATAACTGGGAAAAGATTGCCCAGCGGACCATCGATGTCTATACCGAAGTGCAAAGCGAGTATGAGCGCTCCGCTTGGGGCCGGATCCCGCCAAAAACCGTGGCCGAAAAGGACGGGCCAAACCGGTTTGGGATGCCATCGGTCACCCCCTTCCCGACCGGCCGTTATACAACGGCTGAACCGGGGCCTTCCCGGCAGACCATAGAGCTTAACGGAGAAAGGGAGGGTTATTTATGAAAGCAATTGTGATGGCCGGAGGAAAAGGGACCAGACTGCGCCCGTTAACCTGTAAACAGCCGAAACCGATGGTGCCGATCGCCGGCAAACCGATGATCGGTTACATTCTGGAACTTTTAAGGAAATACCAATTCACCGAGATCGGAATGACCCTATTTTACCTTCCCGAAGTGATTGCCAACTACTTCGGGGACGGGCGGGAATTTGGAGTGAACCTTCGCTACTTTATCGAAGAAACCCCGCTGGGAACGGCGGGTAGCGTGAAAAACGCCGAAACCTTTCTGGATGAAACCTTTCTGGTGATCAGCGGTGATGCGTTAACCGATATCAATCTGGCGGAGGCTTTGGCTTTTCACCGGGCGCGCCGGGCATTGGTGACCATTGTCCTGACCAAAGTGGCGAATCCCCTGGATTACGGGGTGGGCATCACGGCGGAGGACGGCCGGATCAGACGGTTTTTGGAGAAACCTGGTTGGGGCGAGGTTTTCAGCGATACGGTGAACACCGGGATTTACTTGATTGAACCTGAAGTCTTCCGGTATTATGAAAAGAATAAAGCGGTGGACTTCAGCAAGGATCTTTTCCCCCAGCTTTTGCAGGCCGGTGAGCCCCTCTACGGGTTTGTGGCCGATGGGTACTGGTCCGATGTGGGGAACCTGGCCCAGTACCGGCAGGCCAACTATGATCTGCTCGACGGGAAACTGGAGTTTTCTCCGCCCGGCACAGAAATTGCCCCCCGCCTGTGGGTGGGCGAAGGGACGGAATTAGCACCGGACAGCGTGGTGGAGGGTCCGGTGGTCTTAGGGAAATATGTGCGGGTCGAGAGTAAAGCCCGGTTGGGGCCGTATAGTATCATTGGCGACCATAGTTGGGTCGGGGAGGAAGCCTCGTTGAAAAAGGCGATCCTCTGGAACCATACCTATGTGGGGTACCGGTCGGAGATCCGGGGGGCGATCCTCGCCCACCATACCCACTTAAAATCGGGCGTTTCCGTTTATGAAGGGGCGGTTTTAGGCGAAGGTTGCACCGTCGGGGCCAAAACGTTGATCAAACCGGAGGTCCGGACCTGGCCTGACAAATACCTGGAGAGCGGCTCCGTCTTAAATTCCAGTCTGGTCTGGGGTAACCGCTGGGGCGCCACCCTTTTCGGACGCCAGGGGATTGTCAAAACGGCCAATCTGGAGTTTACGCCCGAGTTTGCGGCCAAGCTGGGGGTGGCTTTGGGAACGGTTTTGCGGGAGAACAGCCGGGCGGTGGTGGCCACCGACCATTTTCCCGCCGCCCAAAAGCTGAAAGGGGCCCTCGCCAGTGGTTTATTAGGGACCGGAGTCCACCTCCTCGATCTGGGCGTGACGGCAACGCCCGTCACCCGGCAAGCGGTGGTGGCGCTGGAGGCGGCGGCCGGGTTGCAACTGGGGGTCTCCCCTTCGGACCCCGACCATCTTTTAGTGGAATGCTTTGACGAACAAGGTTTGAATATCAACCGGGATCTGGAACGCAAGATTGAACAGGCCTTTTTTACGGAAGAGTTTCGCCGGGCGCCGGTGGGGCGGTTAGGCCAGCTTACCACCGTGGTGGATTTCTTTCCCCGGTATGTGGAGAAGATCCTAAAAGCCACGGCTTATGACCGGATTAAAAGGGCCGGATTTAAAGCCGTTGTCGGGGTGGAAGCCCCGGAAAGCCCGGTGGGGTCCTTGTTGACGGGGTTATTGGCGGCCTTGGGTTGCACGGCCTCGCTCTTACCGCAGGAAGCGCTCGGCTTCCACCGGAGGATTGAGCATCTCCAGAAGGAGCTCTTCCCGGCCTTGGCGGCTCAGGTCCGGCGGGCAGGAGCCGATCTCGGCGCGTTTCTGGTGCGGAACGGTGAGGGCCTCCTCTTGGTTGATGAGGAAGGAACTCCGGTCCGGGAGGAACAATTGACGGCTTTGCTTTCGTTGGCGGCGCTTAAAAGGTCGGAGACGGGAACCATTCCCCTGCCGGTGACCGCCCCCTTGTTCATCGAGGAGATGGTTAAGGCGAACCGGGGCACGGTGGTCAGAACGAAAGCCAGCCCCCGCGGGTTAATGGAGAAGGTGGCCGAAGCCCGCCTCTTTCCGACGGGAGACGGCCGGGGTTGCTTCCAGGCGGCCTATGACGGTTTTTATGCTCTCGCCACCATCCTGGAGCTAATGGCCGGCGAAGAAAAGAGCCTGGCGGCTCTGGTCAGGCGCCTCCCTCCTTATTATACCGCCCGGCAACAGGTGGACTGCTCCTGGGAAGCGAAAGGCCGGATCATGCGCCATTTGTTTGAAGAGAACAAAGGGAAGGAAATTGAGATCATCGACGGGCTGAAGGTCTTTCATGACCAGGGCTGGGCTTTGGTTTTGCCCGATGCCGAGGAACCGGCCTTTCAAATCTTTAGCGAGGCCGTCTCCCCGGAGGTGGCGACGGAGTTAACCGCCTTTTACACCGGCCGGATCACCGCTTTACAACCGAGATAAAGAAAACAAGGAAAAGAAAAGCGCCGCCGGCGCTTTTCTTTTTAATGATAGCAAGATTTCCCGGCAGGAAACAATTTCTCCTTCGCGAACTTAATATTTTGGTAATGGGTTTCCGGTTTGGCCTTGAACTGAGGGGAGGGTTTGGCGATTAGTACGATTAGTTTTGTCATTATCACCGGGATCTCCGGCGCCGGTAAATCGGAAGCAATGAGAGCCTTTGAGGACTTGGGCTATTTTTGCGTCGATAACCTCCCGCCCGTCCTGCTCCCTAAATATGCGGAGCTTTGTGCACAATCGGAAGGGCGGATTGCCGACGGTATCCAGGCGGAAAAGTCCCGTCTGGAACATTTGAAAGGGAAAGCCTCCATGATCATCGACACCAGTAATT
>JAAYHY010000072.1 GCA_012735135.1 Bacillota bacterium | reverse complement strand
TCAATTTCCACGTTATATTTGGCGTCGTTAATAACAATCACCGTCTTACTGTTTTTTGAATAATTGATCATCGTCATCCGGGTGGCAATTTCACGGCCGTCAAGGACTTTGATCTCATCCATAATTAAGTCTTTAAAGTGCCCTTCGTTCGCTTTGTAGTATTCAACCTTGAGGATCATCAGTTTTTCCTTGTCAACAACTAAATTCACCTTGGAATAGGATGACTCTTTCTTGGGTGTCCCTGCTAAGACCCATTGTTGATCCGTGCTGCTGGCAATCATAAAGTCATATTTTTCTTCCCATTTTCCGGCGCTTAAGTCTTCATAAGAGAAGTCGCCCCCTACCCCCTGAATCGATTGATCCTTAGCTTTACCGGCAATTTTGCGGACCCGGCCGGTGGAGGGGAAATAGATCCATTGGTCGTCGCCTTTGGAAAGAATCGTCAAGCCCTTAATGCCCCGCGGTTCAAGAAAGGATATATATTCGTCTTCATCGCCTTTGCTGTAACCTACCACCTCGAAGCTGCGGCAGTCATCGGCGCCGGCGTCCGGGTAAATGAACATTCCCATCCTGGAGACCATTGTGTCCGTCGCCTGTTTTTCCTCGACACGGCGGAGAATGGCCACCGCATTTTCCTCCGCGGCGAGAACTAAGCCGCCCATCAGTAACCCAAGCGCCAGCATAACAAAGAAAAACCATTTTTTCTTCATTCCAATCTCCTCCTTACTTTTTTTCACCGGAGCCAGCTCTGCTTTACTTCCCTCGCTCCGGCCAGGTTGACATTTTCCCGGGCACCGGTTTCCGGCCCAAGCTTAGCAAAGCCGGAGTGAGGGTCAGCGCAGCCGCGATACAAGTCGTAATCCCGAGAAAGAGGATGGCCCCGATGGAGGCTACCCCGGCAAAGGAACCAATCAAGCCCAATGATCCAAAACCGATCATCGTGGTAAGCGCAGAAAGAAGCAAGGCTTTGCCGGTATACCGGAAGACGGCCCCAAGATCTTCATTCTCCACCGTAAAGCGCTCCACAATATGCACGCCGTAGTCAATCCCGATACCAATAATCAGCGGAATCACGCCGATGTTAACCATGTTCATCCGCCAGCCCAGCAAAGGATGGAGACCCAACATCCAGACCATTCCTACGGTGAGCGGTACGAGCGCAAATAAGGATCTCCGGAGACTCTTCATGGAGAAAAGGAGCAAGAGAAAAACGGTTAGGAAAATATAAACCCCAGCCTTGACGGTCCCGTCCATAATCTCTTTTAACCAGGAAACCGCCACCATGGCCATGCCCGTAATCCGCGGGGAAAGCCCCGCCATCCGTTGGGCAAAAAGGCGGAGCCCGTTTTCCCGACTCATAATAGATTGCTGGGGATAAGCCATGACCAAGTTTCGTTTTCCGTCGGAGCTTAACAATTGGTCACGAATCTGATCGGGGAGGTCTTCCACGGTGATCGGCCTTTGGACGGCCGCCATTTGCGAGATGAGGGCGTCCATCGCACGGGCAAAGTGCGTATCCAAGCGGCTGAGCCGGTCGGCATAGAGCGCCGGATCAGTTTTGAGGAGACTGATGAGCCTCTGAAATACTTCCCGTCCCGGACGGCCGGTCTCTGCGCCGAAGATCTCCCGGATCATATGGTTACGTTTCTGCACAATCTTATTATTCTCACCTAAACCGGCCACGGAGAGGTCGCCGATTTCAATGATATTCCACTCCAAACGTTGAACCTCATCGATAAAGCGCCCGATATCGGCGGGCGTATAGGAGAGCTCCTGATAGCGCCGGCCCATTTCCCGGATTTCTTTGATCGCCGCCAGGCGTTCCTCCTGCTCTTCCGCGGTCGGTATATATGTGGCCAGAGATTCGACCTGGGCGATGTAATCTTCTGCTTCCAGCTTCTTCGTTAAGATCCGGGCTTCTTCCAAGGACGTGGTTACCGCCAAAGCCGAAAGGGGACACAATCCGTATTCCTCCATTACCTTGTAGTACCCTTTAATTGACGGCATCTCTTGGGGTTCCAGCGCCATTAAGTCCAGGTCAACCTGGTTTTGAAACATGGTGAAAAAGAGGAGGCCGGTCAGGAACGCGCCCACCACCAAGACGGCGATCCGGTTCTTCTGGATAAACAAGCCCAGGTCAACTAAGAAGCCATACTCGACTACCGGAAGGCGGGTCTTGGCCGGCGTCTTCTTCCCGAACCAGGACAAAAGAGCCGGTAAAAACAGAAACATCGCCACAAAACAAGTGAGAATGCCGATCCCGGCAGTGATTCCATACTCGGACAAGGATTCGGATCCGGTCAATGCCATCACAAAAAAGCCCACCGCTGTCGTCAACGCCGCTAAAAAGGTCCCCATCCCCGTCTTGGCGTAAGTTAAGCGGAGCGCGTCGTCCGGAGCATACCCTTCCTTTTGGTAAAGACTATAATTTGTCACAAATTGAATCCCATAGTCGATCCCCAACCCGATGAGCAGCGCCCCCAGGGTACTGGTGAGCATATTAATCTCCCGCAGGGTGATCCCGATGATCCCGTAATTGAGGATAATTCCCACCACCAGGCTGAGCAAGGAAAAGAGCATCGCCCGGAAGGGCTGGATGGAAAAGAGAAAGAGCAAGAAGATCACGCCCAGCGCCACTAAAGAGGGGACCAGCATATCGAAGCGAAGGGCATATTGTTCATCCGCTTGGATGGCGACATCGCCCGTATACCCGATCACCAGTTGGGGATAATCCCTCTGCACCAGTGCGATCACGTCCTTTATTCCGTCCATAAACTTCACCAGGATCGCAAAATCATCAATGGCAAAAGCGGGGGTCAAGGTGAACATAAGCATCGAATGATCCGGGCTAAAGGCGTACGCATCGCCTAGCAAAAAAGTCTCCGCCAGCCGCGCTCCTTGTTCCGGCAGGGGAACGGTTTCCGGATCGGCTAAGTAATTCCGTAAAAGGGTAAAGAAGGTCTCCATCCCCCCAAGCATCGCCACGGCTTCGTTCTCCTGTTTACTCGTGGAGAGTTCCTCCCCGGAATTTTCAATGTAAGTCTCTTCAAAGGAATCATTCACCGCGATCAACAAAGGTAATAGATTCACTTGGGTGAACCGCGTTTTTAAGTCAGCCAGATCCTCCGCCTCTTGTAACAACAATCCCCATTTAGTAACGAAATCTTTGTCCAGTTTCAGATTGATCGTCCTTATGTACTCCCGGAGCCCTGTCCTGGCTTCGATCTCCGCCACCAGGGCCTCGGCGCAGGCCACCATTGCTTCCCGGTCATCGCCTTCAATGGTAATGAAGAGCGAAGTTCCGCCGGAAAAATACCGATCAACCTCATCCTTCATCTGGACTTGGGGGTTGTCGGCAGGCAGCATATCCTTCATCTTCGTGGTCACCTGGATCTTGCTGGCGGAGATGATACTCAGGAATACCAAAATTACGGTCGTGACCACAATCCCTTTATGGTGTTTGAGGACAAAGGCCGCGACCCGTGGCCATAAATTGCCCATGACGGTCAAATCCTCCTTTGGTTCATTTATATATAGATAGAACGTTCGGTCTATTTTATAGGAAAAAAAAAGAAGTGAGGTTCCCGCGCCGGACTCCTAAAACAGCTTTGGATAAAAATAATCCATCAGCCCTGCGCACAAAGCGTTCCAAGCCTCTTCCGGACTGAGCTTATAGTGGTCACACCACCGGTCACGAAAGATAAAAAAGGTAAGCAACGGAAGGACAAACAGGAAAAAAGTCTCTACTTTCCGGCGGGGATCATTGTTTAGCCATTCATCAACCGGATGACCGCCAAAATTCCGGTGGAGCGCCAGACTTTGGTCCCAAATTTCGAACAAAGGAACAGATTTACTCTTCTCCTTCATCGATTCCATGAAGATAATTTTAATAATCTGCCGGTTGCGCTCGGTGTTCATAAATTGTATCAAGTCCATTACTTCCTGGAACTGTTCCCCGGTTTCATGGAATCGCTTATGGGGTTCATTAATTTCCGGTTGGCGGATTTGGGCGAAGGCTTCCGCAATCAAGGTCTGGAGAATATCCTCTTTGTTTTTAAAATGATAATAGATGACTGACTTGGTGATCCCCACATTCCTGGCAATCTCGTCGATTCCGGTGGCGCTGTAGCCTTTCTCGGCAAAGAGTTTGGCGCTGGCTTCAAGGATTCTTTCTCTGGTGTCCGTCCGCTCAATCCCTTTATTTTTCATCGGCTCCTACCTCACATTGTATACCGAACGATCGGTCTAATATTATCACGTTTTCAAACTTCTGTCAAGCAAACCAGGCAACAGCTTTAAGCTGAAGCATTCCTTTAGGGCATTATGGTTATTATAAGACAAAAAGGAGCTAAAAAATGCGTGGAACCCTGCCCCCCAATCCCAACCAGGGAATTAACTACGAGGGGAAAAGACTCAAAGAAATTTGGCTGGCCGGCGGGTGTTTTTGGGGAGTGCAAGCCTATTTCGCCCGGGTCTACGGGGTCGCGGCGGTAACCGCCGGTTATGCCAACGGCGCCACCGAATCCCCCACTTATGAAGAGGTCTGTTCCGGCCGGACCGGACACGCGGAAGCGGTCCATCTCCGCTACGACCCGGAGCGGGTGACGCTGGCTTCCCTTTTGCGCCATTTTTTCCGGATCATCGATCCGACGGCCCGTAACCGCCAGGGTAACGACCGGGGTATCCAGTACCGTTCCGGGATCTACTACCGGGACGAAGATGACTTGCCGGTGATCCGCGCCGTAATGGCGGAGGGTCAAGCCCAATTCAAGGACCCCATTGTCACCGAAGTTCAACCCCTTATCAATTTCTGCCCGGCGGAAGCGTACCACCAAAACTATCTGGAAAAAAACCCGGGCGGCTATTGCCATGTGGACTTTAGCCTCCTGACCAAAGCAGAGCCCGCTCCGGCCAATGCCATCACCGACGGACCGAAACCCGGTGAAGCAGATTTTACCGCTATTCAAAAAAGCAAAAGTGAAAATCCCGCCGGTTACCGAAAACCCGATCCGGAAACCCTGCGCCAAAAACTCACCCCTCTCCAGTACGACGTCACCCAACTGGAGGAGACCGAGCCACCTTTCGCGAATGCATATTGGGATCATAATGAACCGGGGATTTACGCCGCCCTTCGTTTCATACCCCTCGACCGGATGGCGGAAGAAGGCTATGGCGCCTTTATTCCCTTGGTAAAGGAAGAATGAGATCCAATGGTAACGGCACCCGTCCGGATCCATGAAGAAAGGGATCAGCCGAGTACTTTTCAAAAGGAGGAAGCATACTAAATCTATGGAAAAACGGGGGAGGATTCGATGGCGTTACGCGAAAACAACCACCTTATCATCACCAACCGTTCGGACCTGGAGACTGTCATCAAAGCCAATGAGCGGTTATTAGTTTTGGTCTTTGCCTCCTGGTGCCCTTTTTGCCGGCGCTTCCTGCCGGTCTTTGAAAAATACGCCCACGGGCGGGAGGATTTTTGGTCCGTGCAGGATGACGAAGAAATTGTGGCCGAGGCTTATGGGATCAACTGCATTCCGACGGTTCTTTTCTTTGAAAAGGGCGAACTGACCAAGCGCCTCGACGGCCAACCGGGCATCGGATTAAGAGAAGAAGAATTGGCCGCTTTTATCGAACGCTGCGGCTTGGCATAAAAAAACGGCCGGCCTCACTTCCGGTCGTTTTTCCGGTGTTGCCGGTCAATTTCATAGAGGATGATCGAGGCCGCACATGCGACGTTAAAGGAAGTGATCTCCCCGTACATCGGGATCCGCACCAGCGTGTCACAGAGCGCTTTATAGTTATTGCTCAACCCATAGGTTTCATTGCCAATTAATAAAGCCATCGGTTTAGTTAAATTGGCCTCATCAACCAAAAGATCGGCTTTAGCCGTGGAACCAACCACCTGAAAGGTAGGGAGTTTCTGCTTGACCTGCTCAAACCAGGAAAAAACTTCCCGGTGGGAAGGCAGCCTGAAGGTCGGGACCGCAAAAAAAGTACCCATACTGGCCCGGATTGTTTTCGGGTCATAAAGGTCAACCGCATGGCCGGTAATGATTAAGGCATCCACTTTCAGCGCCTCACTGGAACGGATTAAAGTCCCTAAATTTCCGTGGCTGGAAGGCCGGTCAAAAACCACTACCAGCAAGTCGTCCTTCATTTCAATGGTGGACAAATCCCGTTCAACCATGTCCACCACGGCAATCAGTTCGGAGGTTTCCTCTTCCTTCTCGCTTAACTTGGCCATCAGTTGGTAAGGCAACTCCAAGTGTAACTCCGCCAGCGAATTGGCTAAAACCTCCTCCGCCCAAGCAGAGAGAGGTTTTTCCCTTGAATAAACAAACCAGCGGATCGGCCACTTATATTCCAGAGCATAATTAATGGCTTGAACCCCTTCGACAAAAAACTGCCGGTACTTATGGCGTTTCTCCCGGTTTCTTTTGAGGACCTCCACCCGCTGCCAATCATTGTTCGCTTTGAAAATCCTTTTGGTCCGTGGCTTCATCCTGCTTGCCCCTTTAAAAATGCCTTCTCCATCGCCAGCAAGGTTTCTTTGATTTTTAGTCCACCTCCGTAACCGACTAAAGCGCCGCCCTTGCCAATCACCCGGTGGCAGGGGATTATGATTGGGATTGGGTTGCGATGATTGGCTTGCCCCACTGCCCGGACAGCCTTTTCGTTTCCGATGGCCCGGGCCACCGCTTGGTAACTGACGGTTTCCCCGTAGGGAAGCCGGCATAAAGCTTGCCAGACCCGTCTTTGAAACCCGGTCCCGGCGGGCGCCAGCGGCAAAGTAAAAACCCTTCTTTTCCCGGAGAAATACTCAAGCAATTGTTGACTGGCCTCAGCCAGGAGTTCCGTTTTTCTAACCTCCAACCCGGGCGGGAGGCTTTCGTGTTCAAAATAGAGATTGGTCAGGCGGTTCTCTTCTTCCACCAGCCCCAGGCGGCCGATGGGCGTTTGGACGGTAAGTAAACTTATCATCCCCATCCCACCCCTCACCTTTTCTTCATCCGTCAATTGCTTCATCACGGTCCTATCATTAGCAAACTTATAATTTAAATAAACTATAATGCGAAAACAAACTAAGCAAAGATCAGGAGGCTAAACGCCATCGTGAGCATGCCTAGAATCAATCCGTAGATCGCATAATGGTGTTCACCGTATTTTTCGGCGGTCGGGAGCAGTTCATCCAAGGAGATATAGACCATGATCCCGGCCACGGCGGCAAAGATCCACCCAAACATCGCTTCGCTGAGAAAACGCAATAACAGAAAATAGCCCAAAACCGCACCTAACGGTTCGGAAAAACCGGAGATAAACGAGTAAAAAAGCGCTTTTTTCCGGCTCCCCGTGGCATAATAGACCGGAACGGAAACGACAATCCCCTCCGGTAAATTATGGATCGCGATCGCCACCGCAATACTAATCCCTAAGGTTGGGTCTTTCACCGCACTGGCAAAGGTGGCGATTCCCTCGGGAAAATTGTGGATGGCAATGGCCAGCGCCGAAAAGAGTCCCAATCTTAATAAAGCCGGGTCGTTCGGTTTTGCTTCCACATCTTCTTCGCTCTGCATATCGTGGGGATTCCCGGGGCTGGGGACAAATTTATCAATCAACGCAATAATGGCGATCCCGGTAAAAAAGGCGACGGTTGTTGCCCAATAACCCTTGGTGGACCCGTAGACCGTTTCCAAGGAAACCCGGGCTTCCGCGAAGATTTCAATCATTGAAACATAAATCATTACTCCCGCGGAAAAGCCTAAAGCCACCGATAGGAACTTTTTATTTGTTTGTTTGGCGTAAAAGGCCAGAATACTCCCGATGCCCGTTGATAAACCGGCTAGTAAGGTTAAGCCAAACGCAAATAGCAGGTTTTCTCCCGTAAACGGCATAGTGGCACTCCCTTCGCTAATCCTTTTCGTAACTTAGCTTTTTAACTTAGCTTTTCCCTTTCCTCTTTTATATGCTAAGAGACCCTTTCGCCCCTGCCGATCTGGTCAATACCAAGGGTCAACGGCCCCGCCGTAATATTCTTCGGCCGGTTCCAATACATAAATAAACCCAAGATAATCAGGTAAGCAACAAACCCGAGCATGGAAAGGAAGTACAGGACCGGTTGTTGATTAACATATCCCACTGTCGGCAAATTTAGCAAAATCATCATGGGGAAACCAAAAGCCAGCCCCACACCGCTGCCCAGGACCATATATTCCGCACTGGGCGAGGAAAAATCCGGATCCACCTCCCGAAGGAGAGCTAAACCCGTGGAGATGGTCCCGGTCAACATCCCGTAAAGCGCCAGAGTGTTTTCGAGGCCATACCGCCGGTAAAGGCGTTTGCAGACAAAACAAATGTAGACCATCGTCAAAATTCCGCCCAGGGTCGTGATAATTAGGGTCGGAACCAGGTACTCCCGGAGAACGGTTAAGGAAATCCCGGCAATCGCTGCGGCAATCATAAAATCAAAGCAGCCGCCGGAGATTCTTTGCAACAAATAGTTACTGAGTTGGGGCCGGTGCATCCAGCCTTTCCGCTGGGCGTAATTGAGCACTGCCCGGGTCAGCAGGGCATATAAGGAAGCGATGATAAAATGAAATCCCCATAACAACTGGGAAAGGGTGGTCCCGAAGGTGCCGAAAGGTTTCAGGACAATACTGACCCCGCTGATCGTCAGATAAGTGACCAGATAGACAATGCCGATGAGGGCCAGTTGAATCGAGAACTTATCAATCGACTCACTTAAGGCCATCTCGCCGGCGTGATCCGTCTCATAAACCACTTTTTTTGCATTCTGCTTCTGCTTCTGCTTTTGCCAGTCGATTTTATGCCGGCGGATCAAAAAATTAATCAAAAAGACCCCACCGAAGCAAGCCCAGATATACCCCAACGCCGCTACGGAGAGGCCGATGTTTCCCCCGTTGGCAAAGCCCAGGGATTCCCATTGCCGGCCAATGGAATAGGCTTGTCCCGGCCCTTGACCAAAACCAAGCGGCAACAATAAACCGAAAGGCGGGAATAAATCGGGATAAACGAGAGAAACCAGCAATAAGGAGAGACCAAAACCGAGGATCCCCTGGACCAAATAGGTGGAGACGATCATCGCTCCGGTATTAGTAATATCCCGGTTTTTTGCCCGCTCCCGGTCTTTTAAGGTCAACGCGATAAACCCAATCGCCATCAAATGGTAAACCAGCGTCCCTAGACGGTCCAGATCCAGCGGGATCAACCTTAAACAACTAGGCCCGGCCAGTAAACCGAGGAACCCGGCGATGATCGCGTCCGGCATCAGATATTTCCGGAACAAGGACACCTTCCGTTTTAAAACCGTCGCCGAGGCCAACAACAACCCCACCAAGGCAAAATCCAGCACAAAGGTCCATTCATTATTCATTGACAATATCCCCTTTATCATTTGTTTTCAAGGCGCAGACAAGCTCGATCCCTTTTGTCCATTTATACGCTGAAACCCGGGGCCGGAAAATAAAACGGTATAAGCTATTCTCATAATAAAATTCGAGTTTGTTATTATACTGAACATTCAAGCCGTTAATCTTGGCCAGGTCAAAACGGATCTCAACCCCTTGCAGACTAACAAAGACAAGGGCCTCAGGGAATAACCGTAAATGACCGGTGTGCAACTTTTTCAATGGTTTCAACCGCAAACCGCGGAGCAAAAGGGTAAACTTGTCCTCAAGGAGCGGTTGGGAATTCTCCGGCCAGGCCGCAATCTTGGCCTGTAACAATGCTAACTGCCAGCGATTCCATTCCTGGGGCTGATGAAAGTTCAATCCTTGAGGGGCGGGGGGAGAAAGGCGATGGAAATAGCCGTATTCATCGTAGGCTACCCGGTAGCCACAGTAGTTACAGAAAAATTGGTCCCCTTTCGATTCCATCGTGCCGATCCTTTGACACTGGGGACAAATAAAGAGGAATAACTCAAGGTTTTCCGCCAGCCGCCCACCCTTAAAGGGAATCTTGACCTGTTCCTGATACTTGTATTCATCGTACGCCAGGGCCGCCGAAACCCGGGTGTAAATCTCATCCACCGTTAACTGGGTAATCTCCTCCGGTGTTAAAATCACTTGATATGAGACGAGAACCTGACCCCGGCGGGACTTCCTGGCCCACCGGGGCTTAGAAAGATGGGCTCCCTTCAATAAAGCAACCACGACCGGCGTCTTCAGGGTTTTAATCAGTTTGGAGGTGGAATAAACAATCGGTTCGGCTCCACCGTCCCAATTTCTTTTCCCTTCGGGAAAGACCCCCACAACCCCTCCGGCCTTTTTCACCTTTAGAATCGCCCGCACGGTTTCAGAATCGGCGATAAACTTACTTTTCGGGATGGCCCGGACTAATTTCAGCGCCATCCTTAAGAAGGGATGGCGGAAATATTCATCGGAGGTGACAAAATAGACCGGTTCGGGCAGCCAACAAGCGACAAAAAAAGGGTCCCAAAAATTTGTATGGTTCGCCAAAATAAGATAAGGAGGTTTTAAAGCTGCTACCTCCTTGCCATCAACTAGTAAATTAAAACGTTTGGTAAGCCATCTTCCGATAATAAAACGGAGAACGTTATAGATTGCTTTTGATGTTTTCGTATGGATCGCCATGAACAATCCCCCAAAGATTAGAATAATCCCTTTTAGGTTCTCCTCAGCCTGCTCCAGATCCTGCTTTAAGATCCCATTTTCATGCTCTGATCTGAACCGCATTTTCAAAAGCCAGCTTTTCATAGTGCTTATACAGCGCATGAAATTCCCCGCTGTAATTGCTCTGCCACGGCTTCTTTTTCCCGCAAAAATGGAGGATGGCCGTATGGCGCATCACATAATCCATGTTAATTTTTCCTTTGCTCAAGAACCGGAAATACTTATAAAACCTGGTATCATAGTTAAACTCAATCTCATCAACCTTCTTGATATGCTTGGCGAAGAGTGAATTTAAAATATCCTGATCGGGAAGGATCAACCGGCTTTTGTTCTTCTCTACAAAGGCATAAATCTCTTCCTCATCGATCAATTCGCGCTGCCGGGTCAGGTTCATCAAAAGAACACCGGAATTGAAATACTCTTCGAGTTCATACTCGAGAAACCGGAACCTATTGATCTCCTTGACCATCAACCGGTCATGGTAGGCAGCCGCGTACATCCATTCCGACAGATCAAGCTCATACAAGTTTTTAATGCTGTTAATAACCAAAATATCCGGATCAAGATAGAGAATTCTCTCCAAATCGGCAGGGAGATACTTAAAGGCCAATAGCCGGTAATACATTTCTTTGGTGTAATGCTTGACCACGGGCGCATCCTGGAAATCATCCTCCCCAACCGTGATCACCACCAGCCGGTGTCCGTATTGGTTAATAAATTGCTCAAGATTGTAAAGCTCGTCCGGTTTGATTCTGGAATGCAATAGGTAAACAGTAATTTGCTCCTGAGGGTTGTTGACGAAAAGCGAGTAAAGCATTACCCTCAGCGGCTTAAGATAGTTCGAATCTAAGGTGACCAGCAAATTCACTTGTTCTCCCACGCTTTCTTTTTTCTTCTGTTTTACAAGATAGGCAAAGGGGTAGGCAACCCCTTTGGTCATATGGAAATCCTCTAATTCTACACCAAAGGAATGTCCTTTGCAGGTACTATTTTACACTAAATTTGAGGAAATTTCATTGGCAATGTTACTGGTTTTCAGCCAGGATGGGGCTTGGCTTTTGGAAGGACCGAAACTTCTTATAAATTATAAGGAAGGAATGGTTTATCCTGGGAATAAACCGGAAATTACGCGGCTTTGTTGACATTTATGGGAATTCATAGTAAGATCTTATCTGTCATTGTCATTCTATTTATTCTATTCTTAGATTATAAATTTCCTATTCTTTTTGGATACGTTTTAACCCGGCGCGCCAAAAACTAAATATTTGATGTTAATCACCCTTTTCCTAACCGGTTGCGGAAAGAAAAAGTCAAACGCGTCCCAAATCCACTTCGTTATGCCCGATACCTTCAAAGATGTAGCGAGTGACGAAGAGATTCCAATCCCCGCCGGAAAAACAGTCAGGTTTTACTCTTTACTCGAATTCGACCAGAATACGCCTTTAGACTATGATTATATTTTCTCCCGGAGCACCAAGGACGGCGGCGGCAAGGTCACCTTTAAAATCCCCGATTCCCTGCTCGGTAAAGAACGCTATATCATTGCCATAGTAATTTTAGAAGGCGACTACGAACTTAGGGGAAAAACATACGACGACATAAAAAATGATATTATAAATAAAAAGATCCTATGGGGCCAAATATCCGAACCCAAAAAAATCACGCTAAGCGATGGCGTCACGATCTCGGATTTTGAATTTAGTGGTTATACTGGTTCGTCCATTGAAGATCCCGGAGAACCCGGAAGTCCTGGAGAACCTGGAGAGCCTGAAGAACCTGAAGAACCCGGAGAACCTGGAGAACCCGGAGAACCTGGAGAAGAAAAGATCACAGTAAAGTTTAAGATCCCATCCGTATATAATGATCAACAGTCTAACACCTACCCCATGCCCGGAGGTAAGCCGATCGCTTTCTATTTAACTCCCTTCGAAGGCGAAGAGGGCGATATGGAGGATCCTATTGATCCGGACGCCTATGTTATTCACAGTTCCACCCCTTCCGGCGGCGGAGGAACGGTTACCTGTGAATTACCGGAAGAATTCGATGGACAATTCCTCAAAATCCATATCCTCATTGATCTTCAGGCAACCGGCTTAGATTTAAGAGGAAAGACCTTTAGCGAAATGGTGCCCTATCTTGCACAGGGAAAAGTGCTGTACGGCCATAGTGAAGGAAAAGCAAAGATCACAGATGGCACAGAGATAGATAAATTAAACTTTTTCGGCTATCCTCCCCAGTAGGGCAACCTGTTAGTATTTTCCCTAATCTTATCCCTTCGACCCTTTGTTAAGGGTCTTTTTTTTTGCTGCTCCGCAGAGAAGAAAACCGGAGGCCTTGACGGGTCCCCGGTTAAGCTTAGGGAAGATGTTCTTTCGATCCCTTTTGCGCTCACCCTTTACTTTCGCAAGCCGGGCAGGCCTGCGCTGCGTCACGGGCGGCCCAAAGCTCCGCGGCGACCGGCGCCCATTTGGCCGCCGCCGGCGCGGTTTTCGCGCATAAATCCTCCACATCCTCCGGGGCAAGCATATCGGTGGATTTGGCCCCCGATTCCTTCACCATCTCCCGGAGGGCTTCGGGATTATCCAGCAGCGGGCAGGGACGGAGATGATTCTGGTTGAAAGGTTGCCGCCGGCGGTAGGCTTGGAAAAGCGGCGATTTTAAGGCTTCCAGGAGGGTTGCGTCGTGAATATTGACGTTGGAATAGTGGATAAACGCACAGGGTTCCACATCCCCGGCGGCGTTGATATGGATATAACACCGGCCCCCGGCGATACAACCGTGCACATACTCGCCATCATTCCAGAAATCCATGGCAAAAATAGGTTTGCCGGCCCGAATTTCACGGATCCGCCGGTACATATAAGCCCGTTGCCCGGGAGTGGCTATGAAATCGGGTTTGGCGTCCTTGCCCACCGGCATGTAGGTGAAGTTCCAGGAGAAACGGAATCCCCGGGCGATCATATCGTCCACAAATTCATCCGAACCCACACTTTCCGTATTATACCGGTGGTAACAAGTGGAGTAACCAAACAATAACTTATGTTTGCGCATCAGTTCCATGGCGGCAACGACCTTCCGGTAAGTCCCTTGTCCACGCCGCAGATCGGTCGCCTCTTCATTCCCTTCAATCGAAAAGGCTAAAGCAAAATTACCGACCCGCAGCAAGTCTCGGCAAAACTCCTCGTCCACCAAGGTTCCGTTGGTGAAGGCAAAGAAGTAACAATCCTGATGGGCGGCGCAGAGTTTGATCAAATCTTTCTTCCGGACCAGCGGTTCACCGCCGGAGAAAATATAGAAATAAATCCCCAATTCCTTGCCTTGACGGCAAATGGAATCCAGCACTTCGTAGGATAAATTGTTTTTGGAACCATACTCCGCCGCCCAGCACCCGGTGCAAGAAAGATTACAAGCGCTGGTCGGATCCATCAGAATAGCCCATGGAATGTTGCAGTCATGTTTTTCGGCCGCCGCCCGGGCCCGCGGTCCGCCCACTAAATTGGCGTTCACAATGAAACATTCCAGGAATTTTTTGATCAGTTTGATATCCACCTCGGTAAAGAGCTTCTCAACCAGACGGCGCCAATTACTGTTCTCATCCAACAATGCTTTTTTGGTCGCCTGAATCTGCGTAGTGTACAATCGGTCCCGGTCCAGCTTCTCCACCAGGGAAAACATCTTCGGCAGTTTTTCCAGAGGATTATCCGACAAATAATTAATTAAGAGTTCAACCAGTTTTTTTTGCCCGTTAATCACCTTTACTCCTCCTTTTTCTTTTTTTATTTAATTTATAAGGTCAGTTGACTAAGGGCCAACTAGTTGACTGACCGTTTGGTCAGGAATGTTTAAAAAAAAACCTGGTCTATTTATATTCCATCTTTAAAGATTCAGACCTGATTCTTTAGTTTTACGCCATGGTTCTTTAACAAAATATCCTGTCCGGTAATTAAGGAACGGAAAATAATCTGGGAGGAACGGAGAAAAGCTGTCCGGAGCTGGTTACCGCTTAAACCGCTCAATGCTTGATACTCGTCATAATAAACCGCAAAATTGAGCAGCGGACAAATGGTATAGAAAAAATTAAAGACCAGTAAATCATGGGAATAACTAAATTCTTGGTCGACGGCGGAGATGGTTTTCAAAATAAGATTTCCTTCGTCACTCCGGGTAAAATCCATTAGTTGAAACAATTCATTATGATGTTTGCTATCCTTCAAAGATTCAAGCATCAGGATGCGGATAATCTGCCGGTACTCCAAAACATAATCGAGAACCTGTTCAAAATAGACTTGGGCATTTTCTAAAAAGCACTCAATGGCCGCTTTGTCCATAAAGTGTAGCCGGTCGGGCAAAATATCCAGGCGGCCGTCTTTAATCATCTGAACAATATTGGTATGAATAAAATCCATCGTCATCGCCGCCGCATTCTCCAGCAGGGAATGGACCAGATGATCCAGGATCTCTTCTTTGCTTTTAAAATAATAATAGATTAGCGCTTTAGTTACTTTTGCCACTTCCGCAATTTCACTGACCCGGGTGCCATCATACCCTTTTTGCGAAAACAACTGGATCGAAGCGTTCAAAATTCGCTCTTTGGCTTGCTGTTGTTCGATATTTACCAAATAACTCGACTCCTTGACTGACCGGTTATTCAAGACAATTCTATTCTAATTTCCTTTCCCTTTTTTGTCAAGAGATCTTCTATGCTTGTGTTTTCATTCCCGGATCCGTTTCCACCCAAGGGCGAACCGGAATCCGGCAGTCAGCCAAATAGTCCTTGATCTCCCGCACCGTGTAATTTCGCGGCATGAGCGGGGAATAGAGCATGGAACTGATGATCGCCCCCGAAGCGCCGGTCCGCGTAAAGACTTCCGCCACATGGCGGGGATGACCCGCCCCGCCGGACGCAATCACCGGCACATTCACCTGTTGGCTGATCAAAGCCGTCAGCGCCAGGTCATACCCGGCATGGGTACCGTCGCGGTCGATACTGTTTACGCAAATTTCGCCGGCGCCAAGCTCTTCCCCCTTTCGCGCCCAGACCACCGCATCAAGGCCGGTGGCGACCCGGGCGCCGTCAATCATAATCTCATAACCGCTGGGAATACGGCCACTCTTGGCCACCCGTTTAACCTGCATACTTAGGACGATACATTGCCGGCCGAAGGCGAGGGCTCCTTCCCGGATTAAATCAGGGCAGCGGACGGCCATCGAGTCGATGCTGATCTTCTCCGCTCCCGCCTTGAGCACTTGGTACATCTCATCCAGATTTTTAATCCCGCCCCCTACCGTAAAGGGGACAAAGACTTTTCTCGCCACTTTCGCCACGGTTTCCAGGTCGATGCACCGCTTTTGGGCGCTGGCGGTGATATCATAAAAAATAATTTCATCGATCTGATCCTGGTAAACCCGGTCGGCCACCAACTCCGCCCGGTCAACCGGGATGTTATTCTGAAATTGACGGGCTTTCGTCACCATCCCGTTTTGCATGTCAAAACAGGCAATGAGGCGTTTCGTCAGCAGATCGCCCACCTCCCGCTAGCGAGGCAAAATTCTTTAAAAGTTGTAAACCGGCCGCCCCGCTTTTTTCCGTATGAAACTGGGTGGCATAGATCGGCCCCCAGGCCAGCATCGAACAGAACTCCCTCCCGTAGTGGGTGGTCGCCAGGACCACCTCTTCCGCCTCCGGACGCACGTAGTAAGAGTTGACAAAGTAAAAAAACTCTTTTTCCGGTAAGCCCGCAAGAACGGGATCCCTCCGCTGGAAAGTTACCTTATTCCAGCCCATCTGGGGAATCCGGACCGCGCCGTCGAACTTATCCACCCTTCCCTTGAGCCAACCCAGGCATGGGGTATCCCCTTCTGCGCTGTATTCCATTAAGATCTGCATCCCAATGCAGATTCCCAAAAACGGAGTTTTCTCCCCGAAAACCTTCTCTTCTAAAGCGGGAATCAGCCCTAACTCACGTAAAGAGTCCATCGTCGCCCGGGCCGAACCGACCCCCGGCAGGATGAGCCCCGTTACCGAATCCAACGCTTCCGGCGTGGAGACCAACCGGGCCTTTATATTTAACGTGCGGAGCGCATTTAGCACGCTCGGGGCATTCCCCGCCTTGTAATCAATCACCCCAATCATGGTTTCACCCCCGGATCTTCCCAGCCTTATCCTTTTTTCGGCACAAAAAACGTTAAGTCAGATTGCAATGAACCGTTAACCCGTCTTTGATCTGCTTTTTCCTTTGACGGACTTTTGCTCTGTAGTTTCCGGCCGACCTGTACCGGCGTGATCGGAAAAGGGAAGCGGGGGTTCCGCCTCCCTTCCCCTGGCCAAAGTTTATTCAACAGTAACGCTTTTCGCCAGATTCCGTGGTTTATCCACATCACAACCGCGCACCTTCGCCACATGATAAGCGAAGAGTTGTAAAGGCACCACCGCGAGGATTGGGGTGAAAAAAGGATGGGTTTTGGGGATATATAAGGCATAGTCCACGGATTTTTCCGTCTTGTAATCACCGGCGCTCACGAGGGCCACCACCGTCGCTTCCCTGGCTTTCACCTCTTTGATGTTGCTCAGCATCTTTTCGTAGAGGTCCGGTTGGGTGGCCAAAGCAAAAACGGGCACTCCTTCCTCGATCAAGGCCAGGGTTCCGTGTTTCAGTTCCCCGGCGGCGTAGGCTTGGGCATTAATATAGGAGATCTCCTTCAGTTTCAAGGCCCCCTCCATCGAACTGGGATAATCCAACCCCCGTCCGATAAAAAAGATATTCTCCTTGGCCTTAAAATCCTCGGCAAACTCTTTAATCTTCGTTTCCGTGGCCAAGGTCTTCTCCAGCAAATGCGGGAGGAGCTTCACCTCCGTGAGCAGCTGCTGCCGGAGAGCCTCCTCCAAGGTGCCCAGTTCCTGCGCAAAGTAAATCCCCAGCAGATAGAGGCTTAATAGTTGGGTGGTATAGGCTTTGGTGGAGGCGACCGCAATCTCCGGTCCGGCCTGGGTAAGGATGACTTCATCCGCTTCCCGCGCCACCGAACTGCCGATTACGTTGGTGATCCCCAGCACGCGGGAACCTTTTGCCTGCGACAGCCTTAAAGCGGCCAACGTGTCGGCGGTCTCGCCCGACTGGGAGATCACAATCGTTAAGACGTCCGGACCAATAATCGCCTGGCGGTAACGGTATTCGGAGGCCAGATCGACTTCGACGGGGAGCCGTAAGAGTCTTTCAAAGATATATTTACCGACCACCCCGGCATGATAGGCTGTGCCGCAGGCCACCAGGTGAATCCGGCGGATGGCCGACAGGTCATCCCGGCCAATTTTGAGTTCAGGAAAGACAACGGTCCCTTTTTCCCAGTCAACCCGTCCGGCCAGGGTTTCCTGGAGGGCCTGGGGCTGCTCGTGGATCTCCTTGCGCATAAAATCTTCATAACCATTTTTTTCCGCGGTGACCGCATCCCATTCCACCCGAAAGACTTCTTTGGTCACTTCGGTCCCGTCCGCCTTGGTCAGGCGGACCGCCGCGGGCGTAACCTCCGCCAGTTCGTTGTCGTCCAAAATAAAAAGGTCCCGGGTTTTATCCAGCAGTGCCGTAATATCGGATGCAATATAATTCTCCCCCGTACCCAGCCCGATCACCAGCGGACTGGACTTCCGCGCCACGACTATCTTGCCGGGTTCATCCGCGGATAAAACCGCCAAGGCATAGGAGCCCTTTAGCTGGCCGAGGATCCTCCGGACCGCCGCAAGCAGGTCGCCCTTGTAATAATCCTCAATCAAATGGGCGACCACTTCCGTATCGGTCTCCGAAATAAAAATATGCCCCTTTTTTTGCAGTTGCTCCCTAAGTTCCTGGTAGTTTTCGATGATCCCGTTATGCACAACGGCAAGCCGTTGGTTACAATCCAGATGGGGGTGGGCGTTCCGCTCCGACGGGCGCCCATGGGTCGCCCACCGGGTATGGCCAATCCCGGCTCCGCCCCGTTTCCCGTTCCCCGCTAGCATTTTACGGAGAGCCGCCAAACGCCCCACCGTTTTTTGGGTTTTAATTCTCCCGCGCTCTACGGTGGCAAGACCGACCGAATCGTAACCCCGGTATTCCAGCTTCTCCAGGCCGTCCAGGATGATGGAGACCGTCTCACCGGAGCCGACATAACCCATAATTCCGCACATTAATCTATTTAACCTCCAAGTATACAGATTTTAATTGAAAAGCAGACCGGAAAGGAACAAGGCTTTAATTCACCCTCTGTTGATAGCTTGGGACAAGTCAAGCCTTATTTATGATGCTCGGAGCACCTCCGCAAGTTAACATTTCCTTCCGTTGTTAAAAAAGCCAACACAAAATAAGCCACCCGAATCTTTTGTCCCGTCCATCACTGGACGGTTTTGTCAATTCTTTAACGGTCGTGGCCCAACCGGGGGTCACCCGCCGAATCTTCCGAGATCCCCCACCTCGTCAACTTGGCTGCCGCCAAGTCCTGGCGCTTCTATTTAATTTGATTTATCTTCAATTCTCGCTATGAACCCATCATCACCTCCCGGTCAAAATAGTGAATACCTGATCACCCCCTTTCTGTATTTACCCCATGTGCAAACAATTACCAACCTTTACCTGAGCTGGGCTGAATGGTGTTTTCCGTATGCTTTGAATTTCTTGGTTAAGTATTCTTAGCGAAGCGGAGTATGAGAGCGGGTCGCGCGACAGGAAGTCACGCGCCGCTTTTGGTTCAGGAAGAACCATAAAGCGGCTGCCCGCTTTCAACGGAGCTGAGCTCTAGAATATGCCAAGAAATTCACCGAAAGGAGGAAAACACCATTCAGCCCTGGCATTACCGCACAATCATCTCCTCCCTTTTCGCCCCCACCGAAATATATTTGACCGGAATCTCCAGCCAGTCCTCGATATACTGGATATAGTGGCGGGTTTTGGCCGGCAAATCCGAATAGGACCGCACCGGGGAAATATCTTCTTCCCAACCGTCCAGCTCCACATAGACCGGCTTGGCTTTATACAATAACGGAGTAAGCGGAAAGGCGGTTACCACCTCCCCGTCGATCTCATAACCGACGCAGACCTTGAGCTTCTTTTCACCGGATAAGACATCCAGTTTGGTCAAGGCCAATTCGGTCGCCCCTTGTAGTTCCGCCCCGTATTTGGTGGCCACCAAGTCGAGGTAGCCGATGCGTCGCGGCCGGCCGGTCGCGGCCCCATATTCCGCTCCGATCTTCCGCAGCCGGTCGCCAACCTCATCAAATAGTTCGGTGACAAAGGGGCCTTCCCCGACGCAAGTGGAATAGGCTTTCACCACCCCAATGATCCGCTCCAGCGGCCGGTTAAACAACCCCGCGCCCACCGGGGCAAACGCCGCTAAGGGGGAGGAGGAAGAGGTAAAAGGATAGATGCCGTAGTGGATATCCCGTAAGGCGCCCAGCTGTGCTTCGAAGAGGATTTTCTTCCCATCTTTGACCGCTTGTTTTAAGAGAGCGGTGGTATCGGTGATCATAGGCTTGAGTTTTTCTCCGTACTCGGCCAGCCACGCCAGGATCTCCCCCAGTTGATAGCCCTGACCGCCATAGACTTTGGTCAGTTCCGCGTTTTTCCATTCTAAGACCGTGGCGACTCTTTCCTTCAGATATTCGGGGTAGAATAACTCGCCGATCTGAATTCCTTTTTTGAGGTACTTATCCCCATAGACCGGAGCAATCCCCCGCACGGTGGAACCGTATTTCTTACTGCCCAACCGCGCCTCCTCCAACCGGTCCTGGGCTTGGTGGAAGGGAAAACAGATCATCGCCCGGTCGCTAATCTTCAGGTTATCGGCATCAACATGCACCCCCCTGGCCCGGACGCCTTCGATCTCTTTGACCAGATGCTGCAGATCGATGACCGTCCCCGTCCCTAAAATATTGAGCGTTCCCGGGTGAAAAATGCCCGAAGGCAGTAAGTTCAAGGCAAACTTCCCATGCTCGTTAATCACCGTATGGCCGGCATTGTTCCCGCCTTGGTAGCGGACGACAATTTGATATTCGCCGGCCAGATAATCAACGATTCTGCCCTTGCCTTCATCCCCCCAATTTACGCCAACAATCGCTGTAATGGACATGGTTCTTAACCCTCCTCTGCGCCCGTTGAACACAGGCTAGATCTCCACCCGGCCGAGGGCGGATTGCATCCGCTTCAAGGCCGTGCGCAAGCGGTCAGTCGGGGTCGTCAAAGAAATCCGGAAGAAACCTTCACCCCGCTCCCCGTAACCGCGCCCCGGGGTAATGATCACCTGCGCTTTTTCCAAGACCAATTCGGCAAACTGCTCCGCCGTCAAGCCCCGCGGCGTCGGCGCCCAGACGTAGAGCCCGGCCCGGGGCTGTTCCAGGCGCCACCCCATCGCCTGCAGGCCGGCGATGACCAAGTCCCGGCGTTCCTGATAAATCCGGCGCATCCTCTCCACACAGGTTTGGTCGCCTTGGAGCGCGGCGATGCCCGCCTCCTGGATCGCCTGGAAGACCCCGGAATCCACATTGGATTTAAAGCGGCCCAGAACTTCCACCGCGTCCCGGTTCCCGCAGGCCCAGCCCAGTCGCCACCCGGTCATATTGTAAGTCTTGGATAAAGAATGAAATTCGATCCCCACTTCCTTCGCCCCCGGCGCCATTAAGAAACTGGGCGGCCGGTAACCATCATACGCAATTTCACTGTAAGCCGCATCATGACAGACTAAAATATCAAATTCCCGGGCAAAGGCGACCACCTCATTGAAGAAAGACAGATCGGCCACCGCACCGGTGGGGTTGTTTGGATAATTCAAGAACATCAGCTTGGCTTTTTTCGCCACCGCGGTTGGTATATCGGCCAGCACCGGTTTATAGCCGTTCTCGCCCGTTAAAGGCAGATGATATGCGGCGCCTCCGGCCAGTAAAGTCCCGATCCCGTAGACCGGGTAACCGGGGTCCGGCACCAGGCTCAAGTCGCCGGGGTCCAGATAGCAGAAGGAAATGTGGGCGATTCCTTCCTTGGAACCGATGAGGGCGACGACCTCGGTATTCGGATCAAGGGCCACTCCAAAGCGCCGCCGGTAAAAATCGGCCACCGCCTGGCGGAAACTTAATAAACCGGCCGAACTGGGATACTGGTGGTTGGCCGGGTTCCGCAGGCTTGCCGTCATCGCGTCGATGATATGGGGCGGCGTCGGCAAATCCGGGTCCCCGATCCCCAGGCTGATCAGATCGACCCCCTGGGCGCGCGCCTCGACGATCTTCTGTTCTATCCGGGCAAACAGATAGGGGGGTAAGGTTTGCATTTTGGCATTGACTTTCACCATCAAAGCTTCCTTCCTTCACTCCAGATTACCAGTCTAAGTCCATCCGGCCGGTAAAGACCAGCGTCGCCCCGCCGGTCAGATAGACATGACCGTCGTGCTCCGCCCAGTCAATCAAGAGGTCGCCCCCCGCAAGTTCCACAGTCACCCGGCGGCCGGTTAAACCCCGCAGCGCGCAAGCGACGGCTGCCGCACAAGCGCCGGTGCCACAAGCCAGCGTCTCACCGACGCCCCGTTCCCAGACCCTTATGGTCACCCGGTGGGCATCAGCTACCGTCACAAATTCCACATTCGTCTTGGCCGGGAAGAGCGGATGGGTCTCAATAAGCGGCCCCCATTGCTGTACCGGAAAAGCAGAGACCTGGCCAACCTCGATCACACAATGGGGATTCCCCATGGAAACCGCAGCAAAGGTAAACTCCCGCTCCGCCACGGTCAGTTTGCCGTACACCACCGGGCTTTCCGGCCAGCGGACCGGGATTTTTTCCGCCTTGAGCAGCGGAGGTCCCATATCCACCCGCACCCCGGTGACCCGGTCTCCCTCGGTCAATAAAGTCGTCTCGCGCAGGCCACCAATGGTCCCAATCCGCAAGCGGGGCTTCCGGCACACCCCTGCTTCCCAGGCGTATTTGGCCACACAGCGGAGGGCGTTCCCGCACATCTCGGCCTCGCTGCCGTCGGCATTAAAGATCCGCATGCGCAGGTCGTATTCGGGATCCGGCCCGATCACCACCAAACCGTCGGCGCCGATTCCCCAGTGGAAGGCACAAAGCCGCTGGGCCGCTTCCGCATACTTTTCCTCCGGCAAATCCGCCTGCCCGTTCTGGACAATAATGAAATCATTCCCCAAGCCGTGCATTTTCACAAAATCCATCCTCAACATCCTTACTTCCGCGGACAAGCCCCCGGCCTTCACCCAAACCCAATTAGATATTTCCCAGATACTGTTCAATCTCCCACTGGTGAACTTGGGTCCGGTAGACCTCCCATTCAATAAGCTTTGCCTTCATGTAGTGGTCATAGGTGTGTTCCCCCAACATTTCCCTCATGACCGGATCATCGGCCAAACAGTCTAAAGCTTCCCGGAGACTGCCGGGGAGGTTTCTAATCCCTAGTTTCTGCCTTTCCTCCGGACTTAACTCGTAAGCGCTTTCCTGAATCGGCTCCCCCGGGCTCATTCTTTTTTGAATTCCGTTCAAACCGGCTTTCAGCGTCGCGGCGATAATCAGGTAGGGATTGGCCGCCGGGTCCGGGGAACGGAACTCAACCCGGGTGGACTGCCCACCGGCCGCCGGAATCCGCACTAAAGTGCTGCGGTCCCGGTCCGACCAGGTAATATCGACCGGTGCTTCATATCCGGGGACTAAACGTTTATACGAATTGACGATGGGATTTCCTAAAGCGCACAAGGCCGGGGCATGATGCAGGAGGCCGGCAATATAATGACGGGCCAGGGCGGAAAGGCCTTTCTCATCATCGGGATCGGCAAAGATATTAACCTCGTTTTGATAAAGGGATTGGTGAAGATGTAACCCCGACCCATTCTCTCCGAAGATCGGTTTCGGCATAAAGGTGGCATGCAGACCGTGCTTCTTCGCCATGACCTTGGTCACCAATTTGAAAGTCATAAAATTATCGGCCGCCCTTAAGCCGTCGGCAAAATGCAAATCAATTTCATGTTGACCGGGGGCGACTTCATGATGGGACGACTCGACTTGAATGCCCATCTCTTCCAGGACAATCACGATATCCCGCCGCGCGTCCTCCCCGCGGTCCAGGGGTGACAGGTCAAAATAACTCCCGGTATCGATTGTTTCCTTCCGCGGCCGTCCCCGTTCATCGGTTTCAAAGAGGAAAAATTCGGGCTCCGGTCCGACATACAGACTATACCCCATCGCTTCGGCCTCGGCCAGCACCCGGCGGAGGATATAGCGGGGACAACCGACAAAGGGTTCCCCTTGCGGGGTATAAATATCGCAGATTAGCCGGGCGACGGCGCCCCCTTCCTTGGGCCGCCAGGGAAAAATGGTGAAAGTATCGGGGTCGGGACGGAGATACATATCCGACTCGTGGATCCGGGTGAACCCCTGAATCGAAGAGCCATCGAAAAGAATTCCTTCCTCAAAAGCCCGTTCCAATTGGTTGATGGTGATCGCTAAATTCTTAAAATTACCCAAGATATCGGTGAACTGGAGCCGGACAAATCTCACATTAAGCTCATGGGCTCTTTTAATCACTTCTTTTTGTCTGAGATTGAGCATCAGCAAACCTCCTTAAACATACCCTTTGGGGGGAAAACCCGAAATAATAATTGTTATTGGCATAAACTTTCCCAAGACTAACACTGATAAATCCTCTGGTCAACTGAAAATCACACCATAACCGATCCTATTTTATCTTAAAACTGACATGATGTAAAGTTTAAAAATAATAAGCAGACCAAACGCCCGGGTTCAAAGCCCACCGGTGGCCGCAGAGCATAAAACCATGTAATTCCCCCGGAGACTTGACGTTATATTTAATGTTTGTTAACATATGAAAAAAGGAATGTTCCAGAACAGGAGAGGAGTCGCTATGGCCGACCAAGACCCAAACCAACCCACTTACTCCATCGGCGAAGTCCGGGAAAAAACCGGATTAACCAGCCGGCAGATCCGGTACTATGAAGCAATGGGGTTAATTGAATCCCTAAGGACCAATGGTCAGCACCGTCGCTTCACCGAGGAGATGATCGACCGGCTGCTTACCATAAAAGAGCTTTTAAAAGAAAAACCCAGTATCGAAGCGGTCCGTCAAGCTTTACAACAACCCGGCGCCGGTCCACCCGGTCTTTCCCGGAAGAAAGCCCCGGCTCTACCGCGGTATCCGCAGTTAGGCCGTCAGGGCTTGACTTCGCTGTACCCTGTCTCCAACCGGGCTGACCTCCTGGCGATGATCCAATGGATGGAAGGGCAAAAAAAGAAGAAAACCAAGAAAGACCCCTGAGCAAGCTCAGAGGTCTTTGTTTTCCCGCGCCAAGCCGGCGGTTTCCTCCGTTTTTTTACGGACTTTTGCCAACTCTTGAGCGAGCAACACCTTGATTACTTGTGGATTGGCCTGGCCTTTGGTCACCCGCATCACCTGCCCGGTTAAAAACTGGGCTGCTTTTGTTTTCCCGCCCAGGTAGTCACCGACGGATTGGGGGTTATCCTTCAGCACTTGGGCGACGACCGTCCGCAGCCAGGCTTCATCGGAAATTTGCCGTATGCCTTCGGCCTCAATGATCTCCTCCGGAGAGGCGCCGGTGCGGAAGACCCTTTCGAAAACATTTTTCCCTTGGGATACGCTGATCTCTCCCTGATCAATCCGTCTCAGGAGATCGCCCAAATGGGCCGGGTTGACGGTCAGGTCTTCCGGAGTCAGCCCCGCTTCCCCCATCAGCCGGAGCAATTCACCCATGATCCAATTACTGGCCGCTTTCGGGCTGAAATAATGCTTAAGCACGGCTTCAAAGAAGTCCGCCAGGTGTTTGGAGCCGGTGATAAGATCGGCATCATACTCCGGTAAGTGGTATTCCTCGATCAACCGGCGTTTCTTTGCCTCCGGGAGTTCAGGAAGGGAGGCGGCAATTTCCGCCACATAAGCCGGGTCCAGCTCGATCGGGACCAGGTCCGGATCGGGGAAATACCGGTAATCCTGAGTCTCCTCCTTGCTCCGCAGGGGTAAAGTCCGCTGCTTGGCTTCCTCCCATTTTCTGGTCTCCTGCTTGACAGCTTTTCCCTCCATCAAAAGTTCGGACTGGCGTTCAATTTCATAGGCCAGCGCCCGGCCCAGCGCTTTAAAGGAGTTGATATTCTTCAGTTCAGTCTTGGTCCCCAGTTGCGGTGTTCCGGCCGGTTTCAGCGAAATATTGGCATCGCAGCGCAAAGAGCCCTCTTCCATTTTACAGTCGGAGATCCCAAGATACATCAGGATCCGGCGTAACTTCTCCAGAAACTCCACCGCCTCTTCCGGAGTGGCCAGATCCGGCGCGGTAACAATCTCGATCAGCGGCACCCCCGTCCGGTTGTAGTCCACCAGGGAATAACGCTCCTCTTCCGCACTGTGGATTAGTTTGCCGGCGTCTTCCTCGATATGAATCCGGGTGATCCTGATTGTTTTCCCGCTGGCCAACGGCAAGAATCCGTCCCGGCACAAAGGCAGATCATACTGGGAGATCTGGTAAGCTTTTGGCAAGTCGGGATAGAAATAGTTTTTCCGGTCCAGTTTGCTATAGCCGGCAATCCGGCAATTCAAGGCCAAACCCGCCCGGATGCAGTATTCAACCACTTTTTCGTTGAGCACCGGCAGCGTTCCGGGCAGGCCCAGACAGACGGGGCAGGTCTGGGTATTGGGCCCGGCCCCGTACTTCGTGGAGCAGCCACAGAAGATCTTCGCAGTGGTGGCCAACTCCGCATGAACCTCCAAACCGATCACCGCTTCAAAGTCCATCTTGTCCCCCCCTTCCCGCTCCATAGGGCCGCGCCCGATGAAAGGCGGTCACCTTCTGGTATTGATGGGCAATCTGTAGAATGGCCGCTTCGGCAAAAGGCCGCCCGATGATCTGCATACCTACCGGCGCCCCTTGGGCAAAACCGCAAGGGACAGAGAGGGCGGGCAGGCCGGCAATGTTCACCGGAACGGTGCAAACATCGGATAAGTACATCGCCAAGGGATCGGTAAGTCTTTCCCCCGCACGGAAAGGAAGTGTCGGCGAAGTGGGGGTCACGATCGCGTCCACCGCCCGGAAAGCTTCCTCGAATTCCCGGCAGATCAAGGTCCTGACCTGTTGGGCTTTTTGGTAATAGGCCTCATAATACCCGGCGCTGAGCGCATAGGTGCCAAGCATAATCCGGCGCTTGACCTCGGGTCCAAACCCCTCCGACCTGGTCCGGGTATAGTAGGTGGCCAGGTCCTCCCGGCCTGCCACCGCCCGCCCGTACCGGATCCCGTCGTACCTGGCCAGATTGGAACTGGCCTCCGCTGAAGAGATTAGATAGTAGACCGGGAGGGCGTACTCGGTTAATTTTAAGGAAAGTTCCACAATCCGGGCGCCCAGTTCTTCCAGTTGGGCGACGGCCGCCATGATGATTCGTCTAACCTCATCGTCAAGGCCTTCCCCAAAGTACTCCCGGGGCAGGCCGAGCGTACGCCCGGTCAATTCCCGTTCCAAGTCTTTGGTATAATCCACCGCCTCTCCTTGGACGGAGGTGGAATCCAACGGATCAAAACCGGCAATGGCCGAAAGCAGCAGGGCGCAATCCTCCGCGTCCTTGGTGATGGGGCCAATCTGGTCAAAGGAAGAAGCGAAGGCGACCAAACCGTAGCGGGAAACCAGTCCGTAGGTGGGTTTCAGTCCGGTCACCCCGCAAAAAGCCGCCGGTTGCCGGATGGACCCCCCGGTGTCGGAACCCAGGGCGGCGATAGCTTCGCCGGCGGCCACCGCCACCGCCGAACCGCCGCTGGAACCGCCCGGCACCCACCGGGGATCCCAGGGGTTTCTCGTTGGCTTGACCGCCGAGTTCTCGGTGGAAGAACCCATGGCAAACTCGTCCATATTGGTCCGGCCGAGAATCAGCGCGCCCTGGTCCAAAAGTTTTTGCACCGCCGTCGCCGTATAGGGCGGCACAAAACCTTGCAAGATCCGGGAGGCACAGGTGGTCTCCTTCCCCGCCTGACAGAGATTATCCTTGATGGCCACCGGAATTCCGTCTAAAACCCCCAAGGCTTTACCCTCTTTGATCCGGCCGTCGGCCGCCTGGGCGGCCGCAAAAGCGGCTTCCAAGTCCAACGCCAGATAGGCGCCGAGACTCTCCTCCACTTCCCGGATTCTCCTGACGACCGAGGCCAAAACCATCGACGGCAAAACCTCTTTTTTCACGAAGAGGTCTTTAATTTCATGCAGCGTCAAATCACAAAGTTCCATCCCGCACCTCCTACCTGGAAAATAACCCTCGTCGCTCGTGGAAATGATTACCTTTGTCAATACTCTCCCAGCCGGGGCGGAATGGTGTTCTCCGGCGACTAGAATTTCTTCGTAAGTATTCTTAGCGAAGCGGAGGTTGGAAGCGGGTCGCGCGACATGGAGGTCGCGCGCCGCTTTTGGTTCAGGAGGAACCATAAAGCGGTTGCCCGCTTTCAACGGAGCTGAGCTCTAGAATACTCGAAGAAATTCACTGGAGCAAGGAAACACCATTCCGCCCCGGCGAAGTTTCTAACTTGGATCAATTATCTTCCTTTTGCTGGCCCCAGCTTACCGGGGCCAGCGACTACTCCATCACCGGCGGCGCCACGAAACTGCCGTCTTTCACCGCAGAGGCGTTTTTCAACACATCCGCCCTGGGCAGGGAAGGTTTGACCTGATCGGCCCGGAACCGGTTCTTTACCTTGAGAACATGGGCGGTAGGCGGAACACCGGTGGTATCCACCTCATTTAGCTTGGCAAAGGCTTGCAAAATCCGGTTGAATTCGCCGGCCAGGTTCCGGAGTTCGGCTTCGGAAAAAGCAAGCCGGGCCAGTTCCGCCACCTGCCGGACTTTCTCTTCACTAACGATCATCTGATCCCGCTCCTTTCTCCTGATCAAGCTTTTGACGTCGCTAAAGCCCTCATGGGGTCACCCGATCCAGATCCCGTGGGAAAAGGCTGGCTTCTCTAACA
Organism: Bacillota bacterium; assembly: GCA_012735135.1. Lineage (GTDB taxonomy): Bacteria > Bacillota > UBA4882 > UBA10575 > UBA10575 > Capillibacterium. The sequence continues at coordinate 9,897 of JAAYHY010000072.1, read as the reverse complement.
TTAGCCAAGTTCAAAAGCTGCATGGTCAAGCGTTCACAACCAATGGCAAAACCGCCATGGGGCGGGACGCCGTATTTAAAAGTATCAAGGTAGAAACCGAAGTCTTCCGGGTTCAGCCCAAAAGCCAACATCTTATCGTGGAGCATCCGGTAGCTGTGGATCCGCTGCCCGCCAGTGGTAATCTCCAAGCCTTTGTATAGAAGGTCAAAACTCTTGGTCAAGTTCGGATCGTCCTCCATCGGCATGGCGTAAACCGGCCGTTTCGATACGGGAAAGCCGGTTAAAAAGAGAAAATCGCTGCCGGTCTTCTCCTTCACATACCGGCCAAGCAGTTTCTCCGCTTCCGCGTCAATACTACCCGGGGGTAAAATCTTCCCGTATTCTTTCTTCAGCAGCGCCTGCGCCTCACCGACGGAGAGTTTGGGGATCGCGCCGGGGTCGGCGAGTTCCACTCCGTAACAGGCCAGTTCCTCACCGCAAGTCTCCGGCAGGGTAGAAAAGAGGTAACGCAAGAATTCATTTTCGATTGCCATCAAATCATGCTCATCTTGAATAAAGCCCATCTCCACGTCGAGGCTGATATATTCGTTCAGGTGACGGTTGGTGTTATGGAGTTCCGCCCGGTAAGCGTGGCCGACCTCAAAGACCCGTTCATACCCGGCCGCGACCATCATCTGTTTATAAAACTGGGGACTTTGGGCAAGATAAGCCCGTTTTTTAAAGTATTTGACCGGAAACAGTTCCGCCCCGCCTTCCGCCCCCTCGGCCACGATCTTCGGCGTCTGAATCTCGGTAAACCCCTGGGCCCGGAAAAAATCGCGGAACGCCCGGATGATCTCCTGCTGGACAAGGAAGATCCCATGGACCTTCGGGTTCCTCAAACTTAACACCCGGTGGTTGAGGATGGTATCCAACCCTTCCTTAATTACCCCGGCGTTCACGGCCAGGGGTAAATGATCATACTCCACATCCGAAACTACCTCCACTTTCGTGGCGTGGATCTCCACTCTTCCCTGAACTTGATCATTGGGCACTACCGCCCCCTCGATCCGCACCACGGTTTCCAGGCGCAGGGCGGGCCGGTCCTTCCCCTCCAGCACCACTTGGATTAGACCGCTCCGGTCCCGGAGGAGCAAAAAGGTAAGGTTACCGAGGTCCCGAATACGGTGCACCCAACCGTAGAGTAAAATTCTGCTGCCGATCTTATGGCGTGCGTCGCGCACCAGCGTTCTGTCCACTGTCAATCCTCCTTTCTGCAATTCCATAAAATTCTTTTATAAATCCATTGAGCCGGTCCGCCGGTCTCCGGTCGGCGTCCTCCCGTCGGCATCCTTAATTAAAGTCCGGGCAGTCCGCCTGAACGGTGATAAAAAAAAGTCCCGTCCCTTGAGGGACGAGACTTTGCTCGCGGTACCACCCTTCTTAACCGAATACGGTTCACTCTTTCCCACAGTCCAGCTGTTCGAGACTGCCCTTCTTTTAACGGTAAAGGTTCCGTCCACGTCTACTCCGCGCGTTTTCAGGCAAAACGCCGTTTCGGGTGGCTGCTCCGAGGTGTTCTTTCCTCACCAACCACCTATCCGGTTTCCACCCCTCCGGACTCTCTTCCAGGTGTCCCGTGGTGAGTACTCTTCCTCTTCCTCGCCTTTTTATTGACTAATTTTAAACTAATATACCATAAAAAACTCCGTTGTCAACCATAATTATACTTTTTTGTCCCCGGTTCAGTCTTTCTTAATTGTTGAAAAGGAAAATCCGCCTTCCGGGCCAGATTCCCTTCAAGTCGTTGGCGCCAGCGGAGGAGGGACGATTTTATGCCGGTTTTCCCGCCGGCGCTTCTCCACAAAGGCCCGGACCTCCGGATCCCCGCCGCTGCCGTGTAAAACTTCTTCTAAGGCTTGATAACTATAACCCAGTTCCCCTTCGTCGGTCTGTCCGGGTAATAAACCGGCGCTGGGCGCTTTGGTGAGAATCGCAGCCGGTAGCTTTAGAAAACGTGCCAACCCGTAAACCTCTCTTTTGGAGAGGTTACCTAAGGGTAAAAGGTCAACGCCGCCGTCACCGTATTTTGTAAAATAACCCAGGGCCAACTCGGTGGCGTTTCCGGTCCCGACGACCAGGTAGTTATGCTCGTTCGCCACATAATACAGGGCGGTCATCCGCAAACGCGGTTTAATATTGGCAATGGCCACCGGGGTACTTTTCCAGGCGCCCCCACCGGTAACTTCCCCCACAAAGCGTTCGAAGGTTCCGGAAAGATCAATCGTCCGGGTGGGAATCTGATATTCTCCGGCCACCAGTAGGGCGTCTTCCAAATCCTTGGGGTCACTGTTAATCGGGAGCAGCAAACCCAAGGTCGATGCGGGACAAGCCGCTTTGCAAAGCACGGCCGTGACCGCCGAATCCACCCCGCCGCTCATCCCAACCACAAATCCTTTGGCGTTAGCCTTGGCCATCGCCTCCCGGAGCCAGGCTACTTTCTTTTCATAAATCGCCGCGTAATCCATAGGGTTCCCCCTTCCTAGATTTTTTCCATTTTATTGTTCCACCTGAGACAGGCGAAAATTGTGGAATTAATTATCTAATAGACCTGTAAATACCGTTTTATTTCCCAGTCATGCACTTGCGTACGGTATTCATCCCACTCCAGTTCTTTCGCCCGGAGATAGTTGGTGTAAACATGCTCACCCAGGGTTTCCCGGAGTAATGGATCCTGCTCCAAATAATCCAGGGCTTCCCTTAAACTGCCCGGCAGGCTGTCAATCCCGGCGGCCTGTCGCTCGGCGGACGTCATTTCAAAGATATTATTAAAGCGCTGCGGTCCCGGGTTGATCTTGTTTTTAATCCCATCCAAACCGGCCTTGAGGATCACCGCCAAAGCCAGATAAGGGTTGGCCGTCGGGTCCGGGTTGCGTAATTCGATGCGGGTCCCCAAACCCCGGGCGGCCGGCACCCGGATCAGGGCACTCCGGTTCTTCGCCGACCAGGAAAGATAAACCGGCGCTTCATACCCGGGGACTAACCGTTTATAGGAGTTGACACACGGGTTGGTCACCGCCGCCAGGGCCTTGGCATGGGCTAGTATTCCTCCGATATAATAGAGGGCAAGCTCGCTCAAGCCCAACTCCCCTTCGGGGTCATAGAATAAATTCTCCTCCCCCCGGAATAAGGATTGGTGAAGGTGCATCCCGGAACCGTTCTGACCGAAGACGGGTTTCGGCATAAAGGTGGCGCACAGCCCGAATTGCTGCGCAATGATTTTGGTCACAAACCGGAAAGTAACAATATGATCGGCGGTCGTCAGCGCATTGGTATACTTAAAATCGATCTCGTGTTGGCTGGGGGCAACTTCATGGTGGGAGGCTTCAATTTTGAACCCCATGGCCTCGAGAGCCAGAACAATCTCCCGCCGGGCGTCTTCACCCCGGTCGGCAGGGGCCAAGTCGAAATACCCGGCATGATCATGCACCTTAACCAGGGGGTATCCCTCATCGTCGGTTTCAAAGAGAAAAAACTCCGGCTCCGGTCCGACTTTGAGTTCAAAACCCATTGCTTCGGCTTCGGCCAATGCTTTACGGAGGATTCCCCGGGGACAACCGGCAAAGGGGCGTCCTTCCGCATCATAAACATCACAGATCAGCCGGGCGACCGCTTCTTCCTTCGCGCGCCAGGGAAATAAGGCAAAGGTGTCATAGTCCGGTTTTAAATACATATCCGATTCTTGAATCCGGACAAACCCTTCGATGGACGAGCCGTCAAACATAATTTTGCCGTCCAGAGCATCCTCCAATTGTTCGACGGTAATCGCCACGTTCTTGACGATCCCCAGAATATCGGTGAATTGTAACCGCACAAACTTTACTCTTTGCTCTTCCGCCATCTTTAAAATTTGGTTTTTCGTAAAACAACCCATTTTGATCCTCCATTCAAGTTATGTGTCAGATTTGATGGAGTGATCTTAACATTATAACCCCTTTGGTGTCAATATATCCGGATTAAATTTACAAATGTATACCGGATCCGTGTTAGTTTTTACGCCGAGTGATCATAAAGGCGGGCATAGGGTCTGTTCCCTTCTGGTGTCAGGCAGGTGAAGGTTTCCCGCTGGAAAGCGGAGCAATCCAGGTTCAGCCCGGTGGCGAATTGAGCGATCCAGGCCTTTAGTTCAGCGTTTTTATCCGGTGTGGTCAATGCGCTCCGCACTTGCCCGCCAATCTGCCAAGCCGGAATTCTCCCCCGGATATAAATGGCTCCCCCATGCATCCCACTGGCCAGATAATTACCGGCCAGCGGGTTGGCGGCTTCCCGCTCCTGATGAAGGGGGGTGTTTAGCCCTAAAACCACGATCGTTCCTCCGGCCATATATTCACCAAGAAAATCCCCGGCCTTTCCACCAATGACCAAAACTGCCGGACTCTGCTCCCGGCTTTTCATATGGATCCCCACCCGCCAGCCGGCATTTCCCTGAATAAAGATTTTTCCGCCACGCATCGCGTAACCGGTGATGTCACCGGCCGACCCCCGGACAATAATCTCCCCACCGGACATGGTATTACCGGCGCCATCCTGAACGTTACCATCCACGTAGACCGTAAGCCCGTCCATCATCGCCCCCAGATTATTACCGGCCGTGCCTTCGATTTCCAGCCGCGCAGCGCCGGTCAAACCGGCGCCGATGTACCTTTGCCCATTTATTCCCCGTAACAAGAGGCGCTCTTCACCGGCGGTCAGTAACCGGCGGACCTCCCGGTTAAGCTCCCGGTAGGGCAGGCCTTTAGCCTCAACGACTTTCATCCTTTTTTCACCTCACTACTTTGGTAATAAACCTCGTCGCCCGTGAATATCTTGACAAGTACTCTGAGCTTTAGAATACGCGAAGAAATTCACTGGAGCAGGGAAACACCATTCCGCCCCGGCCTCCACGGGCCGGGCCGTTTCTCTCACATTGCTTCGCCGGCTTGTTTTACGCCCAGTTGATCCAGTTCGTTTTGGGGCAAACCGACCGCCCGCAGTTGCAACCGGTTCCCGCGGAAACTTTCCAACGCATTAATGCCCATTGCCCCCATGAATTCTTTGATCTCATGCCCCCAGGCGGTAAGCATGTTAACCAAACGCGTCGCTCCCCATTGCGGATCAACACGCCGGGTTAAGGAGGGGTCCTGGGTGGCAATGCCCCAACTGCACTTCCCGGTATAACACTTTTGGCACAGGTGGCAACCTAACGCCAGCAGAGCCGCGGTTCCAAGATAAACGGCATCGGCGCCAAGGCAGATAAGCTTTAACAGGTCGGCACTGGACCGGATCCCCCCGGACGCCACCAAAGAAACCTGTTCCCGGATGCCCTCTTCCCGCAAACGCCGGTCGACCACAGCAGTGGCCAGTTCAACCGGGAGGCCGATATGATCCCGGATCAATTTGGGCGCCGCGCCGGTTCCTCCCCGCAAGCCGTCGAGGACGACGATATCAGCCCCCGCCCGGACGATCCCGCTGGCGATCGCCGCTACATTATGCACCGCCGCGATCTTCACGGCGATTGGTTTTCGGTAATCCGTCGCTTCTTTCAAGGTATAAATCAGCTGGCTTAAATCTTCAATGGAATATATGTCATGGTGGGGCGCGGGCGAGATCGCGTCGGCCCCGGCGGGGATCCCCCGCGTCCGGGCGATCTCTTCATTTACCTTTTCCCCGGGCAAATGGCCACCGATCCCCGGTTTGGCCCCTTGTCCGATTTTAATCTCGATGATCCGTCCGGCCTCAAGGTAAGCGTTGTCCACCCCGAACCGCCCGGAGGCGACTTGCACGATCATATGCTCCCGGTAGGGAGCGAGGACGGAAGACATCCCTCCTTCTCCCGTATTGAACATGATCCCCAGCCTCTTGGCCGCTTGCGCCAAAGCCAGTACCACATTTTTACTGATCGATCCAAAGGACATGGCGGCAAACATGACCGGAATCTCCAACTGCACCACGGGCGGCAGCGGATCCGCGAGCCGCTCCGCGCCCGGCGGCCCGGCGATGCTCACCTTCTCCGGTTTGCGCCCTAAGAAGGTCCGGATCTCCATCGGCTCCCGTAGGGGGTCGATGGAAGGATTCGTGACCTGACTGGCATTGAGTAAAAGGTGATCAAAGTAGACGGGATAATTCCGGTCACAGCCCATTCCGGTCAGGATGGACCCGCCGTTCTCCGCCTGTCGCCAGATCTCCCGCAACCGGCTCGCCGGCCAGTAGGCGTTCTCCCGGCCAACACTTGGATTGGCGGTAACTTTCAAAGCGCCAACCGGACACATGACGACGCAACGTTGACAATTGACACAGCGTCGCTCATCAATGCTGATACCGCGGCCCTGATCATCCGTATGGACGCCAAAACCGCATTGCCGGACACAGGCTTTACATTTTAGGCAACGCCCCTCATCCCTGGCCACCAAAAACTCGGGTGGAATTAAGCTACGTGGCATGCGCTCTCCTCCTCCGCCCGGCAAATCAAGGCTTCCCCGGCCGGTAAAGACCAGACCTCCTCCACCCGGGGGCAAACCTGACGGATGGCCGCCTCTTCACTGGCTAAATAGAGGTCGGCCCCGCTGGCCCCCGCCACCAGGGAACGCAGCTTCAACCGGTCATTAAGGGCCATCAACCCGCCGTGGAAAGCGACGATAATCGAAAAAGGCCCGTTCATCATGAGCCCGCCGTAGATCCGGCGCAAAGCGGCAACCAGTTCCCGTTCGGGCCCGGCCATCCGTTCCAGTTCAGCCCAGTGGGGCGGCGCCAAGACCTTCGCGACCAAGGGCCAGGACAGATTTTGCCGGCGTAAGTAGTGAATGGCATAAGCCATCACTTCCGTATCGGTCCGCAGGCTCAGTTCATAACCGAAATTCTCCAGCACACTTTTGTTGGTCCCATAAGAAGATAACTCCCCGTTATGCACTACCGCCGTCTCCCCCAGACTGAACGGGTGCGCCCCGCCCCACCAGCCGGGAGTATTGGTCGGGAAACGGCCGTGTCCGAGCCAACTATACCCCAGGTACTGGTCGATCCGGTAAAACTCGGCGATCTCTTCCGGATAACCGACCCCTTTAAAGACCCCCAAATTTTGGCCGCAGGACATAACAGAAGCCCGGGGCGCCATCCGGTTAATCCGCATGGTCGTTGTCAGTAAGAGATCCTCAATGGCGCTTTCCCGGTCCGGGCGTAGGGGTTCGCAGAAATAACGCCAGAGGAGGGGCGCCTTCTTGTAGCGTCCGGTCCTCCGTACCGGTATCTCCTGCTGTTCTATGATTTTAAAGTTCCTAACCAGGATCCTTTCCACTTCTCCCCTGGTCTGGTCGTCCGTGAGAATTAAATGAAAAGCATAGGCTTTCCCGTATTCCGGATAAATTCCGTAGGCGGCATAACCGGCGCCCAAACCATTACTCCGTTCGTGCATCACCGCCATCATCTCCCCAATTGTCCGGCCGTTTACTCGTTTTCCGGCTTTGTTGATTAAACCGGCAACCGCACAACCGGACGGGATCCGGATTTTCCCTTCGTAAGATTGATGATAATCCTCTTTTCGCTCGCTCATTAATTCCACCCCACAATCAGAACTCCCAATCGATTTGAAAAGATTTTGCCACCATCTTAACTTAAAACTTACATCATGTAAAGAATTATTGTCTATGTATACGTGTACACATGATTAGGACGCTATTATTTAGGCTTATTGCTGAATTATGTTATATTTTTCGATCGTTACGTCACATTCGGTGTTTATTTTCATAAAATACGCTAGCGGGAAGAACAAAAGAGACGAAAGACACACCGTCTTCCCCCGGATGCTGACCTCTAAACCCCGGTTTGGAAAATGTCAAGCGGAAGAGAAGGTTAAGGAAAGAAGGGACGGATCATGTGTGGCATTGCCGGTTGGATCGACTGGAGTCTGGATTTTACCGGTGAAAATAGGGAAAGCCGGAGGATTATGGCAAGAATGGCCGCGGTACAAGCCCACCGGGGCCCCGATGCCGAAGGGGAGTGGTTTACCAAACATGCTTATTTGGTCCACCGCCGGTTAATCGTGATCGACCCGGCGGGCGGCCGGCAGCCGATGGTCAAAACCGTCGAAGGCCGTCCCTATACCCTTGTCTATAACGGGGAATTATACAATACCCAAGCGTTGCGGGCGAGCCTCCAAGCAAGGGGGCATCGCTTCCACGGCCACTCTGATACCGAAGTCCTGCTCACTGCTTATCTGGAATGGGGACCGGCGGCCGTCACCCGTCTGAACGGGATCTTTGCCTTCGCGGTCTGGGATGAACAGCGGCAGGAACTCTTTCTGGCCCGGGACCGGATGGGCGTAAAACCCCTTTTCTACACGGTCCTTAAAAACGGCTTGCTCTTTGCCTCCGAACTAAAAGCCCTCCTCGTCCATCCGCTGGTCCAACCGGAAGTCAAAATCGACGGCCTGGCCGAACTCCTCCTCCTCGGCCCCGGCCGGACCCCCGGCCACGGGATCTTTGCCGGGGTGCACGAACTGAAGCCCGGGTATGCCCTGACCTATAACCGGGGTGGTCTGAAAATGGGCCCCTACTGGACAATAAACCCGGCGCCCCACCGGGACGATCCGGAAACCACCGTCCATAAGGTCCGGGCTCTATTTGACGACACGGTCCGCCGGCAACTGATTTCGGATGTTCCCATCTGCACTTTGCTCTCCGGCGGTCTCGACTCCAGCGCCATTACGGCCATCGCCGCCCGGGAACTCCTCCGCTCCCAGGGGCGGACCTTGCATACCTATTCGGTGGATTTTGCCGGAAACGACCGCTTCTTCCGGAGCAACAGTTTCCAGCCGGACCTGGACACCCACTGGATTAGATATGTCTCCAGTTACCTGAAGACCCGCCACCATTATGTCACAATCGATCCGGCCGCTTTAATCCAAGGGATCGATCAGGCCTTATCCGCCCGGGACCTGCCGGGCATGGCCGATATCGACCTCTCCCTCCTCCTCTTTTGCCGGGAGATCAAAAAAGACTTCACCGTCGCCGTCTCCGGGGAATGCGCCGACGAAATTTTTGGCGGTTACCCCTGGTACTATGAGGAAGATCCCTTTGCCGGGGAGATCTTCCCCTGGCTCCGCCATCTGGAGCTCAGACTCGCCTTGTTGACCCCGGATATAAAGGCCAAACTCCAACCGGAAACCTATTTACGTGAACGGTTCCGGGAGGCCATGGCGGAGGCCCCTTTGCTCCCGGACGAACCCCTGATAGACCAGAGAATGCGCCAACTGTTCTACCTCAATCTGACCCGCTGGATGCCGACCCTCCTGGACCGGAAAGACCGGATGAGTATGTACACCGGGCTGGAAATCCGGGTCCCCTTCTGCGACCACCGCCTGGTGGAATATGTTTACAACATCCCCTGGGCCTTAAAGAACTACAAGGGACAACGGAAAGGGATTCTCCGGGCCGCCCTCAAAGGACTCCTCCCCGCAGAGGTCTGTAACCGCCCGAAAAACCCCTATCCCAAGACTTTTCACCCGGAATATTTTAAGGGAAGCCGGCAACTGATCCTGGATCTGCTGGCGAGGCCCAACGCCCCCCTTTTCTACCTGGTTCACCGTCCCGCCCTGCTGGAACTGGCGTCCCGCCCGGAGGAGTTAAGTAAACCCTGGTTCGGACAGCTGATGGGCCTTCCGCAACTCTTTATCTATCTGGTGCAGTTAAATTTATGGCTGGAAAAGTATCATGTTAAGTTGTGTATTTAAAACCGGTGGAGACCGCCGCTCCCACCAAAAAAAGATCTCTTACTGGCGTTGAACAGTAAATAGGCACAAATGGCTCATTTTAAAATCCACGAGTCAAGAATAACAAGGGTTTCCACGATCGGAGACGTAGTAAAAATAGAATATCTGTAGTTACAACC
>JAAYHY010000071.1 GCA_012735135.1 Bacillota bacterium | reverse complement strand
ACATACAACAGATTTCCGGTGGCCTTCGCTACATCGGAAGCAACTTGTACCCCTTTGCGCCAGATAATTCTGCCGAAATAGAGCAAGTAATCCTCTTTTTTCTCTTCGAACGGAAAATCGGCGACGTCAAAATAGTTGGGGATCACCGCATCATACCAACCACCGTCATCCTGTTTTAATAGCCCATAGACATAATGCATCCAAGCATAGGACTCAAAAACCCGGAATTGGGAAAAAACACCCGTATAGCCAATCCCCGATTCAACGGTCATCAGGTTAACGGCTTGGGCGATGGGTTGTTGGTAATTCCCCATCGGGCAAAGGAGAAAATCCTGCTCTTCTTTGCGGGCTAAGATCTCTTTAATGGCGTTGGCATTAAAGGTTTGATGGGCTAAATCCTGGGGGTGGTGTTTAAAGAATTCCCTGCTTTGATCGTATTTCCCATAGGTTTTCTCCAGGATCTCCCGGGTGGAAACTTGGATCAGTTCATCACATTCCAGATCGGAACCTTCAACTCCGTAAAAGAAGACTTGATGACCATAGCTCTTCAACATCCGCGCCAGCTTGACGATCTTTTGGGTGTATGCGCAAGCCGAATTTGCTTTGTTCGTTGCCAAATGAGCCAGGCCTAAAAGATGGAAGCGAAGTCGTTTCATAAGGATCCCTCCTTTTTTTCCAACTTATCCTTTTTTAGAGGATAAAAGGAGGAATTACACCGCTGGGAGCGGCGTAATTCCTCGGTCTTAGTTAACCATAGTCTTCATTGGCTATAGAAACCGGTCAGTCTTGGACAAAGCGGTACTAGCTTATCCTACGGATCAGAACCGCCGCATTAACCTGCTCTTGGGTTCCTCCAATTCTTGTTTGTAAGGTAACCGAGCTAAAAGAAGTATGGTTCCGGATCGTAAGGAGCGCCGGTGCTGTGATCTCGACAAGGACGCGCCCGGTATTTTGGATATTGGCGGCTCCAACACTGTAAATTGTGCCCGGTACTGCATTGCCGTTCAGGAAGACCGCAAATTGATTGACCCGGTCTGCCTGCACCATAAAGGTGATTTCATAGACCCCGGTTTCCTCGATGAGGATCTCCGGATTGCCCGGTGGATGGACGATCCCACCGACAATTAGGCCATTGTCGCTAAAAGGAACCGACCCATCGACGGGAATCTCCTCAACCGTTCCTATATTATAGATATAGGCAAAGGTTTGCGGTGCTCCTGGCCCGGTCGGGCCGGTGGCTCCCGTTGCGCCCGCTGGACCTGATGGGCCGGTGGCTCCTGTGGCGCCGGCTGGTCCGGTCGCCCCGGTCGCTCCAACTGCTCCTGCCGGACCTGTCGCACCGGTCGCACCCGCTGGACCCGTGGCCCCTGTCGCGCCAACTGCTCCCGCCGGACCCGTCGCACCAGTCGCGCCCGCCGGACCTGTAGCCCCTGTCGCGCCAACTGCTCCCGCCGGACCTGTCGCGCCTGCTGGACCCGTAGCCCCTGTCGCGCCAACTGCTCCCGTCGGACCTGTCGCGCCTGCTGGACCCGTAGCCCCTGTCGCGCCAACTGCTCCCGTCGGACCTGTCGCACCGGTCGCGCCCGCTGGGCCGGTTGGACCTGTAGCTCCCGTCGCACCGGTGGCACCCACTGGGCCGGTTGGACCCGTTGGGCCAGTGGCGCCGGTGGCCCCGACTACCCGGATGGGCAGTCGCAATAAGATCTGTTGGATTTTATTAATTAACTTCAGAATAGGTACAATCTCATTACATAAATCAGGACGGCTTAACAAAAAGGCGACTAATTTATCGAAGATGACGCCCAGCACATTAAGGACACAAAGGATATCTTCTTTTTTCAGACATTTTAAGGCCAGATCTACGTCTTTCAAAAGCACTTCCCTTAAATCCTTCGGCAAGTCCGCTTTGAGAATCCGGTTCCTTAACTCTTTGAGTAACTCTTCCAAATCAAAAGCAAAGTTCTCATCCAAACTCAAAGGCATCCACCTCCTTAAATGATGATACTCATCATACGAAGTTCATTTCGAAAAAGGACCCGGCGCAAGACACTTTAATGCCCAAAAGATAAAAATGTTATCTAAAAACAGGACAAACCATTACAAGATCGGGTTAGTAAAAAGCACAAAAAAGATCGCCGGGATAAAACCGGCGATCGGCGCCAAGCTTTTTATGGAATTTTTAAATAATCAACATCTTTTCCGGTAAACCGGTGAGGCCGAAAGCATCCGGGGGAAAAGGTCAACCTTGGTCACAACCTCCAACTGGCGTTTTTCCGCCACTACCACTAAAAAATGGGCAACAACAACTTGTCTTAATAAACCAGGCAGACAATAGCGGGCCGGATGCAAAATGTAATCTACCCGCGCCTCAAGAAGATGGGTCTGAACTTCCAACTTCCCGTCGGGCTTAAGGCCGGGAAAGTCCACGACCAAGCTAAAAGGTAGATCTTCCTGGAAAAAGCGTAACCGGTTCTGCGGATCGACAAAAAAGATTTCTTTACCGATGATCCCCCGGATAATGACCTTGTTGTTAAAAAGATGAACCGTTTTCTCCAGTAGTTTTGCTTTAATCCGGTCAATTTTCACCGCATTTATACAGGTTTCAGAGGAAAGAACCAGCTGACCAGTGGTTTCCCCTTTGTGGATCAAGGTATTGATCTTTTCTCTTTCGACATATAGTTGGGATGCGGATGATACAGAACTATCCACTACGCTCACGCTATCACCCCTTTAAGGAGGAACCCATACTGTATTTTATTTGACTGCGCCCATCTGGTAACCTGCTTTATGTATTTTTTATTTACTGCCGGTGGCCGACGGTAACCAGGGGTTCTTCCTCGGCTTCGGGGTTTTGGAGGTAAACGTAATCCCACTCCCTTCCGGTCGTAAGCTCGGCAAAGACCTCTTCCGCTTGGCGACGGCATCCCGCACAAGCATGCCACGGCACAAGCACCACCGCGATCTGCACCGGCTTCCGGCCGTAACGTTCGGCAAAGGAGTAAATTTTCCGGTAACCGCTACACTCCGTACATCTCTTGATCTCTTCCAACTGCACCTCATGGATGTCATCAGTATCATAGTAAAGATGACGCTTCCGCCGGAAGAATTCTTCCCGGCCGAAGACCCGATCCAAATCGGTCTCCTTCCGCTTGGCCCAGACCTCTTGTAAAAAAGCCACATTGCGGATGACCTCTTCCCGGACCGGCCTTTCCTGTTTTAGCTCAGCCGGTAGATCAGGTTCCAGCACCCCCGTATAATCCAACCCGGCCAAGGCCAAGATAATCCCCATATTAACATAGGGCAGGGCGCCTTCAATCGAATAACCTCCCTCCAGGACCACGAGGTCGGGGGCTAATAGTTCCGTAAGCCGTGCGTAGCCCTGGGCGGTAACCTTCATATTGGTGAGGGGATCGGTAAAATGGTTGTCCTGACCGGCCGCATTAATGACCAGATCCGGTTGGAAGTCCTTCAGGACGGGTAAGACCAGTTGTTCCACGGCGTACAATAACTCCGGGTCGCCGCTGCCCGGCGGGAGGGGACAATTAAGGGTCAGCCCGTAAGCCCCGGGACCGCCCAGTTCATTCACGCCGCCGGTCCCTGGATACAACGTCCATCCGTCCTGGTGGATACTGATGTGCAGCACATCCGGATCGTTATAGTAGATATCTTGGGTTCCGTCGGCATGGTGGGCATCGGTATCGATGACTGCCACCCGTAAACGCCCGCCATGAATTTTCCGTAAATATTCAATGAGCACCGCTTCACTGTTAATGGTACAAAAACCGCGGGATCCATGGACAATCCGCATCGCATGGTGTCCCGGCGGACGCAATAAAGCAAAAGCCCGTTCCGTTCTCCCTTCGGTGACCAGTTGGCCGGCGCCTACCGTGCCCCCCGCCGCGATGAGATGGGATTCGGTACATACTTTTTCCACCGCGGGCACGCAAATTTGGGCCCGTTCTATATCCTGGATCGAAGCCAGCTTCGGCCGGAACTCTTCGATCTCCGGTAAATCCAACAAACCTTCTTCCCGAATCTGGTCTCTGGTGTAAAGCAACCGTTCTTCCCGCTCGGGATGGTCGGGAGCGATCGCCCAGTCAAAGGCCGGAAAGAAAACTAATCCGACTTTGCTTTTCCTATCCATTGTTAATCCGCTCTTTCCACCTTTTTTAGTTCAACCGACTTTAATTTAAGATTGCGATATTCTTAAAATAAATTAAATACCTTCTTAATCTGGGTTATTTCGTATCCCTTTAGATTAATCGGCGACTGGATGGTTAGTCTTAACTCTTTCCTCCGGATAAATCCGCCGGGTTTTCGGTTTTACTTGGGCCCTTAAGGCATAGTTCTTGCCGATGGTACGAAAACCCCGGACCATATTGAAGACTTCCTCCTCGGTGATCTCAATCTCCGCCGGTCCGTAGCAAGCTCCCATTTGGGTGGAATAATGGATTACCTGATTAATCGCCTCCTCCCGGGCTCTTTCCAAATTAAACGAGAACGGACGCTCAATGGTCACGGCATGGTCCAGTTCGGGAACGACCATTTGCGCAAGGGCGGTATCCGCCCGTAAAGTAAGGGCGAAGGTTGGCCGGCTGGCGGCCGCTCCGATGGCATTGGCCGCCTCGTGGTAAGGAAGGACTTGAACAGGAAGGCCCAGTCGCTGTCCGATTTTGGGGATAAAGTAGGCCGCCGGTCCGCCCATACCGATCAACCGCTCCGGCTTCAGACTCACGCCCGCCAAGACCTGAGAGACGGTATAGACCGGCCGGTTGTTTAAATCTGTATAGATCTCTTTAATCACCCGGGCGGCTTTTCCGGCAAAAGCATGAACAATCTTCTCCGCCAGCGCCAGGGGTGTGCACCCAACGGGAGCCCCCATGGCCTGTAAGGCCTGGAAAGACCGGTCCGGATTGCCAAGGAAGGCTCCCCCTAAGACAATCACCGCATCGGTCGGCGTGACGCGGGGTCCCCCCAAGGCCACGGGCGGTCCCTCCCGTTGGGGACCGATCGTCACCTGCTCCCCGTCGAAGGTAACGACACTGTCGCCCCCCAGGCCAATAGAACGGGAGAAAAAGGCCGGGACCAAAGTGGGAAATCCGGCAATCACCGCCCCTTCCCGTTCCGCCAGCGGTTCCCCACCCGAGAAAATCGAAATCTCCGTGGTCGTACCACCGATATCCAGCGCCACCGCATTTTGCAGTTGATCGGTTAACGCCATCGTCCCCATGAGGCTCGCCGCCGGCCCGGAGAGGATCGTCTCGATGGAACGGTTGAGCGACTCCTGTAAGGCCAAAGTCCCGCCGTCGGCCTTCAAAAGATAAATATTCCCTAACTGCTTGTATTGGTCCTTTAATTCCTGCACCATCCGGACAAAGTCGGCCTGGATCCGGGCGATACTGGCGTTCAAGGCCGCGGTCACAATCCGGCGGGGAAAATTCAACTTGCCAGATAACCGGTGACCCAGCGTAACCGGTAATAACTCCGGATAATCCTTGGCGATTATGCTTTCGATCTCCAGTTCATGCCGGAAATTACGGGGCGAAAATTTCCCCACGACAGCCAGGGCTTGGTACCCGGCGGCTTTGATCTCCATTAACCGCCGGTGGATCTCCGTCCGCTCCAACGGCCACACTTCCCGTCCCCGGTGGTCGATATAGCCGGATATGGGATAGAGTTTAAACGGGACTCTTAGCTCCTCCCACCGGAGTCCCGGACCGGGAATGATCAGGACCGCCGTCGGGGCTCCTTTTCCCTCCACCACCGCATTGGTGGCCAAGGTTGTGCTTAAGTGAAGGTCAACCTCGCCTGCTCCGATACGGGGTAATGCCGTCAGAAGCTCTGTAATGGCTTCCTTTGTCCCCCGGTGGAGATTATGGTGGTCGGTGGGGGCTTTCACCGTCATGAGCACTTGATTATCTTTTAATAGTACACCGTTGGTATTGGTGCCACCAACATCAATCCCGATCAGGTACGCCATCTGCCCCTGCCCCTTTTGTAATCAATCTCTTCAATAGTTGTATTTTTAACATTCGTATGATAATAATATACTTGAAAAGCATAAAGACACAGGTGATCCTGATGCGCTTTAAAGATTTGGCGATCCATGAGCCAAAGGTAAAGGAGGCATTAGAAAAAGTCCCGCGGGAAAAATTTATCCCGGTGGGATACCGGGCGCTGGCCTATGAAAATATGCCTCTCCCCATCGGCTACGGCCAAACAATTTCCCAACCTTATATTGTCGGCCTGATGACCGAATTGCTGGCTTTAAAACCCACCGATAAAGTCCTCGAGATTGGAACCGGATCCGGCTACCAAACAGCCATCCTCGCCGAACTGACCGCCCAGGTCTACTCCATCGAAACCGTTGAACCACTAGCAAAAAGCGCGCAGGAAGTCCTTACGCGCTTAGGATATAAAAACATAAGCCTCCGGGTGGCCGACGGGTATTACGGCTGGGAAGAAGAAAGCCCCTTCGATGCCATCATTATAACTGCCGCCGCCGTAGAAGTCCCTCCGCCCTTAATCAAACAATTAGCGGAAGGCGGCCGTTTGGTGGCGCCCCTTGGCGCCCCTGGTGAAATCCAAATCCTGTGGCGTTTTAGCAAACATGATGGCTGTTTACACCGGGAAAACCACGGATTTGTGCGTTTTGTCCCCTTCACCCGAAGGAAAGAGGAGAACGGGACGCTAAAACCTTAACCTTCAGGGAATATTGTTCAGTTCTTTCAATAACAAATTATAGATCTCTTCTTCGCCTAAACTTTTTACTTTATCCAACATTTTCTGCTTGTATTCCATTTCGGCTTCGGTAATGGTTTGCCGGTTATTATCGAAATACACGAGAATATTAGTTATTTCTTTTAAGTTCTCTTCTTTCTTTAGATGTTGTAACAAACTAAACACTTTATTACCTCCAATTAAAGGTAATTCTCATAATTGATTAATTCTACATTAAGCAAAAAGAACCTGCTTTTTTTAAATTTCTTTTAAAAAAACCCAGATCTTTTATTGATCCGGGTAGAACGGGCTTGTCCAGCCGTATTTTGTTATCTATGTTTACCTGGCTAATTGATAAATCGCATAAACATCCTCTTTGTATAATTTCTTAAAATTACCCACCGGTCCTCTGGCAGTACATTTGGCGGCCATCTCTTCCAGCCGATCATCGCCAACCTTCAGTTCGCCTAAAGTCACCGGCAGCCCCAGTGAGCGGAAGAACTCCTTCAACCTTTCGATCCCGGCCAACGCCGTTTTTTCCGGATGGTCGAAGTCGGGTTCCACATCCCAGACCCGTGCGGCAAAGCGGGCAAAGACATTGACATCCTCATGATAGACATACCGCATCCAAGCAGGGAAAACCACGGCCAACCCGGCGCCGTGAGGCACATCGTAAATCCCGCTGATTTCGTGTTCAATCATGTGAGAACCCCAGTCCTCAATCCGCCCTGTCCCCAACAGGTCATTATGGGCAACGGTACCAGCCCACATGATTTCCGCCCGGGCTGAGTAATCGGTGGGATTGGCCAAAGCCAGCGGAGCGTACTTAATTACGGTCCGGAGTGTGGCTTCGCACAGCCGGTCGGTTAGATCCGTATTCCGGGTTCTGGTAAAATACCGCTCCATGATATGGGCCATAATATCGGCCACCCCGCAAGCCGTTTGGTATGCCGGGAGCGTATAAGTAAGTTCCGGGTTGAGGATGGCAAATTTCGGACGGATTAAGTCAGAACCGATATCCCGTTTCCAGGCCCCATCATCATTGGTGACTACGCTGGCCGGACTGGTTTCACTCCCGGCCGCCGGAATGGTCAAGACGACCCCCACCGGCAAGGCTTCCCTAATCGTAGCTTTGCGTTCAAAAAAATCCCAAACATCCCCGGCATAAGGGACACCGACAGCAATGGCTTTTGCCGAATCAATCACACTGCCCCCACCCACCGCCAGGATAAAGTTGATTTGATGTTGGCGGCACAACTCAATTCCTTTTTTGATCAAGCTGAGACGGGGATTGGGCTGGACTCCGGAAAGCTCGATGAAGTCTACGCCGGCTTCCTGAAGGGAGGCGACCACCCGGTCATAAAGGCCGCTTTTTTTGATACTTCCCCCGCCGTAATGCAGCAACACCCGGTCCGCATATTCTTTGGTCTCCTTGCCGACCTGCCCTTCGGTGTCTCGCCCAAAGATAATCTTGGTCGGATTCTGAAAAACAAAATTTTCCATGGACATCCCTCCTTCTCTAAATTTATTATACTAATTCCTTGCTGATAAAGGAATACTCGCGCCGCGATACTTGTTAATACCTCCATCCAAGTTATCGGGAAAACCGCTTCCGGTCCCAATGAAAACCGACACAAAAAAAGAGGGGCGACTGCCCCTCCTTCCAGAAAGACCCCCCTCATCCGACCACATAATAGACCAGGAAAAAGGTGACAATGGAAACGATCGTTTCCACCCCAAAACCAACCAAAAATGGTTTAAACCCGGCTTTCATCCGTTTAAATTCGGTGGAGAGGCCAACCCCGGCGAAGGTGACCATAAACAGCCACTTACTGGCGTTGTTTAAAACTTTGGCCTGGTCCGGAGTGATCCAGCCCACCGTGGCCAGCACAGAGAAGCCCAGAAAGGCCAGGAGGAATTTGGGCAGCCGGCTCCAGAGAAAGGCCGCTTTGTTCCGGACCTGTCCGGTAATGCCTTTACGGGCATAATAGAGGGCCATTATTAGGACGACCACCCCCATGAGTGCATTACGGGAGAGTTTAACGATGGTCGCCACATTCCCTGCCGCTTCGGAAAAGGCAAATCCGGTGGCCACCGCCTCAGCCGTGTTATCAATCGACAACCCCGTCCAATAGCCAAAAGCCGTATCGGACATCCCTAGCAAGCTCCCCAACGCCGGGTAGAGAAAGAGCATAATCGCGCCGAAGAGCAAAATGGTGGCGATGGCATAGGCGGCATCATCCTCTTCCGCGTCAATGGCACTGGTTGAGCTGATAATCGCCGAAACGCCACAAACCCCGATCCCGATCCCCAGCAAGCTGGCCAACTTTTCCTTTAATCCGCACAACCGTCCCAAGTAAGCAGCAGTTAAGATCGCTACTATAATCTCGATCACCACCAGGCCAAGGCCTTTGCCGCCGATTAAAAACACCTCCTGCAGGACCAGCTTGGCGCCGAGCAGGGCGACGCCTGTTTTCATCCACAGTTCATAGCTGGCAATGCCGGGAGCAAATATTTGGGGCAAAGGAATAAGGTTACGAATCAGCATACCAATGGCGATGGCAAAGAGCACATATTCCGTATGGGGGACAAAGTTTGCCACCATTTTCCCGGCATAACCCACCACCAACATCAAGCCGATTCCGGGTAGGTATTTAAAGAGTTTGTTTACCATGGCACCGTAGTGATGAGCCCGGCCTTCACACACAACATGAAGATGGTGGCAAGAATCACCGCCCACCAGTCGATCGAGATCCGTTTCCCAAAGGCCATCACCACTCACCTCCCTTACGGCTGACACGAAGCGGATCCGCGGCCATCCGTTCCAAGCATACGCCAAACGTATCGCCCCGTAAACCACAGCGTAAGGCTTCCAGGGCCAGCGTTTCTTCGGGCGCAATGTTGCCGAGATTAACATTGGGCCCAAACCGCTTAATCAAGAAGACTTGCTGGTCTTTGAGAGGGGCTTCCCAAATCAACACCGATTCGGAATCAGGAAGACCATGTACTAACGCCTCCATCTCCGCTTCTTTGACCGTGCCATTTTCATCGAAGATCCCAACCGCCTTGCCCGATTCCCGCCCTTCGATAATCACCTGATCGGCTCCGGATTCCAGGTCATCGGTGATAATTTGCTGCATCCTTAATACGGGAATGGGTGTTCCATTTTTCTTCCCGACTTCAGTGACGACTTTGAAGCCAAAGGCTTTCGCCCTTTGAATGGCCTGTCGCCGTTCTCTGGCGCCAAGGGTGATCGTCCCGTCGGAGATCTCAATCCCCGTAAAGCCCAGGTCTGCAGCATGCACTAAGAAGGATTCCAACTTGTTTTGCCACAGCGCAATCTCGAAGAGGGTACCACCGGGGTAAACATCCACCCCGTAAGAACGGATTAGCTTGATTTTCTCGCGGAGCACCGCTTCCGGGTAAAGCGCCGATGTGCCAAAGGTGAGTTTGATCATGTCGATGTACTCACCGGCCAGCTCCAGCAAATCCCGGGTTTCGTTTAGGCCCAGCTTTTTGTCGAGCAACATGGTCAAGCCGGTGCGGCGGGGTTTCCCACACCGGCCGGGCATGGGGAATCCAGCCAGGGCCTTCTGCCAAGCCAAACCTGGTTTTTCCGTTGACATAGTCCTCACTCCTCCCTCGCGAAGAACTTTTTTAACTTCAAGTAACATATTCACAAGGCAG
This sequence comes from Bacillota bacterium, assembly GCA_012735135.1. Classification (GTDB taxonomy): domain Bacteria; phylum Bacillota; class UBA4882; order UBA10575; family UBA10575; genus Capillibacterium. The sequence continues at coordinate 12,433 of JAAYHY010000071.1, read as the reverse complement.
GGGAGGAGTGACTAAAGAAGGGAAAATGAAAAAAACCCCCTCCGTTCCCGGGAGGGGGCAAAAGGGTAAAGTCTTTACGAAGCTCAATCAAGTTTCACGTCAAATTCAAAATAATTCCACAACCTCTACTGCCAGCCCATGTTCCTCAAAGGCCGGTAAAATATGATCTTTCCTGCCGACAATGACGGTCAAGAACCGCTCCGGAAAGGTGTGTTCCGCAAACACCTCCTGAACCCGGGCTGCACTCAGGCTGTTATACTCTCGGATCAGAGCATTGATGGAATCTTCACCCTTGCCCAGGATCTCTTGATTATACATTAATTGCTTCAAAACACTGATTTGGGTGGTATAGGCTTTGGGGTAGAAGGCGTTGTAAAGATTGACAATCTTAAATAACTCCTCTTCCCCAATTTTCGCCTCGCCTTCTTTGATCGCCAACATCTCCGCTTTGATGGCGTTCATCGTCGCGTACGCCTTCTCCGGAGCCACATCGGTAGTGATATAATAAAGGCCGCCCTGTTGATTGTAGGTCACTCCCGAGTGGATGCCATAGACATAGCCCCGCTCGCTCCGGAGCTTATCCATTAAGCGACTGGAAAAATCCCCGCTGCCGAAAACCAGGTTGGCCATTAAGAACGGCACTTCCTCTTCGAAGCCGGAAGCGTAAAAATTGTAACCAAGCATCATTTTCGCCTGGGTCGCATCGTCTTTATGGACCAGAATGATCCGGTTGTGATTTGCTTCATCGGGCGTGACCTTAATCTCTTTAGGTCTGCCGCCTTTGTTTTCCCAATCACCAAATTCCATCATGATCGATATTGCCATTTTGTCGAGATCAAAATCGCCGGAGACCGCCATGACGATATTAGCCGGGTTGATGGTCTGTTGATAGAAGTCGGCCAGAACCGCCGGGGTCATTCTGGGCAGGGCCGCCACGATCAAGCCGATATTATTGCTGTACCCGTAGGGATGATCACCGTAAAGGGTAGTCGCAAAAAACATATTCAAGAGGGAAAAATCATAGTAGTACTGTTGGAGTAAAGCCTGGTAATATTCTTGAATAATCCGGTTGTAATAATCGCCTTCAAATTCGGGGTTACGCAGAATTTCGGCGATTAAACCGATTAACTTATCCTGATCGCTGCTTAGCGCGTTCCCCGAAAAAGAAAAGTAATCCAAGGAAGAAGAAAGCTCGAAACTTAACCCATTCAACTCTTTGTACCGGGATAATGCGGCTTCACTGTAATTTTTTGTTCCCGTATTCATCATTCTCGCCATCACCGACGAAATCCCGGCCAATTCTTGACTTTCTTGACTGCTCCCGCCTTTAATGTACCCCACGACTTCGACCACCGGCAGTTCATGGTCTTCCGCCAGATAAACCACCATTCCATTCTCCAACTCAATCCTTTTATACTCAGGGGTTTCAATCACAGGGATCTCATTGACCTTCCCCGCCAATTCCGTAAATAACTCCGGGGTAAACTCGACTTCCGCGAAGACCGGATTAACCAGCAGGAGTTGTAATAAGCAGAGAACGAAAAGTAACTTTTTCTTCACCTGTATCATCCTTTCCTTGTTATTCCTTAACCGGGACGATATTACCTACGGTCCGGTTTTCTTTCGTAAAATATTTCCCGGCAATTGCCACAATATCTGCCTCCGTTAACTGGTTTAAATAAACCAGCTGTTCCCTATATAAGTCAGGATTATTGTAACTGAGTTGACTCAGACCGATTTCGTAAGCCATCATTTCGATCTCCCGCTGGGCAAAGATTAATTCTTTTTCAACCGCTTTTTTGACCGCCTGAAATTCTTCCGCCGCAATTCCCTCATTAATTATCCGCGCCACTTCCCGGTCAAAAGCCGCCCGGGCTTCTTCAATCAATTCCTCACTGGCCGGGACTAAATAAACAAGGGCATACCCGGGGACCCGCAGATTGTAAAGGGCAGCCCCCGTCTCCAGAATTAAGTTTTCTTTATTTTGCAACTCCTGTTTTACCCTGGAGCTCTGATTATTGACCAGAATATCCAAAAAGATCTCAATCGCTATGGCGTCAGGGTGATTGCCTGCCGGGGTCTTGTATAGCATGAACGTAATCGGCACATTGGTATATAATTCATATGTCTCCACGATCTCGGTTTCCTGTTGATCAACGACAAAGGCGGGACGGTTTATTTCCCGGCGTTCATAAACGCCGAAGTATTTTTCGGTTAGCGCTTTTACTTCCTCAAAATCCACATCGCCGGCCACGACCAAAACCGCATTATTGGGGGTATAGTAGGTATCATAATGTCTTTTGAGATCTTCCACGCTGATCCTTTCGATATCTTCCATCCGGCCAACGACCAAATGATTCAAACTGGATGCGGGGAAAGCCTTGGCCAGAGTCCTTTCTAAACCGGCCGTGACCACATTATTCTCGACGGAACTCCTTCTTTCCTGACGGATCACTTCCCTTTCCCGCTCAACCTCTTCCGGATCGATCTTTAAATTAACCATCCGGTCGGCCTCAATCGCCATCACCAGCTCCAGTTTGGAAGAGGGGACTTGGCTAAAGTAACATGTAAAATCATAGCTGGTATACGCATTATATTGACCGCCCACCGACTTGATCAACTCTTCCAACCGGCCTTTGGGTAAAGTCCCGGTGCCCAGAAACATCGTATGTTCCAGGAAATGGGAGATCCCGCTCAACCCCTTTTCTTCATCAATGGACCCAACTTTATAAAAGATCGATAATCCGACCATCGGAACACGATCATCCTCAAAAACAAAGACCTCCAACCCATTGTCCAGTTGGAAACGATGATAGGGAAACTCCGGGATTGAAATCCCACTATTTTCAGCAAAAACACTAACACTCAAAAGTAAAATGAGGATAATTGCGTAAATTGGAATCAGTCTTATCTTCTTGTTATTCATCTTTCGGAAACTCCTCCATTTGTCAATATTTTAGACAAAACATATTAGCTTAACTATACCACAAAATTCCATAATGTCCAGTCTCAGCCCCCGGCAACCTCATCATGGCGGCCTTATTTACGCAGCTAAAAAGGTTGATAAAGTTTAAACGCAAATTTAAAGCCCGTTTCCGCTCTGGCGAAAACAGGCTTCGGAGAGTAAAGCGTCGAGTTGTCCGTTCTTAACTGAACGATTCAGACTCGCTAAGATCATTATAATCGAAAACCATAACTGCCTGGGGGCAAAAAAAGGGCAATTTTTATTGCCCTTTCCGGAAATACCCCATCTTAGATGCTTTTTACCCGTTCTCAGGCTCAATCCCCATCTTTTTCTGTGCATAGGCAATCGCCTGCTGGCGGGTTTGGCAATGAAGTTTTTTTATAATGGCGGCCATTTCATATTTAACGGTTCGTTCCGAGATAAAGAGCCTGGCGCCCACTTCTTTATAAGTCTTTCCCTGCGCGACTAAGGCTAAAATTTCACGCTGCCGGTCTGTTAAAGCCATTTCGGGGTTGGGCGGGTCTTCTTCAACCGCCACTGCGGTTTGCCCCTCCTGATCGTTAAATTCCGCCAAGACCTGGGCAGCAATTTCGGGAGTAAGCACGGTGGCTCCGGTGGCCAAACCGATTAACTGTTTACTCAATTCATCTCCCTGCAGGCTTTTTAAAAGATAACCGGAGGCTCCGTTTTTTATTGCTCTGAACAGATCGGCTTCATGATCGGAGAAAGTAAGGATAATGATTTTAATCTCCGGCATTTCCGCTTTGATTAACCGGGTGGCCGTCAGGCCGTTACACCGGGGCATCTGTAAATCCATAAGGATCATATCCGGGTGAAGAAGACGGGCCTTTTCCAGTGCTTCCAAACCATCCCTGGCTTGACCGACCACGTCAAAGCCTTTCGCCGTGAGCAGCTTTTGGAGACCCTCCATAAAGAGGGCATGGTCGTCCGCTAACAGGATCCGCAGCTTTGTGCGGGTTTCCGGGGGAGTGCTTTCTCTTTCCTGACCGGGACAGTCATTTTCCCGTCTTGGTCCTTGGCCAAGCGGAAGGGTTATCGTCACGGTCGTACCTGCTCCCGGGGCGGATTCGATCCGGACCCGCCCGCCGACTTGTTCCGCCCGTTCCCCCATTACCGTCAGGCCAAAAGAACTTTTTCCGGCTTCGAGTCTTTTCGGATCAAAGCCAATCCCATGGTCAATAACTTCCACCCGAAGCTGGTTTTCTTGTTTTTGAAAAGCAATAAGCACCCGATCGGTTTGGGCGTGTTTACGCACGTTCGCCAGAGCTTCTTGGATTATCCGGTAAAGTTGCACACCGACTGCCAAGTCGATGTCTTCTTCCCGGATTAGCTCCGGTTTCTCTACTATTACTTTAATCCGGTAATTCTTCTCGAAACGGGATAAATATTCCCCTAATGCGCAGAAAAAGCCTTTCTTAAACAATAAAGTGGTTCGGGTTTCGTAGATAAACTCCCTGATTTCTTGATTGGCTTCCTCTATAACCTGGGCCATCCGGTTCAGGATTTCTTCGACCTCGCTTACGGAACCGTTGCGCAAAATTGCTTTGATGTTTTGCATTTGCAGGTTGGTGTAACTTAAAACTTGGCCGACACTATCATGAAGTTCCCGGGCTAATCGTTCTCTTTCTTTTAAAACCAGCAAGGCTTGTTGCTGGTGGGCCATTTTCGCCTCGACCTCTTTGTAGGAGGTGACATCTCTGATGATAAGAAGACGTCCAACCCTTCTGTAGCCTTCGTGTAAATCGGAGAAATAAGCCTCATAAGTGCGGTCACCATGGGAAAAATCCCGGTGCATGGTGGTGGTATCCTCAGCCAGTTCCGGGCAGACCCGCAAAACTTCGCGTAAATTGTCCCCCGCCACATCCCCGATTCTTACGCCGAGAAAGGCTTCGGCCGCCGGATTCAGATCCATGATGCGGTTGCGGTTATCCAAAATAATGACCGCGTTAGCCATCTTTTCCAAGACGGCATTTCTAGGAACCGGCACAGCCTCCTGCCGCCGGAAGCGGGAGTTCATAATCGTATAGGCGATGGCAAGACTAATCGCGACCGGAGTAATGTCAGGAAAGAAGAGAGTTTTGCTGACAATTAAGATGATGACCACTAAAACACCGCCGGTCGCCAAAGCAACCCCGAAGGCCTGCTTCGGGTGGAGAAGCTCCCGTTTTATCGCGGCCCGGGTTTGGACTGCCATGACCGCTAATAAAACCATACTACAGTAGATAAAGATCACCCAATACCAGGGACCGGGGTCAAATTTCAAGACCCGGTAAGGACCTTCGGCCACCATTTGAAGTTGGCGATACATTAACCCGTGCCAAGGATTGGTCAAATTCAAAAGATCCGTAAGCACGGGGAGGGTAAAGAGAAGCACAATCCGGGGCCGGGTTAACCATTTTGTTTTACCCGAGACCGTTATCGCCCATAACAACCAAACCATCGGTACTTTTAACCCGATAAAATCGTTGGCGGCCACATAACTTAGAAAAGCCATCCTCAAATCCGTTACGGATATTTGCAAGGCGAACCCCAGAGACCATAAGGCTACCATGGCCTGGGTGGCGAGGCTTAACCGGTCGGCAATCCGTTTTCGGAACGTATAGGCCATTAAAAAAGATAATAATCCAATACTGCCAATATAAAGCCATATGTTGGGATTATACTGAAAAGCCATTGGAATTACCCGTCCCTTTAGTTATTTCGGTAATATGACCTTCTGCCCCGAAGGGCGCTTAAACAAGAGTTGGGCATAGCTGTTCTCCTAGATGAGGAGGCTTCACCTAGAGAATTCTGCAGCGATATAGTTTTCTTCAAAATTGATCGGGTAATTCCTTCAGGAAGGATTAATATTTTTTATCTCCGCACCTCGATGCCGGCCAGTTTTTCGTAAAATTGAATAATCCCGCCGTGGTCGTTCTGACCTTTACCGTCGACCTTCAAGGCTTGCATGATTTCCATGACTTGACTGGTCAACGGCAGGGGTACTCCCACTTCATGACCGGTTTCGAGGGCATTGGCCAAGTCTTTGATGTGAAGCTCAATCTTAAAGCCGGGTTTAAAATTGCCCTCGAAAATCATCGGCGCCTTGGCCTCCATCACCGTACTCCCGGCCAACCCGCCGCGGATCGCCTCAAAAATCACTTCCGGTTCCACCCCGGCCTTCGTCCCGAGTACTAAAGCCTCGGAAAGAGCGGCGATATTCAAAGCCACAATCACCTGATTCGCCAATTTGGTGGTATTACCGGCGCCGATCTCCCCGCAATGCACCACCGACTTCCCCATTTTGGACAAGATCGGTTTACAACGGTCGAAGATTTCCTTTTTCCCGCCGACCATGATCGAAAGCGTACCGTCAATGGCTTTTGGTTCTCCTCCGCTGACCGGAGCATCAATCATCTCCACCTGGTGCTCGGCGGCTTTGGCCGCAACCTCCTTAGAAGCCAGCGGCGCAATGGAACTCATGTCAATAATAATCAGCCCCGGTTTGGCGCCGGCCAACACCCCGTTTTCACCCAAGACCACTTCCTTGACATGGGGTGAATTAGGCAGCATGGTAATGACGATCTCTACCTGGGAAGCTACATCCATCGGCGACGTCCCGGGAGCGGCGCCGGCAGCCACGACCTCCTCAACCGCGGCCTGATTCAGATCATAGACCACCAGTTGATATCCGGCCTTTAAAAGATTTTTGGCCATCGGTTTCCCCATGATCCCCAAACCAATAAACCCGATCTTTTCCATTCAAAAATACTCCCCTTTCTTTAGTTAAATCATAATAAAAGCTTTCCCGTTGCCACTCTATTAAATGAATCCGGATCTAACATGTTATGTCTGCCCCCTTCTTTATGAAGCGGTCAACCCCCCGTCCACCGGCACGGAAACTCCGGTGATGAACGCCGCCTCATCCGAAGCTAAAAAGAGCGCGACGGCCGCCACATCTTTGGTTGTCGCAAACCGGCCGAGCGGAACCTCCTCCAACCTCTGCCTTTTCTTTTCCGGATCGCTGAACAATTCGGCGGCCAAGGGGGTTTCCACCGTACTCGGATGGATCGAATTCGCCCGTATGTTATAGGGGGCATACTGGGTGGCTACACCTTTGGTCATCATTGTAACCGCGCCTTTTGTCGCAATATAAGCGATCGATGAATACTTATGACCAATGAGCCCGGCGATGGACGACATATTAAGGATACAGCCCGCCTTTTGTTCCTTCATTAAAATAACGGCATGTTTCATCCCCAAAAAAACCCCTTTGATATTCACATTGATCATATGATCAAGCACATCGACAGGGTATTCTTCAAAGGGCATCCGCACACTGACTCCGGCATTGTTTACTAATACATCCAGTCTCCCGGATTGCGCTTTAATCAAACCCATGGCCTCCCGCCAATTGGTTTCGTCCGTAACATCCAGCCGGAGATAAAACCCTTGGCCGCCACCGGCTTTGATCTTTTCAACCAGCGCTTTACCTTCGGTTTCTTTCAAATCGCAGACATAAGTGCTCGCGCCTTCCGCCGCAAACCTTCCGGCGATTTCCGCCCCGATTCCTTGCGCCGCACCGGTAATCATCACGACTTTATTTGAAAATCTCATCCCGCCCAAACTCCTTTTTTAATTTATGGTTGAGAATCTTTTGATCAAGATCAATCCGAGAGAAGAGCCGTTGCCGCAGTGATCAAGTCCTCTTCGGTCAGTTGATAATGGTTCAACAGTTCCTGATGGCTTTCCCCCGATTGCCCAAACAGATCCCGGATCCCCATAATCTTCAAATGATAACCGGCTTTTTCCTGGATCAAGATCTCTGCGACCGTGCTGCCCAGACCCCCGTAAATACTATGTTCTTCAATGGTGATCACGCGCCGGTTCCCTCCGATGGACTTTAGCAAATCGTTCTTGTCCAGAGGTTTGATCGTGCTGACATTAATCACCGCGGCTTTAATCCCCTGGGCTTCCATCCGGCGGGCCGCCTTTAATGCGGTTGCCGTTAGGGTGCCGGTGCTAATGATCGCCAGATCATCCCCTTGAAGCAGCAGATCTACTTTCCCAAGGACAAACCGGTAATCATCGGGAAAAATTTGCTCGGTATCCGCCCGGGAAATCCGCAGATAGGCCGGGCCTTGAAAACGGGCTAAATAGTTCGTGATTGCCTTGGTTTGGACATGATCGGCCGGAGAAATTACGGCCATATTGGGAAGCGTCCGCATCAATGAAATATCTTCAATACTTTGGTGGGTGGCCCCATCGCCAAAATCGGACAGGCCGGCGCTGGAACCGACCAACTTAACATTGAGCGCCGGATAGGCAATTACTTGCCTGATTTGGTCGTAGGCACGGCCGGTTAAAAACACCGCAAAGGAATTGACAAAAGGTTTCATCCCGTTTAACGCCAATCCGGCAGCAATCCCCACCATGTTTTGTTCCGCGATCCCGATCTCGAAAAACTGCCGGGGCAGTTCTTGTTCGATAAAAGTACTCATCGTCGATCGACTAAGATCGGCATCAAGAGCCACAATCGTTGGGTCTTCCTTTGCCAACGCCAAGAGCTCCCTTCCGTACCAAACACGGCTCGACTCCATTCGGATCACTCCTTCGCAATCTTAATTACTGTAATTCCGCCATTGCTTGTTGGAATTGGTTTTCATCCACCAATCCATTGTGGTATTTCGCCACACTTTCCATAAAGGATACGCCCTTGCCTTTAACAGTATGGGCAATCACTACGGTGGGGCCCTTTAGGTTTTGTTCCGCAGCATTGAAAGCCTGAATTAATTCGGGGATCGAATGGCCGTTTACTTCGATAACATGCCACCCAAAAGCTTCCCATTTCGAGCGGAGCTCCCCTATGTTCATGCGTTGGCAAATCGGGCCCGTGGCCTGTAATTTGTTATGATCGACAATGGCGGTAATCGTATGTAAACCAAAGTTAGCCGCCGCCATCGCCGCCTCCCAAACCTGGCCTTCCTGCAATTCGCCATCGCCCAGGATTACGTAAAAACGGCCTTTCTCCTTCTGCAACCGTTCGGCAAGCGCCATTCCGACCGCCATCGACAGGCCCTGACCCAATGATCCGGTATTGGCTTCGATCCCGGGTAAAGAGAGCAAGTTCGGATGGCCTTGAAGACGACTGCCCAATTTTTTGAGGCTCGACAGTTCTTCCCGGGGGAAAAACCCCGCCAAAGCCATCGCCGCGTATTGGGCCGGCGCCGAGTGCCCCTTACTTAAAATTAGCCGGTCTCTCCCCTTTAGTCCGGGGTTCTGCGGATCATATTTCATCTGGTGAAAATATAAGACCGTCATAATCTCAGCAACCGACAATGAACCCCCAAAATGCCCCACACAATTGGCGCCGATCATCATAAAGATCGCCCGGCGCAACTCCTTGGCTTTCTCGCGCAGCTTTTCTTCAATCTGCATTGGTTCATCCATCCTTTCCCGTAATTCGCTTTACTTCCCTTTATGGAAAAACTCCGTATACGAAGAGATAGGATGTAAGTTGTATTACAAGTTGTCCGGCAAAACTATCCCCCGGTGGCAAGGAAAATCAAGTCTTTGCAAAACCCCCAGTAGGTATCTTTTCGTTCATAAGGCAGAAGATTTTCTCCCCATAGTCATTTGTTAGCGTTGGTAAGTTCCATTATCGTACCGGTTAAATGCTCACTCATAATTTTCTTCGCTGCTTCTTTATCCCGGTTTTTCAATGCTTCCAATATTTTTTGATGGTAATATAGACCATTGGCAGTGCCTAAAGAATGAACAATTCTGGCCATGGAGACCGACAAAATATCCTTCACTATGGTATTAACTTTAATAATCAGCGGATTCTTCGCCGCCTCTGCTAAAGCCAGGTGAAAATCAAGATCCTCCACCGCAAACTGTTCCACATCATTTTTATACTGCTCCATCCGTCGAAAAATCTTTTCTAATTTTTCCAGGTCATCGACGGTGGCTCGTTCCACAGCCAAACCGGCGGTTTCGATCTCAACGATCTTCCGGTACTCCATTACCTCTATAAGATCGACCGGATCCAGAACAAGCATGGAAATTAAAGAATTCATATAGGTCCCGGTCGTAACTTGCTTTACATAGGTTCCTTCCCCATGATGTGCCTCCAGCAAGCCAAGGCTAATTAATCTTTGCAGCGCTTCTCGCACTGTTATACGACTGACTCCCAATCTCTTCGCCAGTTCATTCTCGGAAGGGATTTTAGTGCCCGGGGCCCATTCGCCTTTCACGATTTGCTCGTACATCTGTTTATATACAAGTTCTCCTATTTTATTCCTTTTTATCGCTTTCATGTCCACAGCCATCCAAATCATAAAAATTTTCGGGTTATCCTAAGAAAATTTGGGGTTGTAAGTCGTATGACAAGTCAACTTTATTATATCAATTCTCTCTCTCCCTTTAAAAAATCCTTCTTTTCCACAGAAAATTTTCCTTAATCCAATAGATGTTAATCATTTCTTTTTTCTTGAGCCCATTGAATTACATATATAACAAAAATAGTCGGTAAGGGGCGATCAATCTTCGATTTCATTTTTCTTGCATGAACTGCCTCCCTTTCCAATCTTCATCAAGTTGTTTTGCCAATTCCTTTCTTTGTTTTTCAAAATCAAATTGATCAATTCTCCTTAAATCCATATTTTTACTGGCTACTTTTACTAATACTGTTTCTAAAGCAGCACCGGTAAAAAGGAATAATACCATAAGCACAACATAATTCCAGGGTACATCAATTATTACTTTGTTACCTTTAATTATTGAGACAAAAATATTTATCCCTAATTTTACCCCAATGGCAGTTGCAAACAGGTATCCACCAAATTCAAAAAACCATAATACTAAACCCGTTCTGACTCTTGGATTAGAAAAAACCTTGCCATGACCAAAGCCATCCCAAACCGTTAAAAACAAAGGAATAATGAAAATAATCCCGTAGATAATCCTGGAGACAAAAGCCCCTAAGCACAGGTTATTTAAAAAAATTAATAAACACAAAAACCACCAATTACCTTTTTGAATGCTAGCAAGCTTATACTTATTCAACCAGTTATGAATCTTTCTTGTTATAGGATCCACGAATTTCTTTCCGATTTCAACCATTCTTGTTGAACTGATCAGCTTTTTCCTTTCCACAAGAATACTTATTAGCATTGGAAGAAAGTAAAAAGCTAAAACCCACAGAAATACTGTCGTCGTATTGTTATAATCAAGCATTTTATCTCCCCCTCATAATTTTGGCTGGTTTCGGAAAAGGGAAAACCTCCCTTAACTCGCGTAATGGGGTAAATTCTTTTCATCCTCGAAATATTGTTCAAGACCGATCGCTTTAAGCTTATTGTTTTTCTGATCCACTTTTCTTTTAAATCAGTAGAAAACCCCATTTTATCGCATGGGAACTCCTTACATTCATAGCAAAAATTAATATCCTGACTTTTTGTGCATTCCGGCACAATACAATCGGAACTTAAACAATGATCCTCCCGGCAACCATTACATTGAACATTGGCTAAATACGCCAAAACCTCTTTAAAGTCGTGGTATTTATCGGAAATAACTTTATTGCGTTTACATTATCAACCCATACACTTAGCTCAATTCGGTTAATCTTCTTGTCCCGGGCAAACCCTTTAATCCGGTCCATTAAGAGCTTACCGACTCCCTGACGTCGGTACTCTTCGAGCACGCACATCTGGTCAATATAAAAGACTTGCTAAGCTAATATCCCCGGTCAAAGTAAGGTTTTGACCATAGTGCGATAAGCCAAGTTATAAGCAATGATATTCCTGCTAAACCAGCCAGATAAGAACCTTCGATCGGCATTGCTCTTAAAAATTGCATTTCTCTCGAGGGAAATTCAAGGATCGATAAGAGGTTAAAATAACTTGTTCTTAAGAAGGTTAAGACAGTTGAGAATGTGAATAAACCAAAAAAGATAACCAGGTCCATAATAAAGAGATAGTAACCTTTCCGACCCAGCGACGGGCTTTTAAATGTCCATAGCCAAGGATGATAAATATGATAGAAATCAGATAATAGCCAATTACTTGACAGGCTATGTTGCCAAACATAAAAGAACCAAAGCCAAATCCCTTATAATAAAAACGGCCGCCTTCGGAAAACAGATAAAAGCAATACATTTCAAGGATGCCAAAAAAGCCAATGGCAATACCGCCCACCAAAAGAAAAACCCCGATGATATTAATCAACTTATCCCGTTTTTGACAATCAGGATCCCTTGCCTTTATCCCCATGTTTTTATCCCCTAATCAATATGCCATTCAAATACATTAGACGCTTTTGCGATCGTCAACATAATAGTGATCCACTGGCCGTCTAAAAGTGATCCACTCGCGCTTGCGTAAGAGTGATCCACTTGGCCGTCTAAGACTGATCCACCTTGCCATGTTTTGCTCTGCTTTCCTTGAGGCGGTACGATTCGCCGTT
>JAAYHY010000070.1 GCA_012735135.1 Bacillota bacterium | reverse complement strand
GTTTGGGGTGAAAGTGGTGGCGGTGGAACCGGGTGATATCAAGACTAACTTTAATAATGTTACCCAATTCGGCATGAAGGAGGAATCGCCTTACCGGAAATGGACTGACGCCTGTTGGCGGGTGATCGACGTTAATATGGAAAAAGCACCGTCCCCACAGGTCATCGCCGACCGGGTGCTTCAGATCGCCAAGGAGAAAAACCCCCGGCCTTGTTACGCGGCAGGAGATTTCCTTTCTACGAAATTTCCGTTCTTAGCCAGGTTTGTCTCCGCCCGGTTAAAGGAGAAGTTAATCCGGATTTTTTACGGGATTGATTTTCAGTAAGCGATTTACACCTCCCCAAAAAAAACACCTCCCTGACGAAGCTCAGCCAAGGAGGTGTTTTTTGGTTCCCCTCAAAGGTTGTTAAGCCGCGATAATTCCCAACTCTTTGCCGACCTTGACCAGAACCTGGATGGCCCGGTCGATCTGGGCGGTGGTGTGGGTGGCGGTCAGACTGGTCCGGATCATCGTGGCATCGGCCGGAACCGCCGGCGCCACTACCGGGTTGACGTAGACACCATTCTCGAAAAGGACTTTACAGAAGAGGAAGGTTTTGCTCATATCACCGACAAGGATGGGAATGATGGGCGTAACCCCTTCCCTGACCGTAAAACCATGCTCTTTCAACCCGGTACGGAATTGTTCGGCGATGGCCAGGAGATGACGGCGGCGTTCCGGTTCGGTCTCGATAATCTCTAATGCTTTCATGGCGGCGCCGGTGGAGGCTGGCGTCATGCTGGCGGTGAAGATTAACGGCCGGGAAACATGCTGAACATAATGGCAGACCGGCTCGGAGGCAACCAGAAAACCACCTAAGGAAGCAAAAGACTTACTGAAGGTGCCCATGATCATGTCAATTTCATCTTCCAAGCCGAAATACTCGGCGGTTCCACGGCCGTTCGCTCCCAATACCCCAATGCCATGGGCGTCATCCACAAGGATACGGGCATTGTACTTCCGGGCCAGACGGACGATCTCCGGCAGGTTGGCCAGATCCCCCTCCATACTGAAGACCCCGTCGGTGATGATGAGTTTGGGCGCGTCGGTGCCCAGTTTCTGGAGGAGCTTTTCCAGATCATTCATGTCGTTATGCTCGTACTTGTACATCTTGGCGAAGGACAGCCGGCATCCATCGTAAATACTGGCGTGGTTTGCCCGGTCACAGAGGATATAATCACCACGTCCGGCGATGGCGGAGATGATCCCTAAATTAGCCAGAAAACCGGCGGAAAAGAGGAGGGCTTTTTCTTTCCGCATGAATTTCGCCAGTTTCTCTTCGAGGGCGACATGGAGGTCTAAAGTACCATTGAGAAACCGGGACCCCGAACACCCGGAGCCGTATTTCTCCGTCGCCTCGATCGCCGCTTGCTTGACCCGGGGGTCGCTGGTGAGACCTAAGTAATTGTTGGAACCAATCATTAAGACGTTCTCTTGGTTGCTCATGGTTACTTCCGTATCCTGACCCGATTGGAGCTCATGAAAATAAGGATAAAGTCCGGCGGCCATCGCTTCCTTGGCCATGGTATAATCATAACATTTTTTAAATAAGTCCATCTGCTTTATGCACCTCGTTCTAAATGATAAATAATATCTTGCTTTATATTCTTGGACATTTTGCTTTCTCCTGCTACCAACTTTCTTTTTACTGGAAAAACAATGCCGCCCGATTGTTTGTATAACGCTCTCAACAGGAAGGACTACATAATAGGTTGCCTAAAATTTCCTTACGGATACGGGTTATATGGGTGAAATCCATATTTTCGCCGTAATATTCTTCGAGTTCCGCATGGAGTTTTTTGGCCTTATGGAGCCAATTGATGGCTCTTTCCCAGAGGTCAAGAAAGACCAGGCGGGATTCTTTTAAGGTTTCAGTGAATAAGTGCTGTTGGTTTTGGAGAAAACACCCGGTTTCAATGAGCCGGCAGCGGTCATCGGAAGGGTATTTATGGGGCCATGTCGAAGTGAGGACCCCGATTTTTAAGGCGGGAAGCCAAAGATGTTCGTACTTTTGGGGCTCAAGGGCACAATGGAAAACCTCGGTATCCAGGCCGAAATCAATGCTCATGGTCTCTAAACGTTGGATGATCTCTGCCCGCCCGCTCCCGGGGGGGCCATCCAGAATATACAGGCGGGTAGCTTCGCCAAAGATCGATTCCAGAAAATGCACCGGCCCATCAGCCGTAATCGCGCTGGCGAAAAGATGACGAAGCCGGCCTAATTGACCGGTCGGCCGGCGACCATTGAAGATTTCCTCTTTCAGTTCACCCCAGGTTCTTAACCAAGCTTCATGGTTTAAGCAAGAAAAATTGGTTTTCCGCCAATTCCGGTAAACGCCTAAAGCGGCGTTTAAGTAGACATAGGCCCGCTCATAACAGGCTTTTTTCTTTTGGCTGATGGTAATGATCCGTTCCTTATTGGCTTTTAAACCTTGTTGGTCCCAGAAAGACCCTAGATTGATGATCTCATCGGCGACCCCGGGATAGCTTGGATCAAGCGTGTGGGGAGCGGTTCCATCAAGAAAAGCGGTTTTTAAAGAAGGAACCACCAGGCCATCAAGGGAATTATTATCCGATGAACAATGGAGATACTCAAGATGATAACCCTGAGCGCCCAGTTCCTCGCCGATGGTCCGTATTAAAGTGGATTTACCTGTTCCCGGTCCCCCCTTCAGGATATAAAGATAGGTGGTCTGAACGTCAATTACCTGATTGTAAAAGGAATAGAACCCTTCTCCGGTATTGCCGCCGGCGAAAAAATGACGGATGCGACCTGTCTTCATTCTTATCCCCTCCCGGATATATGTATGATTTTGGCCTTTATAGCGTGCGCAGAAAGGATCTTGACAAAAGGAGGATTCGTTAGTATAGTATACCCAGTATAGTATATAAAGGAGGTTCTGTCATGGCCGGCGAAGGACGAAAAAAATTGCTCTATTTAGGTGTGCTCATCTCCATCTTGCTCTTGGTGGGAATTGGGTTCATGGGGGGAGATCAACAAGAAGAAGAAGCGGCAAGGGTTGGGGCCATCGCCCCCAATTTTCGGCTGGAAAATCTCACCGGAGAAAAAGTGGAATTAAAGAAGATTTACCGCCAAAATCAACTAACTTTGGTTAACTTTTGGGCAACCTGGTGTCCGCCCTGCCGGGTTGAGATCCCTGAATTAACCCGTTTTTACCAGGAATACCAGGCAAAAGGCGTGGAAATCCTGGCGGTTAACATCTGGGACAACACTAGCCGGGGACAACTACAAACTTTTGCCGACGCCGCGGAGATGAAGTTTCCGGTTTTGGTGGACGTGGAGGATAAAACCGCCAATCAATACCAGATTAGAGCGGTTCCGACCACCATATTTATTGACCAAACAGGCCGGATTAGAGAGGTTTATATGGGGGCATTGTCTTATAGTCAACTGCAAACCCGGTTTGAACGTTACAAAGCTGCGCAATAGATTGGGTGTCAATCAACGAAAGGAGGATTGACCATGGAAACACCGGGCGTTTTCCTCTCTTACCTCGCGGGTTTACTCTCCTTTTTTTCCCCATGTGTGTTGGCCATGGCCCCCGGTTATTTGGCGGTGCTGACCGGGTGTTTGCCGGGTGAAGGGGAGAAGAACCAGTCCCAAATGGTGAAAGCGGCGCTTGTCTTTATCGCCGGCTTTTCTTTGGTTTTTATTTTGTTGGGCGCCGCTTTCTCAGCTTTGGGACAGATCCTTACCGGATTGCGGGTTGTCTTTTTGAAGGTAGGGGGCTTGGTCTTGATTCTCTTTGGCTTATCCCAATGGGGAATTTTCCGTTTCTTCCCTTTGCAACAGGAGTTCCGGTTTCAGGTAAAAAAACCCCTGACAGGGACGGCGGGCCGGTTGTTGGCCGGAATAACCTTTGCCTTTGGGTGGACCCCTTGTGTCGGCCCAATCTTAGGGATGATTCTGGCACTAGCTGGGAGTTCGGGCCAGGTTGGGCTTGGTCTCTTACTGTTGACCGTTTATTCCTTGGGATTGGCTACACCATTTTTCATCATGGCTCTAGCCTACGGCCGTTTCTATCTTTGGTCAAAAAAAATTCTCCCCTATACCAAGCTAATCACGGTGCTCTCCGGTTTTCTCCTCATTGTGGTTGGGGTTTTACTTTTTACCGACCGTTTTACCATGCTAACGATTTATCTAAACAAGATTATGGGTGGACGCTCCTTGGAGCATCTTTTGCGGAGGGATTAAATAAAATCCCAGTTGGAAATGGTCAGCCAAAAACGATCCCTTTCCCCGGTGTTTCTGCCGGTAAGAAAGATTTTAACCCATAACTCATCAAATTCCTGATCGTTAAGCCCTTGACTAAGTTGTAAAAGCGTGGTCGGCGTTAAAGCTAACGGGTATTGGATATGCCGGTGTTTGCGGCGGGAGCGAGCCACATAGATCACCTCTAACCTGTACTGTTCACAAAGAGCCAAATTATACATTTAACCTGAAATTCCTTCCCATAAATTTACAGTAATCCCCCGAAAAAAAAGTTTATCTTAAGGTTCTTATGAAAGCCTTTGCCTGTTCCGGCAAAGGCTTTTCTGTATTAATCGGGATTTTTAAGGGACAACAGCATTTTCCAGGTACAAGGGGTGCCTTTGGAAATAGTCCAGAATACGATATATTAATCCGGGAAATCCTCCGGTCGTATTATTTTCCTGATTAAATAGAGGAGGGGTTCTTTTGATGTACACGCCTGCCGACCGCATGCGTTTAGCTAGAGCTTATGTTCCATTTCAAATTTTCTCCCAACGATTGAGTCCGATGGAAGGTCTGATGAAGGGAACCATCTTTCCCGAACTGTACTTTCCATACCGGAGACATCATAAGTAAAGGGGGCTTACCATATGGACCGGGAACAGCTAGCGCTGCTTAAAGAATTAATGGCTTTGGAATTCACCGCGCTTGAGTTCAATCTTTATTTAGATACGCATCCCACTGACCAGCGCGCGTTGATGGAATTTAATTCAGTTATTCCACAATTAAGGGCAGTTAAACAAAAATATCAGGAACGTTATGGGCCTTTAACTGCCGAGGAACCAAGTTCCTATCCATGGCAGTGGATTAATGAGCCTTGGCCCTGGGAAATCTGTTATGAATAGGGGGTTAGTCTGAATGTGGATTTATGAAAAAAAACTACAGTATCCGGCAAAGGTCGGTAGAGCCAATGTGAAAATGGCCAAATATTTAATCACCCAGTACGGAGGCCCCGATGGGGAATTGGCGGCTTCGCTGCGCTATCTGACCCAACGTTATCATATGCCTACCCCCCAGGCCAAAGGAATCCTGACTGATATTGGCACGGAAGAACTGGCCCACCTCGAGATTATCGCCACTTTGGTTTATAAACTAATGGACCGGGCTTCCATCGAAGAGATTAAAGCGGCTGACTTAGGAGGATACTACGCCGATCATGATAAGGGCCTTTATTATGTGAATGGCGAAGGCGTTCCGTGGACGGCGGCTTATATTCAGTCCAAGGGCGATCCGGTGGCCGATCTCCATGAAGATATGGCCGCTGAAGAAAAAGCCCGGGCTACTTATGAATGGTTAATCAACCTCTCTGATGATCCGGATCTCAATGATACCCTCAAGTTTCTCCGGGAGAGGGAGATTGTCCACTTCCAGCGCTTCGGGGAAACCCTCCAAATTGTCCAGGAGTACCTGGATTCCAAGAAATACTATTAAAGCTAACCGGCTTTGGCCGGTTTTTTTCTTGGCTTCCTTGGCTGATTGCTTATTTTTCGGACGGATTCGGGTAATATATAACCGAAGAATTCTGCCGAATTTTCCGGAGAAACTTGGAGGTGACAAGGTGGCCAAACGAAAACGGGTTGAAAATAAAAAGAAAACGGAGCTGGATCATTTGAAATGGGAAGTAGCAGATGCTTTGGATCTGGATGATGATCTAGCTAAAGGCGGTGATGAACTAACCGTCCGCGAAGCAGGGAAGATCGGAGGAAATATGGTTAAGAAACTGGTCGAAAAGGGGAAAGAAGCCATGCGCCAGGAAGAGACCGGTTCTGAAGGGACAGAATAAGAAGCGTAAAGGAAAAGACGAAGGCAGGCCGCTGGAGCGGCCTTTTTTTGTCTGTTCAGTGGCTAAAATTTGGGTTGATAATTTAGTATATTAATAACCATACACTTTCTATAAATAGCGGGGAAAAAAGGATAATGGTATAATATTCATAGAAAATGGAGTTATTGGCGGAAAGAAAACAATTATAAATTGAACTAATTCTAATTATGAAAGGAGAGTTAAGAATGGATAAAAAGAGAGTAATAATACTGGTTTTACTGTTGGTTCTGTTGGTTGTGCTGTCCGGGTGTGAAAAAAAGAAAACTCCCGGGGAAAAGCCGGAGAAACCCACGGAAATTGTGAAGTCCGACGATTATTATGGTTATTCGCATGGGGCCCGTCGGGTTTATGATGTAGTTATTGAGGTTAAAGGAGAAGACGAGAAAACCTTCCAGGGAACATCCGAAATGACCTATGAAGTAATCATCGACGATCCCGGTAAACTTACCGTCATCAAAGAGACTGATAGGTTTTGCGGAGATGGAGAAGACCCGTCCGTTGAATTTAAATATATTAGGAAAGAAAAAAGTAAATAACGGATATTACTATTATGATCTTACTAAGGAAGACAGTTATGATACTGACCGGGCTAATGACGACACGTATCTCATCTATGTGGCCCCTCTTGAGATAGGAGAGAATCTCGTTGGTAAAGTGGAAGATTATATAGATGTTCAAGTCAAGGCTGGAAGTTACAAAGCATACAAAGTTAAACTTAATGAGGAGGAAATATTTGGTAGAACAATCTGGGTGGTTCCCCATTTTGGTATAATTAAGGAAGTTAAAGCATATAACGAAAATGGACCGATAGTTTATAAAGAATTGGTTTCGGACTAAAGATTATTCTGTACATTCTGCTTTGATTCCCACGCGCCGGCGGGGCGTTCGGAAAATAGCCTAATCCAACTAAATATTTGTCACCGGATTAATTACGGCTCACCTTTCCACCGTCTCCTGCTTAACCTTTGCAATGCTTTAGTTACTGTCAATACCCTTAAATAAGCCAGAACGACCAATGCGCCAATTACGATAAGTATTTTGATCAAACCATCCAATATCTTACGCCCCCCAACAATTTTCCGCATTAAACTAATTTTGGTAGGAATTACTTGTGCTATCCATTGTTAAGTCTTCTGTTTAAAACATCTGTTTAAATCATATGTTTTAATATATCATTTTTTCCCTGCACTGTCAATACTTCGCTTTATATGATAGCCCTCAAGACGCTGTATACTTTTATGAACTCCTCATATACCTAGGGTATCTACCGGCAAAAGAAGGCACGAAAAAAGGCCGCCCAGCGGCCTTTCTTTATGTCTTTGTTTTGGTTTGATTATTTGGTATCTTTATAACCACGCATATACCATAAAATAGCAGAAAAAATGATATTCGGATGGAGAAGTTGATATTTGGATTGTTCCCTATATCGGTTTGGTCCGTATGTATAAAGAACAGAAGGACAGATGAGGGAGTTGTTACCCGAGCTAATATCTTGGAATTAATATCCTATACAATTAATTAGTTACATCCTAAAATTAGTTTCATAACTTAAGATTATCTGTGGATTGTGTTCTTGATCCCCATGCCCCGCCGGGGCGTTTTTCTTTTGCTTTGAGTGCAATTTCACCGAAACATAATTGCTAAAACTTTCTTTTTGCGTTATCCTATAATAAGGGTGATTATCTTGGAAAATTGCCGGAAGCAGAAGTATTTTCTCCAGGTTTTCGGTTGTCAGATGAACTTTCACGACGGGGAAAAGATCGCGGGTGTGCTCGAAAAGATGGGCTACGTCCGGGCGGACACGCCGGAGGAGGCCGATGTCGTTCTCTTAAATACTTGTTGCGTGCGGGAGAATGCGGAAAACCGTTTATATGGCCATCTCGGTAATTTAAAACCGTTGAAGATAAATAACCCCGAGCTCATTATCGGGGTGGGCGGTTGTATGACCCAACTGCCTACGGTGCGGGCGACGATCGAGGCCGATTACCCCTATATCGATCTGCTCTTCGGCGCCTTCAACATTCACCAAATCCCCGAGTTGATCATGAAAATTCGGGAAACGGGCAGCCGGATTCTGGACGTGCCCGGTGAAGGCGAGATGGAGGAGGATCTCCCGGTCAAGCGGGAGAGTCCTTTCCAGGCGTGGGTGACGGTGATTTACGGGTGTAACAACTTTTGCACCTATTGTATCGTCCCCTATGTGCGGGGACGGGAGAAAAGCCGCCGGCCGGAGAAGATTCTGATGGAGATCCGGGAGTTGGCGGCGGCGGGGGTGAAAGAAGTCACCCTGCTGGGGCAGAACGTGAACAGTTACGGCCTGGATTTTCCGGTGGAAGAAAGGACGGACTTTGCCGATCTTTTGGCGGCGGTCAATACCGTTGACGGGATCGCCCGGATTCGCTTCCAGACCTCCCACCCCAAGGATCTGTCGGACAAGTTAATCCGGCAAATGGCGGAGGCGGAGAAGGTCTGCGAGCATCTTCACCTGCCGCTCCAGGCCGGCAGTGATAAAATCTTGAAACTGATGAACCGGAAATATACCCGCGATGATTACCTGCGGTTGGTCGATAAACTCCGGTCCCGTATCCCGGAGATCGCCTTGACCACCGATTTGATCGTCGGCTTCCCCGGGGAAGAGGAGGCCGATTTCCAGGATACCCTGGACATGGTGAAAAAAGTCGGCTTTGATGCGGCCTTTACTTTCGCCTACTCGCCGCGGGTCGGCACCCAGGCGGCCAAATTGACCAACCAGGTTCCCGAAGCGGAAAAGATGGACCGCCTATACCGCTTGATTGAAGTGGTAAACCAGCAGGCCAAGGCGGCCAACCGGCGCCTGGAGGGGACGGTCCAGACGATTTTGGTGGAAGGACCCAGTCCCAAGAAGAAAGAGATCTACGCCGGGCGGACCCGCGGGAATAAACTGGTCCTTTTTGCCCCGCCGGCCGGCGCCGCCGGTCTGACCGGAAAAGAACTTAACGTCAGAATCAGGAAGGGCTTGACCTACACGCTCCAGGGCGAAGTCGTGGAATAAGGGAGGTGTTCTGATGTGAGTCAGGAGACTCCCATGCTGAAACAGTATAAAGAGATCAAACAAGCCTACCCCGACACCATCCTCCTCTTCCGGCTGGGCGACTTTTACGAGATGTTTATGGAGGACGCGGAGAAGGCCGCCGAGGTATTGGAGATTGTCCTTACTTCCCGGGAGGCGGGGAAAGGCCGGCGGATTCCGATGTGCGGGATTCCCTACCACGCCGCCACCGGATATATCGCCAAATTGATCGCCAAAGGGTTTAAAGTGGCCATCTGTGAACAGATGGAAGATCCGAAAAAAGCCAAGGGTTTGGTCAAACGGGAAGTGATCCGGGTGATTACCCCCGGCACCCTAATCGACGAACAGCTTTTGGAGGAGAAGAACAACAACTATTTGACCGCCCTGGTGAAGATGGGAGAAACATATGGTTTGGCGGTGGCCGATCTGTCGACCGGCGATTTTTTTGTGACCCAGATCCCGGCGGAGGAAGGCCTAATCCTTGATGAGCTCAGTCACTGGCAACCCAGGGAAATTTTAATCCCCGAACCACAAATTGCCCTGTGGTCCTGGCTTAAACAGCACCTGGATGTCTTGCTGACGGCCCGGCCGGCCCCGGATTTTCAGTATGAGACTGCCCAGGAACGTTTACTCGCCCATTTCCAGGTGGTTTCCTTAGAGGGCTTCGGCTGTCAGGAACTGCCGGCGGCGGTGGCGGCGGCCGGCGCCGTGCTGGCCTATGCCTGCGAGACCCAAAAGAGCCAGTTGCAACATATCCTTTCCCTCCGGACTTATTATTTGGGCGATTTTATGCATCTGGACCAGTATACCCGGCGCAATCTGGAACTGGTGGAGACCATCAGGGAGCATAAGACCCAGGGTTCCCTGCTTTGGGTTTTGGACCGGACAGTGACGGCGGCCGGCGGCCGCTTGCTCAAAAAGTGGCTGGAGCAACCTTTACGCCGCCGGGCTGAGGTGGAAGAACGCCTGGATAAAGTGGAGCGCTTTTTTCTCCACCACCGGATCCGGGAAGCGGCCCGGAGCTTGTTAAAGAAAACCTGCGATCTGCAGCGCCTCTTGGCCAAACTGGCCTGCGGCACGGCCAATCCCCGGGATTTGTTAGCCTTGGGGAATACCCTCCAGATCCTGCCGGAACTCCGCAAGGAACTCCTCCGGGAGGAAATGGGGCCCGTCGCTGCGCTCGCCGGGGAGATAAACCCTTTACCCGAATTGGCGACGCTCCTTGGCAACGCCTTACGGGAAGATCCGCCGGTAACGATGACTGAAGGCAATATTTTCCGGGAAGGCTATAATCAGGAACTGGATACTTTAATCCATGCCACCCGGGACGGGAAACAGTGGATCGCCGGCCTTGAGCAGCAGGAACGGGAGCGGACCGGGATTAAATCCTTAAAAGTCGGGTATAACCAGGTCTTCGGTTATTACCTGGAAGTGACTAAAGCGAATTTAGCTATGGTTCCGGCGGACTTTATCCGGAAACAGACTTTGGCCAATGCGGAACGGTTTATCACCCCGGAACTGAAGAAATATGAAGAATTAATCCTGGGGGCGGAGGAAAAAAGGGCGGCTTTGGAATATGAGCTCTTTTTGGACCTGCGCCAACAGGTCCTGGCGAAATTACCGGTCTTGAAACGCCTGGCCGAGCTCCTGGCCATGCTTGACGTCTATGCCGCGCTGGCCGAGACGGCGGTGCAAAACCATTATATCCGGCCGGAGGTGGATGAGGGGAAGACCATTCTGATCCGGGACGGCCGCCATCCCGTGGTGGAACAGGTTTTGCCGCCGGGTCGCTTCGTCCCCAATGATACCCTGCTGGACCAGGAGACCCACCGCCTGCAGATTATTACCGGCCCCAATATGGCGGGTAAATCCACCTATATGCGGCAGGTGGCTTTGATTGTTCTGATGTCGCAGATCGGTTCCTTTGTGCCCGCCGGCTTTGCCCGGATTGGTTTGGTTGACCGGATCTTTACCCGGGTGGGGGCGGCTGATAATTTAGCCGGCGGGCAAAGCACCTTTATGGTGGAGATGAGTGAACTGGCTAATATCCTTCACCATGCCACCGCCGACAGTTTGCTGATCCTGGATGAAATCGGCCGGGGGACCAGTACCTATGACGGGTTAAGTATTGCCTGGGCGGTCTTGGAATACCTCTGGAATCCGCAAACCATCGGGGCACGGACGCTCTTTGCCACCCATTACCATGAACTGACCACCCTGGCTAAGCGGCTGCCGGGCGTGGAGAACCTGAATGTGGCGGTGGCGAAAGAAGGGGAGGATATTGTTTTCCTCCGGAAAATCTTACCCGGGGCCAGTGACCGCAGTTATGGGATTGAAGTGGCCAAATTGGCCGGGATCCCCGGCACGGTGTTGACCCGGGCCCGGGAGATCCTGTCTCAGCTTGAAGCGAAGGGGTTGAAGGAACGTTCCGAAAAAGTGGCCCTTACGGCCAACCCCGTACAACAGCTGCCGCTCTTTACCGGGGAAGAAGATCCTTTGGTCAAGGAACTGCGGAAGTTGAACCTGAACGAACTGACGCCCTTTGCGGCGTTAAAACTTCTCTTTCAGTGGCAGAACCGCCTGAAAAAGAAAGAAGCTTGAACCGGAAGAAGGGATAGAAATGGGGAAGATCATCCGCCTTGATGAAGTGACGATTAACCAAATCGCTGCTGGAGAAGTAGTGGAAAGGCCGGCTTCCGTGGTGAAGGAATTAATCGAAAACTCCATCGATGCCGGTGCGAAAAAAATCGAGGTTTACCTGGCCAATGGTGGACGCCAGAAAATTCAGGTGGTGGATGACGGATCCGGGATGGAACGGGATGATGCTTTGCTCGCCGTGGAACGGCATGCCACGAGTAAAATCCGGACTTTGGCCGATTTGCAACAGAGCAAGACCCTGGGTTTTCGCGGGGAAGCCCTCTCCAGTATCGCCGCCGTCTCCCGGGTCATCTTGCAAACTTGCGCCGATCCGGCCGTTCCCGGCACGAAAATCCTGGTGGAAGGCGGGGTGGTCCGCGCGGTGGAACCGGTGGGCGTTCCCCGGGGGACCAATATTAGTGTGGAGAATCTTTTCTATAATACCCCGGCCCGTTTAAAATTTATGCGCAGTATTCCCGCGGAAGTCACCAATATCAAGGAGATTGTCACCAGTATGGCCTTGGGTTATCCCGAGATCTCCTTCCGCCTCTTCCACCATGATATGGAGCTTCTCCATACCCTGGGGAGCGGTGATTATGAGCAAACCCTGGAGCAGATCTTCAACCGTTCCATTTGCCAGGAGTTGTTTCCGGTGGAGGGGAGCTATGGTCCCTTACGGCTTACCGGTTTTTTGGGCCGGCCCAATATCGCCCGGGGCAACCGTGGACTCCAGTATTTCTTCCTGAACCGCCGTTTCTTCCGCTCCCGGCTGGTTGCGACGGCCGCCGAAAGAGCTTATGACACCTTATTACCGGTGGCCCGTTTTCCTTTCCTGCTCTTGAATATGGAGTTGCCGCTGGATCTGGTCGATGTTAATGTCCACCCGACGAAGATGGAGGTTAAGTTCCGGGAAGAAAAGGAGATCTTCCGCGGGGTACTCCAAATTGTCCGGGCGGCGTTGGAATCAAACGTGATTGCCACCCAGTGGCGGCCGCAGTATAAATCCACCGTCTTATCGAGGGTTCCCCGTCCGGAGCAGACGCCTATGGGGGTTTTCCCGGCAGCGCCCTTCGGGGAAGAAGCCAGCAGTTTGGAGACGGTATCCGGTACCGGCGTGACGGTTGTGAAAGAAAATACACCGCCCTTTGCGGAAACAGGGACGCTGAAGGGACCCGTTCCGGCGGGGGAAGTTTACCAGGAGGTCGCTCTTCCGGCGGAAGAAGAACCGGAGCAAGGAGGCGACTTGGAGACCGGTCCGGCGCCCTCCGGGAACCAGGTCGGGAAGGAGCAGGGGAGTGACCGGGTGTTTAGCCTCTTCGACACCTATCTTTTATGGGAAGATGCATCTGCTTTGGTGCTTGTGGATCAGCACGCCGCCCATGAACGGATCCTTTATGACCGTTTTCGGTCCGGACCTCGTTTGAAGATGCAATATTTTCTTACCCCGCTGATGTTGGAACTAACGGCTACCCAATGGGAAACCGTGAAGGCAGAGGAAGCGTTGCTTCAGGAATTGGGGTGGGACTTTGAGGCCTTTGGCGGCGAGACGCTAATCTTACGTAGCGGCCCCCAGGATTTTCCTGTCCCGGAGGTGGAGGAGTTATTCCTCAGTCTCCTCGATGAACTGGGGGGAAGCAGTAGCGGGCGGGAAGAAGATCCGAAAGACCGTCTTTTCAAACTTATGGCCTGCCGGCGGGCGATTAAGGCAGGGGATCGCCTTTCCCCGCAAGAAGCAACCGCTTTAATCCGGGACCTCCGCCGAACCAAGGTCCCCCAAACTTGTCCTCATGGCCGGCCGACCATGGTCGTCATCACTAAGACGGAGATTGAGAAGATGTTTCAACGGAGGTAACGCATGGTGCCCCTCATTGTGCTGGTCGGTCCGACCGCTGTGGGTAAAACGGAACTCGCCGTTAATCTGGCCTTACATTTTGGTGCCCCGATTATCTCTGCCGACTCGATGCAAATTTACCGGGGGATGGATATCGGAACCGCTAAACCAACGGCGGCGGAACGGAAGGGCGTCCCCCATTATCTGATCGATCTGGTCTCTCCCGACCAACCTTTCACGGTGGTAGATTATCAGGAGCACTATAACCAAGTAAAAAGCCGTTTGGACCGGCAGGGGGTGATGCCAATCCTGACCGGCGGGACCGGCCTTTATATCCGGGCGGTGACCCAAGGTTTTATTTTCCCCGACCCGCCCCCCGATCCGGAGTTGCGCGCGGCCTTACGGAAAGAAGCGGAAATCAAAGGCCGGGCCGCTGTTTATCAGCGTTTAGTCGAGCTTGATCCGGTAGCTGCCCGGAAGATCCATCCCCAGGACTTAAAACGCACGCTGCGGGCATTGGAAGTGACCATTGCCTCGGGGCGTCCTTTCTCCGAGCAGCAAAAGGCAGCCCGCCGGGAATTGACGCCGGACATTATTTATATCGGGTTGACCAGAGCCCGTGCCGAACTCTACGAACGGATCAATTTGCGCGTCGACCGGATGATCGCCGCTGGTTTGAAGGAAGAGGTCGCTTCTCTTCTGGCAGAGGGGTATGGTCCGGAATTACCGGCGATGCAAGGATTAGGTTATAAAGAACTGATCCCGGTGGTCCGGGGGGAGATGCCTCTGACGGAAGCGGTGACGCTGCTTAAAAAGAGAACCAGGCATTACGCTAAACGGCAAGAAACCTGGTTTCGCCGGGAACCGGTGGAGAAATGGTTTCTTTTAAGCTCTGGGGAGGAGGATATTTGTTATAAAAAGATCTTGCAATATTTAGAAGGGAGAATAGACCAAGTGTCGAATAGTATAAAGTAATATGGTAATATAAGGTTTACAAAAAAAAAGGGTTTGTTGTTTATTTTGGAGGTGGAATGTTATGAGTAAGCCCGTCATTAATTTGCAGGATGGATTTTTAAACCAAGTTCGTAAAGAAAGTGTTCCGGTCACCGTTTATTTGGTCAATGGTTTCCAGGTCAGAGGGTTGGTCAAGGGGTTTGATAATTTTACCGTAATTTTGGATTGTGAAGGAAAACCTGAGCTCATTTATAAACATGCGATTTCAACGATTATTCCTTCCCGGCCATTACGGGAGTTCAGCGGAGAACCCAAAATCGAGTAAGCGAGAGCAGATGACGGTTTGAACATTGACAAGCAAAAAGGGCGGCATCAGTCTGCCCTTTTTCATTTGCGAAGCAACATGATGACTGAACCCAAGTCTTAGCCGCCCGGATAATCCAGTTGGATGGTCCGCCATGACTTTGGCTTCAGTGGTTAAAATTAAGTAAATGAGGTAGACCTTTGCTAAATTCGGAGGATACCGCCCAGTGAAGGAGGGACTATTTTTTGTCGTTCACCGAAAATCCAGAATTAGCTTTAGTAAGAAAAGCGGAACAAGCTTTGGCCCCCGTTTTTGCCGGATTTGAAGAGAATGCCCTTTATAACCAGAATAAAGTCTTAACCGCTTTCCGGGAGGAAAAGGTCGGCAGCCACCATTTTACGACCTCCACCGGTTACGGATATAATGATTTGGGCCGCGAAACCCTGGAGCGGGTTTTTGCCCGGGCCTTCGGCGCCGAAGCTGCTTTGGTCCGGCAACAGATCGTCTCCGGTACCCATGCGATCAACCTTTGCCTTTCCGGACTCCTCCGGCCCGGTGACGAACTGATCTTCGCCACCGGTTTACCCTATGACACGTTACGGACCGTCTGTGGACTGGAAGGAAACGCTCCGGGAAACCTCCGGGATTACGGCGTAAAAGTCACCACGATTCCCCTTCGTTCCGAGGGGGAGATTGATCAAGACCTTCTCCTTGCCTCCTTGAGCCCCCGGACCAAGATGGTGGCTTTCCAGCGGTCTTGTGGTTACGCGACCCGGCGCTCCATTACGATTGACCAGTTGGCTCCGGTTTTTGCCGCCCTGCGCCGGCGGCCGGAGCCCCCCGTCATTTTTGTGGATAATTGTTATGGAGAATTTGTCGAGCGGGAAGAACCATTGGCGGTAGGCGCCGACCTGATCGCCGGTTCGCTGATTAAAAACCCGGGTGGGGGCTGGATTCCATCCGGCGGTTACATCGCGGGGAAAAAAGAGCTTATCGACCAGGTGGCATCCAGGCGTTACGCCCCCGGGCTTGGCGGAGAAGTGGGACCTTCTCTGCTGAATTTACGCCTTTTCTTTCAAGGTTTTTTTGACGCTCCCCACCGGGTCCACGAAATGTTGAAGGCGGCCGCCTTGTTTGCGCAAGTCTTTGCGGAGTTGGGCTTTACCGTCATGCCGGCGGCGACCGAACCCCGGACCGACGTTATCCAAAGGATTGATCTGCAAACACCCGAGCGGTTGCTGGTCGTCTGCCGGAGCTTACAGCAGATTTCACCGGTGGATAGTTATTTGACCCCCGAACCGGCGGAGATGCCCGGTTACCAGGAGCGGGTTATTATGGCGGCAGGAACATTTATTAATGGATCGACCAGTGAATTGACGGCGGATGCTCCTTTTCGGCCGCCATATAGTCTCTATTTTCAAGGTTGCCTCTCCTACCTCCATGCCAAGCTTGGCTTAATTAACATTTTAAGAGAGCTGAAGGAATCGCTATAAAGCAGCGGTTGTCCATTTTAAGCGGAGCTGAGCTCTGGAATACGCCAAGCAATTCCCGGAAGAAGAAAAAAGAAGAGGATGAGGCAGGAAACAGTAAAAAAAACGGGAATATAAAAAGAGTTGATTGCGGATGGGAGTGATTTAGTTGGGTTCGAACCTGATTATGATCGTTGTTAAACTGGCTTTGGCCGGCGGATTAATGTTCTTCTTGTATAAAGATGCCCGGGCCCGGGACTATTCCTGGTTTATGTGGACTTTTATTCCGGTGATTACGATCTTCACCCCCGAGCTGGTGACGACAATTCTTACTTTCCTCCTAATTTTAGGGATGTATTTGATGACCAGACCAAAAGGGGCACTGATCTCTTGTCCCCATTGCGGGAAGAAAGTCCATTATATTCTGGCTTTTTGCCCCCATTGCCGACAGTCAATTAAACGGGAATGTTTACGTTGCCATGATACTGTTGACTGGGATGCGGAACGTTGTCCCCACTGTGGTTCGATGAATCTGACCAAATTCTAGCCGATCTTGCCGACAGCTGCCATCCTGGCGGCTGTTCGTGTATATGGATCATGAAAAAAACGGAAGGCGAAAAATCTTCCGATAAAGGATCATTTATCGCTGACCCCCGCGTAAGATATATGGTAGTAGCTCACACGGCTTCCGGCAGCTTAAGCGTAGGGATTAAAACTTACAACCGGGTGAGCCGACAAACGTCGGAGGCATTTTCGTAGGCAGGGAGGGATTAGAATACAGATCGTCATTTTAATCCGGTTAGCGGTAGCAACTTTTCTTGGCGCCGTGATAGGCTTGGAACGGGAAAAACACGGTCGACCGGCCGGTTTACGCACCCACATCTTAGTTGCTTTAGGTTCCTGTTTAATCATGTTGATCTCGATTTATGGTTTTCCCGGTGGCAGCCAGTGGGACCCGGCACGGCTGGCCGCCCAGGTGGTTAGTGGGATTGGTTTTTTGGGGGCCGGCACGATCTAACGGGATGGAACCAGTATCCGGGGTTTAACTACAGCCGCCAGTCTTTGGGTGGTGGCCGGGATCGGCTTGGCGGCGGGGAGTGGTTTTTATTGGGCGGCGTCGTTCACTACCTTCCTGGCGGTGCTTGTCTTAGTCCTTTTAGATGACTTGGAAAGAAAATTTATCGGCGGTTCGACGGTGCGGATTCGGGCGGAATTATCGGATCGACCGGGTGCTTTGGCCAGTTTTAGTCAGGTCTTTGCCAATCAGGGGGTCAGTATCAAAAAAATCTCCATGTCCATTGATGAAGAGAACAAAAAAGCATTAATTTCTTTAGAAGTGCGGGGACATAATATCGATAAAGAAAAAATCCTGGAAGAACTGTATCTGCTGCCGGGACTCTTTAGTGTCGAATGGAACTAATTTTTCCGGAAGGCATTAAGGGAGGAAGGGAAGACAATGGGGAAAATTATACCCTTTCCCGGGCCAAAACGGGCGCTTGCTACGGAGCCCCCTGAGTTAACGGATCGCTTAATTCGGGATAAAATCCTGGCCGGGGAGGCGGAACTGATTGGTGTTTTTAACCAGAACGGTTTACCATGCTCCTGTTACCGGATGGAATTTGATAACCAAGCCTATTATGTTTTTGACCTTACCACACGGGACGGTAAAGATTAATGAGAAAGGAGGTAATTAGGGGCTATTGCCATCAAAAAATAGGGGGGGAGACCGCCATGTGCCAAGTAGTGGGGGAAGATCTGGTCCGGGCTTTGAAGCGCTTTAAAAGCTTGGCGAAGCAAGATCTTCTCGCCAGTGAATTGACGAATAACCCGCATTTTTGGAGAACGCACGCCGAAGCTCGTCGGAACGAATACTCTCGCTTGCTTAAATTAATCGAGGGTTCCGGAGTTGAACAGGCGTGCGTTTATGCATTGAAACGCTATCAGGAATCCGGTTTGTCCGCTGGAGCGGACCCCAGTCCGGAGCAGGCCGGTTCCAGGCAAGCCCTGGAGTTGTTCTTCAGGGTCATTGGCGTTACCCCGGGGAGCCTGGGGAAATGGCTTCAGGAACGGAAAGCAGGGTTGACGAAGGCCCTGGAGCCGATGGGCGATGGAGAAGTGCCCTTAGCCCAAGAACAGATTTAAAGCAGCCAAATTTTTAGTAAGACCGCCGTTTGCGGCGGTCTTTCATTTTTCCCCTTGCTTATATTATTTTTTAGCGATAAGCACCTTTCTGCGGACCAGCATATACTGTACTAGTCCTAATTCGTATTTAGGAATGGTGCGGTTTTCCCTCGTGTAAGGGAGTTGGTCGGAGAAAGGAGGCTATAGATTAATGGAGTTTGATGACAACCTGGAGAAAGAGAAACAGGCGCTTGCGGATCAAGAAGAAGACAAGTTAACCGTGACCGAGCCGGCGGCGACACCAAACAAGAAGAAGACAGCGCGTAGAAAGAAGAAAGCAACCGGTGGGGATGGGAGTAAACCGGCGTCTGGAGAAGAAAGTAAAATAGAGAAAAAAGTCCAACTTGAGCATACCCAAGAACAGTTGGAAAAGGAGGAGAGCAATCAAGCCTGGTTTGGCGAGTCAAAGGACGAGCAGACAGCGAACGAAGGGGAGACAAACAACGTCTTGCTGCCGGAGTCGACGGATATTCCTCAGGGAGAAGCCGGGGACGGCTTATCCGGTTCCTTCCCCTTCGTGCCGGAGGAAGAGGGGCCAACCTGGGTGAAGCCCGACCGGGTTCAAGTTCAGGTCAAGGCAAAGGAGACCCCACCCCTCTGGACGGATGATTTTAACCCACAGGTGACCCGGATACGGGTCAATAACCGCCAAAGCGGGTTTGATCCGGAAGTCCAACGCGATCCTAGGATCGTTCAACGGTTGCAAGGGGCGGAAGTAACCGTTGGGGAGCGGGCCGCCCGGGTCGCTCCGGTCGTCCGTCCTACCCAACTGCCGGCGCCGGCGCTGAAAGTGCGGAACATCACCGGCGAAGTCCGCAACGTCACCGCAGAAGTGATTAAAGATAAGGTAATTGTCCAAGGGATTGTCCATAAACAAATCTTCTTTGTCACTTTTGATAATATTGTCCGGCATTTTGCTGAAGATGTCCCCTTTAGCACCTTCATTGAGATCCCCGGCGCGGAACCGGGGATGAACGCCCAGGTTCATCCGAGGATTGAAAAGATCCTCTTCCACTTGACGGATGATGGTTTGTTTGTCCGGCAAAAGATTATCCTGGAGATCTTCGTTAAAGTCACTCAGTTTACGCAAGTCGGGTTGGAGTTGGGGACCGGCCCCCTCCTGCTTCTGCCCCGGGTCGTGGGCGAAGGAACCAAACAGGAACTGGTGGAAAATATCTTGACTTTAGCGGTTCCCGCGTTGAAAGTGGATGAAATCAGAGGTGAAATCCGGAACATCGAAACAGAGGTCATCCCCGATAAAGTCGTGGTCCAGGGGATTATCCATAAACAAATTTTCTTTGTGGATCTGGATAATAACGCCCGCCACCAGGCAGAAGAGGTGCCTTTCAGCTTATTCCTGGATCTGCCGGGAGTGACACCGGGAGTCGATCTCCAAGTGCACCCCAGAATTGAAGGGATCTTCTTCGAATTGCTCTCGCCCACCGAATTGCGGCAAAAAGTGGTCGTTGAAGTCTTCGTGAAAGCCACTGAAAATATTCAAGAAAGAGTGGCAATCGGCACCGGACCTTTGTTCAAAGTCCAACAGGTAATTGGCGAAGGTGAACAGCAGGTTTTGAACGAGACGGTGCTAACCTTGGAACGTCCGGCGATCAAGGTCCGGGAGATTTTTGGCGAGATCCGTAACGTGGTGGCCGAAGTAATCCCGGATAAGGTAATTATTCAAGGGGTGATCCATAAGCAGATCTTCTACATCGGTGAGGATAATATCGAGTACCACCAAGCTGAGGATCGCCGCTTTAGCCTCTTTATTGATGTGCCGGGCGCCGCTCCGGGGTTAAATGTTACCGTCCGGCCCCGGATCGAAACCATCCTGTTTAACCTGGAGGCAGAGACGGTTCTCCGGCAGAAGGTGATCGTGTTCATCAATGCGATTGTCACGGAGACGATCCAAGTTCCGCTGGTCACCGGCGATTTCTCCCTCTTCAAACTGGAGCAGGTGATCGGGGAAGGCCTTCGCCAAATCCTGGTGGAGCGGCGGGAACGGATCCCGGTGGTCCCGGTCCGCAATGTCGTCGTCGAAATTGTGGTCCCGCCGGCCGGGATCGTCACTGGCCGGCAGCAGATCATCGTCGAGAATGTGGTCGAGTTACCGCAACCGGCTGTTAAAATCAAGGAAGTCCAGGGTGAAATCGGTGATCTACGGGCGCGGGTGATCTTTGACGGTGCGGTGTTGATTGATGGGATCATTAATAAGCAGGTCTTCTTTGTCGGCGAAGACGGGGTGGTCCGGTCAGTCAGCGAGCGGATTCCCTTCTCCATTCTGGTGAATGTGCCCGGTATCACGCCCGAGACCCCCTTTACGGTCTCTGTTGAGATCGAAAACATCTCCTTCACCTTATCACCGGATGGCCGTTTTCTCCGTCAGATCATCGTTCTCAACGCGGAAGTCACCGGTGAAACTCCGGCGCCCGAGCCTTTCCAGGTCGTAACATCGGTGACCGGGCCGGGGATCGTCACCGAGACTGTATTAGTCCGGGCCCCAATCCAGACGCCGACCGGGGTTGAAGTACGGGAATTTCCGGTGGTGACCAACGTCACCGGCCCCGGAATCGAAAGTGTGGAACGGGCGGTTGTCCTCCTTGATGTGGTCAATGACGGAAACCCCAATCCGGTGCCAATTGAAGTCGTCACCGATGTCATCTTTACCGTGACACCGCTCCAGACCATAAGGGTTTAAATAAAGGCAAGCGATGAAAGAAGGGCTTGGTTAAGCCCTTCTTTCAATTTTATTTTTGCCGGGATCTCACTTCTCACTTCACCCATCCCCAAATGCGGTTGCCCGGCATATAGCCGGAGCGAGGCTGGAGAATCCTTGAAGAAATTTCCCGGAGCAAGAAAACACCATTCTGCCCGGGTGGAGGAGGATAAAAGGTTCGGCAAGGAGGCAATTCCTTTCTTTAAGAAATGAGCACAATTCATGAGTGTTTCATATATTATATTAGCCAACCGAGGGGGTAGGTAAAAGGGGGCACTAGCATGGAGTTAGTATTGATCATCGGCGCTTTTGCGATGATTACAGCTTTAATTGCCCTCTGTACATTCTGGTTTTTCAACCTTCACTGTCACTATCTGGTTCTGGAAGAAAATGATCTGGTTCCAATGACAGCAGAAGATGATTATTCTTCTTCGGCGCCGGCCGGGCCAAAAGGGAAGGAGGCCGAGGAAGACCGGGGGAAAAAGCTTCTTTTGTCTACTATAGATCGGAAAAGGAAAGGATTGTTACCCAGTAACACAACTGAAAATGGTAAAAATGGGCTCCTAAGGATCACCCGGAACAAAACGGCCAACGGAAGAACGGATCAAACAGAAAACGAAGAAAGGGTCTTGCCGGAAACAAATAGGGGAAGCCAACAGGAAAGCCCGTTCATGGCTGAAAAACTCCAGAACCATACGGATGAAGAGGAAGACAACGCAGGAAAATTGGTGGTTACGATGGGGAGGAGCCGGCTTGGAGCGGAGAAAGAAGCGCCGGATATTCGTTCCGGCGAAATAAAGCTTCGGCTAGCGCCGGCTGTTCAGGCGGAGATTGAAGTAAAGGTTGAAGAAGAGAAAAAAAAAACGAGCGCGGTGGAAAAACCGGAAACTGTGTGCTCTCAACCTAATCCCGTGGAAGCGGCTCCTGTAGAAACTTCGGAAGGAGGAGATAGGTTAATGGATCCTTTGGTGCGGGCAGAGGTGGTCATCGGTGAAGGGACGAAGCAGTTACTGATCGAAACCAATGTCACTTTAGACCGGCCGGCGATTAAAATCCGGAATATCACGGCGGAGATTCGTAATTTGACCACCGAATTGATCCAGGATAAGATCATCATCCAGGGAGTGCTCCACAAACAGATTTTCTACGTTGGTGAGGATAACATCGTTCATCATCAAGCGGAGAACGTCCCCTTCAGCACCTTTATTGATATCTTCGGGACGGAACCGGGGATGAATGTGCAGGTCCATCCGGTGATCGAAACTATACTTTTCTCTTTAATCAGGCCGACCTTACTCCATCAAAAAGTTGTGGTTGAGTTTTTCGTCAAGGTTACCGAGTCCAACCAGCTTAATCTGGTGGAAGGCGCCGGTCCGCTGGTCCGTTTAGACCAAGTGATTGGCGAAGGGACGAAGCAGGAATTGATTGAGAACACAATCACGCTTAACGCTCCGGCCCTTAAAATTGACGATATTACAGCGGAAATCCGCGACTTAACAATTGAAGTCATCGATGATAAGGTCATTATCCAAGGCATCATCCACAAGCAAATCTTCTTCATTGGTTTGGACAATATCGAATACCATCAAGCGGAAGATTTGGAGTTCAGCACCTTCCTGGATATCCCTGGCGCCACTACCGGCATGGACGTGGTTGTCGAACCAACGATCGAGTTTATTCACTTCGAATTGCTGGATGAGGAGACTTTACTCCAAAAAGTAGTCGTCGAATTTTTCGTTAAGGTAACGGAGAGTATCCAAATCAATGTGGCCCTTGGCCCCGGCGCCCTCCTGAAACTGGATACCGTGGTCGGGGAAGATACCAAGCAGCTATTGGTGGAGAATACGATCACCCTTTCGCAGCCGGCGATTAAGATCCGGGAGATTGTCGCCAAAGTCGAACGGTTGATGGCGGAAGTAATTGAAGATAAAGTAATTATCCAAGGGGTTGTGCACAAACAGATCTTCTTTATTAACGAAGATAACCTCGAAATTCACCAAAGTGAAAACGTGCCCTTCAGTACCTTTGTGGATATTCCCGGCGCTGTGCCGGGGATGGATGTCCGGATTAAACCGGTCATCGAGACAGTGCTCTTCGAGTTACTGGACAGCAGCACACTCCGGCAAAAGGTCGTTGTCGAGCTGTTTATCAAAGTAACCGAATCCCAGCAATTACAGGTACAGGTTGCGGCGCCCTATGGTCCTTACTATTTCTAAACCGCTTTTCCCCCGGAATACAGGCCTCGAATTTCAAAGGCCTGTATTTTTTTGCTCCTTCCTTAACATATACATTATAAAGTAAAGAGCTTACCGGAGGGACAAAATTAATGGTCAAGCGGTGGCGGGCCGATGAGAAAGTGATCGTCAGGGTCCCTTGGCCTTTAGGGGCAAAGGTCCACCGGATTGATCTGACCATTAATGATTTAGTGGTTAAATGGGAACCCCGCCGGGTTCATCTGACGGTAGAATTTGAACGGAAGATCCGGTACCTGTCGGCCACCGGAACCCTCCGGACGCTCAGCGACCGGATCACTTACCAGAAGGAGCTCATGCCTCCTCCCGGCCTCATCCGGGGGCAACCGCTGGAGGTGGAAGCGACCAGCCTCTATCTGACCGTCCAGGGTCAGGGAACGGCCACTGCTTTGGAACAAGGAATCGGGTTGTCCTTTGCGGGGTGGGAAGAACACCCCCCGGCCGAAGTCTTTCAACCGGCGGAGCAAAGTTGGCTCATCCTTGGTAAACAACTGGTCGCCCGGGAACGCTTCCTGCATACGGAAACTCTTTACTGGCCGGAACTGAACAGGAAAGAGCCGCTTGTTGAGAAAGCCCTGAATAACGTGGAGTTTTCCCTCACTCGGGAAGGGATCCATTGCCAAGGGGAATTGCAGCTCTCTTTCGCCCAAGGACCACAAAAAACCCAACGGTTTTCCGTCCTTATCCCTTATCAGATCCCGGCCGGCGCCGAATTGGCCGGGGAAGCGGAACTGACCGACCTGAAAATAGTGGACGGGAATAAGGCGCTCCTTGCTGTAACAATTAATTGCTGTCTCCTGCAGGAAAAACCTCTTCCGGTTAAGGTGGCGGCGTCGGGGGAGGAAGGGGACCCTTTTTTTCTCTGGCGTTTGCGCGAACGGAAGAACCGGGAATGGGCTGGGACCTTCCAGGTTAACCTCCCCGAGCAGGCCAAGCTCCTCGAAGAAGTGACCGTGGCCGGGGCCAGGGGGTGGACCGTGCAGGAAGAAAAGGGCTTGTTGTGTATGGGACAAATCCTTCTCGAACTCTTTTATATCGACCATCAGGATCAGGAAAAGTGTTACCGGCTACGGATCCCGTGGTCCCAATGGTTAACCGCAGCCTTGCCGCTGCCGACAGTGAAGGCCAAACCGGAGGATCGGGTGTACCGCCTCGAGGTAAAAAAGGCAAAAGCAGAGGCGGTCGGTTTTGCCCACGGGCAAGTGTTAACCCTCTTTCTCCAACTGGCCTATGGGGTGACGGCCGCGCAAAAAGAAAAAGCCGTCCTCCCTATTCCCGCGGGGACGGGGAAGACTACCACTCTTTTGGCGGAAAAACTCATTTCCGAAGCGGCGATCGAGTATTATGTAGAGATCCCGGTCACGACCCCCGCCGATTTTGGGGAAAGCCACCATTTATGGTGGCGCAAAGGGGTGGAAAGGGGAGAAACGGTAAGGGGCGGCGTCCTGATTCGGGCGCAACCAACAATTATCTGGCAGTACCGGAATAAGGACCACCAAATGAAAGTGGTCGAGGTAAAACCGGTCCTCGACTGGTTCCACCCCTCGCCGTTGGTCCGCCCCGGACAGCAGGCCGAGGTAAAGATTGAAGCCATCGCTTTAGAGCTCCAAAAGGACAACCGGGGCGCTTTCCGGATCCAACTTTTATTGAGTGGCCGGTTGACGGTGACCGCCCCGGAAATCCGCACCGTTGAATTGGGTGGTCAGCCGGAACCGGCGGAAGGGCTGGTCCTGCCGCCCCCCAAAAAAGCGGTTTTGAAATGGGAAGAAAAATTACCCCATGCGGTGCGGCAGGTTCGATCGGCTCATTTTTTTTTGGGGCCCTTCCACCGGATCAAGACGGATGAGCTTTTTTTGTTGGAAGGAGAGGTCAAGGGCGAAATCATCTATTTGGGAAAGGATGGCCGCGACCACCATTACCGTTTAAAAAAAGCGCTTTGGGCCAGTTTACCGCCGGCGTACAGCCGGATCCCGGTGCTTGTTCCGGTGCTGACCGGGTGGCGCTGCTTACCTTTACCAGGATGGAATTGGGAAAGGGGCGGAGTCTGGTGTGAGATTGCCCTCGACTTACTGGCTTTTTCTTCCAAAGAAAAATAGGGTAAGGAGGTGAAAAAATGAAAGTTTTAATGCAAAACCGTTCCTCCATCTTTAAAATGCTGGCCGGGGATAGTGTACAGATGAACAAAACCCGCGAGGCTTTGCTCCAGTTGGGGGTGGAGGTGGAGATCAAGACCCAGCCCACGACCGACTTTTCCCGGTATGACCTCGTCCATCTTTTTAACATCATTCCCATCGAAGAAACTTACCAATTCTACCAAAGGGCCAAGAAGTACGGGATCCCCATTGTCCTCTCGCCGATCTACTGGGACCCGAAGGAGTTTTTAATTAACATCGATTCCGACCGGAAAGAGCATTTTCTCTCCTGGTGGGCGAAGACCAATCATTTACGGCAGGAAGTCTTGGACGGGGTTGACCTTTTACTCCCCAACGGCCTGGTTGAACAGGAATTATTACGGGAAGAATATAAGTTGGTCACCCCCTACCGTCTCATCCCCAATGGGGTGGATCCGGTTTTTTACTATGCGAATCCGGACAAATTCATCAAACGTTATGGGCTGAAGGGATTTATCCTTTGTGTCGGCCGGATCTGCCGGCGGAAAAACCAGAAGGCCTTAATCAAAGCCGCCCGGGCTCTTGATCAACCGGTGGTCTTAATCGGCCCCATCAATGACTACCAGTATTACCAAGAGTGCCGGCAAGAAGGGGAAGGACGCGTCCGTTTTTTGGGGGCACTGAATCAAAGCTGGATTGCTTCGGCTTATGCAGCCTGCAGTCTCCATGCCTTACCCAGCTGGTA
Source organism: Bacillota bacterium (assembly GCA_012735135.1). Taxonomy (GTDB): domain Bacteria; phylum Bacillota; class UBA4882; order UBA10575; family UBA10575; genus Capillibacterium. The sequence goes on along the minus strand of JAAYHY010000070.1, from coordinate 6,051 downwards.
TGAGACCCCCGGCCTGGTCAATCTCGAAGCGGGTTTAGCCGGGAGCAAACTGGTGACGACGGACCGGGGGACGGCCCGGGAATACCTGGGGGAGATGGCTTGGTATTGCTCCCCGGATCCCCTTTCGGTCAAAGAGGCGTTGCGGAGCGCAATCTATTCCCCGCCGCCGTCGGGGTTGAGAGAACATATTTTAGCCAATTTTACCTGGGACCAGGTGGCCCGGCTTACCCTCCGGGCCTATCAGGAAGTCCTCCGGTAAAAGGAAGGGTATAACCAGCCTTTTCCGTTTTAAAGTTGGGCGAATACAGGCACATTAAATGGGGTGAACTTGGTGCGGGATGTTTCAACGAGGAACCGGCGGAAAAAGAATGGCCTGCTCAACCAAGTCCTGGTTTTAAATCGCTTAATGGCCAAATATAACCTGGAAGGGATCTTCGATCTGCTTTCCCGTCCGGGACGCTTGGTTTACCTGAATTTTTTGGCCGGAATCGCCCGGGGCTTCGGGATTGCCGTCGGGCTCACCATCGTCAGCGCGGCTTTTTTAGCCATTCTCGCCAAGATTGCCAGTCTGAATCTGCCGATTATCAGTGGTTTTATTGCCCGTATCGTTCATTTGGTCAATCAACAGCTTCCTTATTAAATTAAAAACTAATAAAAAACAAAAACCTTTGACAATTTTATCGTGTTCAAGGAGAAGGATGGTTGTACATGCTGAGTAAAAAGAAGATCCGTCAATTGGAAAAGCGACTCCGGGCGGAACTGATGGAATTAAGTGAGGATTTGGACCAAACCCATGATTTGGGTGAGGAACGGAGCTTACGGGATTCGGTGAAAGAATTGTCGGCCTATGATAATCATCCGGCCGATCTGGGTTCGGAAGCCTTCGAACAGGAAAAGGATTTGGGCTTGGCCAATGCCTTCCGCGTCCGGCAGGCGGCCATTGAGGAAGCCCTCGACCGGATCAAAGCGGGAACCTACGGGGTCTGCCAAAAATGCGGCCGGCCGATTGGCGAGGAAAGGCTGGAGGCTTTACCCTACGCGGCCACTTGTATCAATTGCCAGCGGGAGAGTGAGGCCACCGAATACCGCCGGGAGCGGCCGGTTGAGGAGGAAGTGCTGGCCAACCCCTTCGCCCGGACCTTTACCGATGACGAAGAGGAACAGGCCGCCTTTGACGGCGAAGACGCCTGGCAGGCGGTGGCCCAGTTCGGTACCGCCGAGTCGCCACAGGATTTGGGGGGAAATGTGATTTACGAAGAAATGTATTCCGATGAACCCCGGGGCCTCGTTTCCCCGGTTGAAGGGGAACAGGTCCAGGAGGAGGGTTTGGACGAACAGGTCCTGGCGGATCTGACGGAGCCGGGGGAATAACCGCTCCGGCTCCGTTTTATATTTATTTAACTCCCTTTCCTGGGGTAGTCCAAGCTAAAGCACTGCTATGATGGGAGAAAACCGGCTGGCGGTGCCTTTTATTTTGTAAAGATATAACTAAAAAATATAAAATTATCCTAAATTAGGCAGGGTAGTTAAAAAGAGAAGCGAATAATGTCATCATTAACATAATTATTTGTATTACTCATTTTTAATTTTCAAACATCTTTTCAAGGGGAAGTAGGATGGATAAGCACGGTCTTTTGGATTTAGGATTTACCTCGGAAGGTGTTCCGGCGGGAACCCATACCTGTTTTTTTTACCGGGATGAAGCCTTAAAAAACAATATAATCCTGAAATATATAGCCGCCGGCATCCGCAACGGTGAGAAGGTGGCCTGTATATCCGATTCCATGACCAAAGAGGCGATCCTGGACTGGTTCCGGCAGGAAAAGGTGGAGACGGGCGGTTATGATCCGGAACGGGGTTTAATTGTGGAAGAGACCAAGGCGGCTTACTATCCGCAGGGTTATTTTGATCCGGAGGAAACGATTGCGCGTTTGCGGACGTATACCGAAGAGGCTATCGCCGAAGGTTTTCGCCTCCTCCGGGTGACCGGGGAGATCCATTGGTTAACAGCGGGTATTTCCGGCGCGGAACGCTTTGTTGAGTATGACCTGATGCTTAACACCCGGCTAAAAGATCTGCCTGTCCTCCTGCTTTGCCAGTATGACCCGAACCGGATGCCGGGTACGATCCTGATGCAACTTTTATATGCCCACCCGATGATCATTGCCAACGGACAAATTATGCACAACCCCTTCCTTCTTTCATCGAAGGAAAAGTGTTGGCTGTTTCCTCTTGTCGGGGGAAAAAAGGAAACAAAACGTTGGCTTGGTCAGACTTCTGCCGTTCTGTTGATGGTAACTGCTTTATTAGGGATTATCTCCACCGTACAAAAAAAGGCCGAATTTACGGAGGGTTTTTTACAAACGGTCTTGCGTTTGCAGGATTATTATCTTTCTTTGGAGGGTTATACGGCCAAAAGAGGAGTTTGGGCGGAAGAAGCCGTTCCTCTCAGTTTTGAGGAAGTCCGGATTGAGATCCGGACGACCGATACGGTCTTTGGTTATCTTTCCCTGTCGGCAAAGTGGGGAAAGGCCAAGCCCCGCTTGCGGTTACTCCTTTCAAACTATTTGAATCTCCTAGCTTTGTCCTTGGAGAGTACAAGGCATAGAGAGGGTTTGGAAAGGCTTAATCAGCAATTGGCGGCCGAAAAGGAACTGACCACGCTTCTTAAGATGCAAAAGCTGGAATCCCTTGGGATGTTGGCCAGCGGGATTGCCCATGACTTTAACAACCTGCTGGCGGCGGTCCTTGCCAACGTCCAGTTGGCCGCCGTGAAACTGGAAAAAGGGTTGGATGGAAGAAAGGAAATACAAGCGATTGAGAAGGCCACCTCAAAAGCGGCCAAACTTACTAAACAATTAATGGCCTTTGCGAAAGGCGACACTCCGGTCAAACAGCCGGCGAAGCTGGCCGAGATCATCAAAGAGACAGCCGAATTTACGTTAAGAGGGGCGACGGTAAAATGCCGTTATCTTTTACCCGCCGATCTTTGGCCGGTTGAGGTTGACGGCGACCAGATCAGTCAGTTGATCCAAAATTTAATCCTCAACGCCTACCAGGCGATGCCCGACGGGGGCGTGATCAAAGTTTCCGCCCGTAATGAGGTGGTTTCCCCCGGGAACCGGATGTGGTTACGCCCCGGCCCTTATGTCCGGGTGGAGATCGAAGATCAGGGAACGGGAATTCCTCCGGAGCTGCTGACCAAGATCTTCGATCCCTACTTTACGACGAAAAAGGATGGTCATGGTCTGGGCCTTTCCTCCAGTTACTATATTATCCAAAACCACGATGGCTATCTGGGGGTCAAGTCCCGGGTGGGTGAAGGTTCCACTTTTTATTTCTACTTACCGGCCACCACCGCCCAACCGGTGGAGGAAGAAAAAGGAATAAAACCCCAATGCCTGCAGGGAAAGGGGAAAATTCTGCTGATGGATGATGAACCGCTGATCCGGGCTTCTCTCCGGGAAAATTTGGAACGCTGCGGTTATGAGGTGGTTATTGCCAAAGACGGTTCCGAAGCAGTTCACCTTTACACCCAAGGACAAAAGAACCAAACCCCCTTTGACGTGGTGATTCTCGATCTGACCGTGCCCGGGGGCATGGGAGGGAAAGAAGCGGTACGCCATATTTTAGCCTTGGATCCGGATGCAAAAGTCGTTGCCTCCAGTGGATATTCGGAAGATCCGGTCATGACTGATTACCGAAAATTCGGTTTCTGCGGTGTCGTGACAAAACCCTTTAAAATGGAGGAATTATACGCAAAAATAAAAGGGCTGCTCGAGCCCTTATCTGGTAACTAACTCTCCAGTTTCCGCAAGATGCCAAGGACCAATTCTTTGGCGTCATTTAGATTTTGGGGGTTAACAAATTCCGCCCGGTCGGTTGGCCAGTGCCAATTGGGCAAGAGGCCTTTATCGTCAAAGGCCATCAGGGTTACCGTGGGATACCCCCGCATTAAAAAGACCGTGCCGTCGGTGGTCAAAAGTTTGTAAGGAGCGGTTTGGAGCGGAATATTTTTTTCGGCGGCAACGGTTTTTGCAAAGGAGAGTAATTCCGGGGAAGAAGCCTTCGCACCGAGGATCCCTTCTTGGGTGACAGCGGTTAAACGGCCGATGCCTAAATTATCCAAATTTATAACGTATGTATCCGCAGGGGGACGATGCTGGCGCAGAAAGGCTAAAGCCCCATTGGTGCCCGATTCTTCGGCGCCGGTCGCCACCAGGGTCACTTCGGTGGTGAGTAAGGGGATACGGGTTAGGACCTTGCCCACTTCCAGCAAGACCGCTACGCCGGAGGCGTTATCGTTAGCGCCCGGGGTGTACTGGCCGGCAATCTCCCGGTGGATCAGGGTGAGGAGAGTAAAGAGGAGATAGAGGGCGCCGGGGAGGGAGAGAAACCAGAGGAGCATCTTGGGCAGGGTGGTCAGGGCGCCCAAGGCAAAGAGGAGCACTTCCAGACCCATGGCGCCGACCATCAAAAGATAATTGCGGCGAAACCCTTTGACCATTTTCGGAGAGAAGTTCAATGCCGATTTTGAACTGTCATAGTGGGCGGTGATGATCACTTTTCTAATCGGTTTACTGCGGGCCGGAATCAGTGCGACCAGGTTCTGGCTTTTTTTCTTTGGCAACAGGACCGAGAGGAAAGGAAAGGTGCTGGATTCCAGGGTAAAGGCGAGGAAAGCAAAGAGGGCTAAGGCCAATCCCCAGTTGGGAGAGGTAGGAAAGATCAAAACGGCAACGATAAACAGGAGATCGATCAAACCAAAAACCCACGAAAAAGAAGTTACCGCCATAAACGATTCTTCTCTTGTTTCCAGTCCGGACCGGGATATCTCTTCCTTGAGATAGGCGGCGGTTTTCTTCTCTTTTTCGGTGCAAGAACCGCGGGGACCTATTTCTTCCGCTAAAGACCGTACATAACGATAGGCTTGGGACATCGCAAAACCCCCGTTCTTTTCCAAAAAATTTTTAGTTTACAATCTAAAATACGACGAGGGGGGAGGGGATCCTGCTTTAATTTGTGTTAAGGAAAATTAATAAAGGAAAGACGGAAGAGTGAAGGATTAAACCGGATGATTGCAGAAGTAGAAGAGATTAGTCTGGAGAAAACAGGGGTGGACCGATGCTAATTTTAGGAGTGGATCCGGGGACGGCCATTACCGGTTATGGCTTAATTGAACAGCAAGGACAGCGGCTCTTGCCGCGAAGCTACGGCGTTATCCGGACCAACGCCGGTTGTCCGCCGGCGGAACGGCTGAAGAACATCTACGACGCGATGAACGTCTTGATCCGGGAGTACCAGCCCGCAGTCATGGTTGTGGAAGAACTTTTCTTCAATAAAAATACCCGGACCGCTTTGGCGGTGGGGCAAGCGCGGGGCGTGATTCTTTTGGCCGCGGCCAACCAGGGCCTCAGGATTGCCGAATTTACCCCTTTGCAAGTGAAAATGGCGGTGGTGGGTTACGGACGGGCGGAAAAAAATCAGGTTCAGGAGATGGTCCGGGTTATTTTAAAATTAAAAACCGTTCCCAAACCGGATGATGCCGCCGATGCCCTGGCGATTGCCATTTGTTACGCCCATTCGTGGCGGCGGACCGGTTTGGCGATAGGAGGAGAAGAATGATCGCCTTTTTGCGGGGAACGGTCTTCGACTGTTCCGACGAAGCGCTCTTGCTCGAAGTGGACGGGATTGGCTTTCGGATTTTAATGGCCGCTCCGGCTTTGCGGCAACTGAAAACCGGGGAGCGAGTTTTAATCCATACTTACTTGGCCCATAAGGAAGATGCGATGCTCCTCTACGGTTTTCTTAACCCGGCCGATAAGGCCTTATTTATTAAACTAATCAATGTTTCCGGCGTGGGACCGAAGACCGCTTTGGCCGTCCTCTCGGTTTTCTCGGCGGACCAGTTTTATACCGCGGTGCTTAGCGAGAATACCAAGTTGTTGGCGAAAGTGCCGGGGATTGGCCAAAAAACCGCGCAAAGAATAATCCTGGAGTTAAAATCCGTCTTGGAAAAGGAAGCCCCTAAGTTCACCACCGCTGCCGGTG
>JAAYHY010000069.1 GCA_012735135.1 Bacillota bacterium | reverse complement strand
TTTCTAAATCCGCCTTCACCTTATCCGGGAGAACATCAGTCATTTTCGACTTTATAAAACCCGGCGCCACCGCGTTGACACGAATCCCACGGGAACCCAGTTCTTTGGCTACCGATTTGGTGAAAGCGCTCACACCCGCTTTTGAAGCGGCGTAATTTGCTTGTCCGGTATTCCCGATTTCGCCAATAATCGACGCAATATTAATAATTTTACCCGTTTTCCTTTTAATCATAGGTCGAATTGCTGCTTTCGTCAAGTTAAAAGTTCCGGTCAGATTAATATTGATCACTTTTTCCCAGTCTTCCGGGGTCATGCGTAGTAATAGATTATCACTGGTAATACCGGCATTATTCACAAGAATATCAACTTGTCCAAAATGTTCAACCGTCTTCTCCACCAATTGTTCCGCCTCGGTGAAGCTTGCCACATCACCGGTGAGCGCCATCACTTCATACCCGGCTTGACGCATCTCTTCCGCGGTGGCGTGAACTTCCGGCAAGACATCGGTCAGTACCACTCTGGCTCCTTCTTTCGCCAACGCTTCCGCAATCGCCCGGCCGATTCCCCGGGCGGCGCCGGTAACGATTGCCACCTCCTGGGCTAACTTCATATTACTAAACCTCCTTTACTTTTGCAAGTATTTTTTTAGGTCCTCGGCTTCCCGGAGCGAAAGGGTGTTTGCCTCCGCGCAAGTTTTTTTGACCAATCCGGAAAGGACTTTACCCCCAAGCTCAAGGAAGAGTTCGCAACCGGCGGAGATTAAATTTTCCGTAATCTCCACCCAGCGCACCGGAGAATAGATCTGTTGCTCAAGTAACGAGGGAAGGTCCACGGACGAGACCACTGTTTCCGCCGTAACGTTGGAAAAAAGAGGGGTCTTAAGCGGTAAAAAACTTGTCCGCTCCAGATCGGCGCGGAATCGGCAGGCCGCCGGCCGCATAAGACTGGAATGAAAAGCACCCTGAACCGCCAGGGGAATGGCCTTGCCGGTCTTATCTTCCTGAATCCGGGCGACCAGTTTTGCCACAAGTCGGCTTTCGCCGGAGACCACAATCTGGGACGGTGAATTAAAGTTGGCAAACTCGATTACCCCCTCTGTCGCCAGTTCCTCGACGATTGCCTTGAGCTCCGTCAGGGGGTAATTAAGGACTGCCACCATTTGTCCGGGCGTCGGAACCTCTGCCATATAGGCCGCCCGCTTTTGGACCAGTTTCAAGCCATCGGCAAAGGAAAGGGCGCCGGCTGCCACTAAAGCGCCATATTCACCAAGGCTGTGTCCGGCCACCCAGGTCGGTTCCACGCCAGCGGCAACCAGAAGACGGTAGATGATGTACTCCACCGTTAAAAGTGCCGGCTGGGCAATGCGTGTTTGGGTCAACTCCTCGGCAGGGCCTTCAAAACAATATTTGCGGAGGGGGATCCCCAGTACTTCCTCGGCTTCAGTAAAGAGCGACCGGGCCAACTCATATTCTTGATAGAAAGAGAGACCCATTCCCACATACTGACTGCCTTGTCCAGGAAAAAGAAAAGCTATTTTTGCTGTCATGCGCTCCACCCCGTTACTGCCCGTCCTTAGCCAAGGATGCCCGGATTTTGCCGATCATATCCTGCTCAACGCTGTTGGCCGCCGCTTTGATGGCATTCTTAAAAGCTTTGGCGTCGGACCGGCCGTGACTGATAATACTTACTCCGTTAATACCGAGTAAGGGGGCTCCGCCGTATTCCGAATAGTCAAAACTGGCCTTTAATTTTTTTAAACCTGATTTAACCGCCATCGCCCCTAGTTTCGTCAGGGTTGATTGGTGAAATGCTTCTTTCATCTTTTGGAAAAGGGCGGAGGCCATACCTTCCGCAAATTTAAGAATAATATTACCGGTAAACCCGTCGCAGACCACCACATCGGCGACGCCCATGAGAATATCCTTGCCTTCAACATTACCAATAAAATTCAAACCGCTTTCCTTAAGCAAGGGGTAGGTCTCAAGCACCAGTTTATTTCCTTTGGTCTCTTCTTCCCCATTACTTAACAAACCCACCTTCGGCGTCGCCACCCCCAAGATTGCCGTGGCGTAAACCGTGCCCATCACGGCAAACTGAACTAAATCCTGAGGATCATTCTCTGCATTGGCGCCGGCGTCCAGTAGAACAGTGACCCCTTTGACCGTCGGGAACGGGATAGCAATCGCCGGCCGGGTAATCCCCGGAATCCGGCCGAGAATAAAAAGGGAAGCAGTCATCGCCGCCCCGGTATTTCCCGCTGAAATCACCGCATCGGCTTCCCCATTCTTCAACAGTTGGTTGGCGACAACAATGGAAGAATCCCGTTTTTTCCGCACGGCCATGGCCGGATGATCGGTAAATTCCACTACTTCCCGGGCATCCTGAACCGTAATCAAATCTTGGGGGTAATCTTCATACTGGGCAAGTTCCCTGTTTATCTCCTCGCTTCTTCCGACCAGCACCGAAGCGATCTTTTCCTCTTTCGCCGCCATAATACTGCCTAAAACGGCTTGCTGCGGCGCGTAGTCACCACCCATTGCGTCCACCGCAATTCTCATTCTGACACCTCCTCAGGTTTTTGGGGTAATCACAAAAAGTATAACAAAGATAAATCCGGGAGTAAAGTTATTATTTATCTAATTGAGGAATTTTTTCCTAAGACATGGAAGTTGCGAGCCGTTTCCGGTTCAGGATGAGCCAAAGTGTGGTTGCCCGCTTTCAACCGGAGCTGAGTTTTGGAATATGCGAAGAAACCGACTGGAGCTTCGTTGTACTGTCAGAAGCCGGCAGGCGCCACTTCCTAAAAAAATATTATTGTCATATATGTTTTTTATTCCAGTAAAAAGAAAAAAGGTCGTAAATGACCTTTTCTTTTTAAGTCCGGCTTAGCCTTGGGTGTTCACTTCAATAACCTTTCTCCCCCGGTAGGAACCACAATTGGGACAGACACGATGCGGTAACTTCGGCGCCTGACATTGTTCACAGCGGGACAAGGCAGCCAGTTTTAATTTCCAGTGGGTACGGCGTAGTCTCCCGCGGGCGCTGGAGTGTCTATGCTTCGGATTGGCCATCGTTTCCACCTCCTTTTTCTTGCTTCCACTTAAGCAGCATCGCCAATCTAGGATCGAACCTTTCCGGTTGGCAGTGGCAAGTCTCGAGATTCAAGTTGGTCCCGCAGACTGGACAAAGTCCACGGCAAGCCGGTGAACATAGGGTTTTCAGGGGCATTTTTAAATTAATCGTTTCCAGAATGGTCGCCGTCAAATCCAACTCGTCCCCGGAATAAATTTTGGCTTCTTCTTCCTCCGGAGACAATTCCAAAAGGAACAAGTCGTTGAGGTCGGAGGTGAAATCCGCTTCCACCTTTTCTAAACAACGGTCGCAATTCAACCGGTAACGGCCGCACATTTCCCCGCTCACCTGGTAACCCCGTTTAACATTGGTAACATCCAGTTTAACCCGCCAAGGATTAATAAACTCCAGTAAACGGTTGCCCTCCCAATTGAGATTTGGGAGGGTAATTTGCTCCTGTACCGTGATACTTGCCCCGGGTGTATCCTTAATCGAAGAAAAATCAACCTTTAAGATTGGTTCCACCACAACTCACCTCTGTATTATAAACGAGCGGAATGCGGTTGTCAATTTAAAGAAGCAAGCTTTAACCTTCCCGTCCCCTTCAGTTTGTTATTGGGCGGGGAGGAAGATTCCAGCCGCGCCAACCAAGGCCACAAAGAGCAGTAAGATCCGGTTGGTCTTTTTCTCCTGCGCCAGTTCGGCCTTTAAGCTCTCGATCGCATCCTTCTGTTTTTCCTGGTTTTTTTCCAGAGTATACAGTTGGGCCTCTAAACGGTTTTTTTCCTTAAGTAACTCGGCAACCTGGCTCCGGAGGTTTACAATCTCCGTCCGTAATGCCTTGGCTTCTTCAGAGAGCGTTTGGATGCTGGTTGTATTCTTCGTCTGATCTTCCGCCAGGATCAACTTTCCTTGTTCAATTTGGACTAAACGTGCTTCCAATTCTTTGTCCTTAAGTGTAAGCAGAACCAATTCGTTCTGGAACTCGTTGGAGAGTTTACGGAGTAAAGCCACATCTTCTTGTCCTCCGCGGACGGGCCCTTCTCCAAAATTGGCTAATAACTTCGCGACTACCATCGCCAGGGTATAACGGTCAACCGGATTGTTTCCCTGGAAAGTACCGTCTTCATAAAGTTCCAGGTAACCGCTGTCTACCAGTTTCTTGACGGCTTGGTAAGCCCACTGCGGCACATCGGAATAGGGACGGCTCTGGCCAAGCGCCGGTCCGGCGATGAGTAAGAGGCACAAGCCCAAAATTACCGCCTTCATCCCCCGTTCATTGCTCCACCTTAATTGTCTCAATTTGCACACCCCCTTGTTGGTTGATGGTTATCTTTAGACCTTCCACTTCGTAATAGGGAATCTTCGCCACCGCGCTTTCAAGTTTAATCGCCATTGGCCTCAAAATCGCTTCCCCGGGGTTTTTTCCCAGTTGGAGGTGGACCGTCGCCAACGAGGAACTGACCATTGCCGCTTCTTGCCGTGACCCGCCGATCCCGGTCACCACCCCGGTGGCGTTGTCAATCATCCCCGGTTGCCAAGGGGTCATCGCCTGGTTCTCAATAAAGAACAATCCCCTTGACACCCTAATGACCTGCATTAAACCGGGATTATACGTCAGATCAAATTTTGCCCCGGTCAGCATCGGAAGATTCTCCACCCGGATTTCGACGGGAAGCAGTTCCCCGGCCTTCGCCGTCTTTAATGGAACTAAACGCACCTTAGGGATGAGAATAGGTAAACGCACCCCGGCAATATACATCACCGGTTTGGTGGAATTTGATTCGAATTGAATCCCAAGATAGGAACGTTTCCCGATTCCTTCCGGAGTAAGGTACCATGTGATCTTATATTCTTCCCCTGGTTTTAGATTGCCAATATACCGCCGGAGGATCTCTTTGGGCGCCGGTTGCATCCCTTCGCCCAATTGTAGACTGCCGATTACCCCATAAGCGTTGGATTCTCCCGTGTTTTTAATCACGGCGCTGACCGGGTAGGGATCGGGGGTCAGACGTTCATTCACCACCTTTGGGGTCGGAGGCGGAGTGACGCTTAGGGTTAAGGACGCCGGCTTCACCACCCGGATACTTCTTTCTACCCGGTTCTCCGGAACATTAATCGCGGAAGCCACCACCGAAAAGGGTTCAAGGACGCCAAAAACGGTTCCGGTGGGTCGAACTTGCCAGTGCAACTGGGTTACTTCCCCGGGGTCCAGTTTCCCAATGTAGATTTCTCTTGGTTTATTCTCGGCAATGCGTAGGGCCGACGGTAAATTCAAACGGGCCCGCACACTCATGGCCGGAGCGTTTCCGGTATTTTGAATGTAGGCCACCACAGAAAAGGGGTCTTCATCATCGGAATAAACAACCTCCGCTGGAGAACTGACACCCAACTGGAGTTGGCCCGGAACAACGGTTACCCCGCCCAACCCATAGTAAAGGACATAAGTGGAACTGCCGGCCGCCGGCACCGTCACTGGTTGCCATAGATAAACCGCAGCGCTGTCCAGTTCAAATTCGCCGGCCCGGGTAAAATCCCGGTCCGGAACCAAAGGCGGTTCCCAATGGTTATCGGCCACGCTACCCCAGTTCGTAAAGTAAAGCAAATCCGGAGGGGTTGCCTCCCTTCCCTTCAGGGTTCCTTGGGCAATGACCTTCGGATCCGTAAGGGTGTCAAAGGCCTGCCAAAATTCGGGCAGCCGCTCCTTATTAAAGACCGCGTCGGTTTGGACCGCGGTTTCCCCAATCCGGAAGGGAGCGCCATCATTCGCCCCCAACATCGTATCAATTACCACACGAAGCCCAACCTCGTGGGCTTGCTGATCCCGGTTGACGATGGAATACTTAATTTTGGTTGTATCAGGATAACCCGTCGTTGTGCTTTCGACGATCGAGATCTCCTGTGTCACCTCGACGGAACCATACTGGCAGGTCATGGTGATACTCTCCGTCTCACTATTCCAGGCGGGACCATGGATAATCGTCCCGTACTCGCCGGTTCCACCGGAACGTTTACGTGTTTTACCCCCAAATATGTAATCCTTGCCGTCCAACCGGACGGTGGTAAATGAGGTCCAGGGCATCTCGTAGCCATAGATCAATGGTTTTTCCTCGTCACCGGTGCGCATGGGATCCCCGCCGGTAACTTTAATGCCAAAACGGCCGGTGGCATCGGCCGAATTATTCACCGCCACCGCAATATATTCATTTTCCAGAATTATACGATCCGGGTCCCGGTGAAGAGAAGCGGGAAGCGCCGGTTTGCTGCCGTCAGTTTCTTGTCCAACCACTGTTTTCCCCGTCCCGCCTGTGGTAAAGACCGCCGGCTCCTGGGCGGGTAACCCAAGGGAGACCGCCATAAGACAGAGCACGAGAATAAAGATGGAAAGCCATCTATTCCTAGATTTCCTATTCAATCAATTCTCCTCCTTCCTCCGGTGAAAGGTAAGCTGCTTCCCCCAAAAAATCAATCGTTACTTCATAATTTTTATAACCCACTTCCACCTGGAGTTTATAGGGCTGAGCCGCTGGTTTAAACTTCCATTCTCTTGAGGTAAACATTCTCCGGCAATGGTCGTCCAATGCTTCATGACCGGAAGAAGCAAGCATCACTGGATCCTTTAAGAAGGTGCCATCCGGAGACAGATAGATTTCCATCAAGACCCTTCCTTCCAGGCCCAGATGTTCTGCACCCTTAGGATAAGTGAACCGGGGAACCGCGCCCGCCATTCCGCCGGCTGCACCCAGCGGCGGAAGGGCCGGCACAGCCGGCTCGTTAGTTTCGGTTTCGCCTTCAGCCTGGGGGTCACCCTCGCTTTCCGTTGAACCCCCGTTCGTCACCGGACTGGGCTCCTTTCCGGTTTCTTCGCTGCTTTCCGCAACTTCAAGCCCGGTCGCCACCTCTCCCGGTTCCGTCCTGGTCTCCCGCGGGGCCGGATTTTCCTGGTGAACCTCTTCAATGGAAGTAAGGGGCTTTTCCACGGGAGGAGGAGCCGGTTGTTCCTGAGTTGGAGGGGTTTTTGCCGCCGAGGCGGTTGGTTTTGGGGTGGACGGCGGCTTTTGCGGTTGGGTCCGCGCTTCTTTCCGGACCGGTTCGATTTCGATCAGTTGCGGCTGGATTAATGTGAACCCAAGTTCATCGCCGCTAGCCCAGTACCCACTACCATGAATAAGTAAAATCAGGGCATGCAACCCCACAGCCAGAAGAAAAGACCCGACCTTGCGTGTAAATTCTCCGGAGCGGAGTTTATCCATTATGAAACCTCCTAGTGAGCACCGTGGATAGCGCTTTATTTTTTCTTTTCTACCCCTAAGGCCGGTTGGGCGACCCCGGCGTCGGTGATGGCGTCCATCACCGCAATCAATCTTCCGTAAGAAACTTGGGTGTCGGCATTGATGATCACCAATATATTCGGGTTAGCCTGCGCTAAAGGGGTTAAGGTCTGTGTTAATTTAGTTAAAGAAATCTCCTGATCGTTATAGAACACCTTTTCTTGACGGTTGATGGTGACCATCACCCGTTCTTGTACTAAATTAGCCGCTTGGTTGGAACGGGGTAACTCCACGGGAATCCCCGAGACCGAGGTGCGGAAAGTCGTAAAGACCATAAAAAAGAGAACGAGGTAAAACATGATATCGATCATCGGAACAATATCAATCCGGGGAATCCGCTTTTGCCGCCGGAATAGCATCTTACTCACCTCGGTTCTCGTAGTTGTCCATAAATTCTTTACCCATCTGGTTCAGCAAATGAATCTTTTTATCGATCGCCACATTCAACCCATGCAATAGAAAGAGTGAAGGAATGGCAATAATCAAACCAAAAGCCGTGGTCACCAACGCTTCGGCAATTCCGCCGCTCAATTGGGCCGGGGAAGCCACCCCTTGTAAGGCCGATAAAACATTAAGGCTGCTGATAATCCCGGTTACGGTACCCAAAAGCCCTAAGAGCGGGGCGGCGGTAATAATGACGTTAAGTAACCCCAAACCCCGTTCCATTTTTCTAATCTCCGCCTCCCCCGCTTCCCTGAGGGTCACCTCGATTTGAGCGCGGTCTTTTCCGAAATGCAGTAAAGCGGCTTGAAACATCCGTGCCACTGGTTGGTTTTGCTTTTGCAAATATTGAATGGCTTCCAGAGGAGCATTTTTCTCCATCAGGCGGAAAACAATTCTCCTTATTTCATCCATATCTCCCCGCTGACTCAGAAAATACCACAGCCGTTCAATGGCAATGGCCAGCACCAGTATAGAACAGAATAGTAAAGGATACATTACCGGGCCACCGCTTAAAAATAATTGCCACATTATCGTCTCCTCCTTTAGCGCTCTTCTTTATCCCCATCCAAAACGTCGGGTTTTACTGACGAATTATGTCAAGAATTACGGATCTTAACAGGCTACTTTCTTTTACTGTTTCGCTGATGATCCATAAATTCCTCCCGGGATCAAAAGAGATAATATTTCCCATTCAAAGGTTAAGCTCCGCTACAGAAGGATTTTTTGGGGACTCTGGTGAAGGGTGACCACCTTCGTCGCCGGCGTCTGGACATGCCGGGCAAAGCGCTCCGTGATTTGATACTCGGTGCCGAAATGCATAGGGATGAAAAAACCCGGTTGTAACTGTTGAATAAAGTAGGCTCCCCCCAAATAATAATACTCGCCAAGCCGTGGATCCACCGGGAAAAAGGCGAGATCAAGCGGTTCTCCCTTGAGCTTGCTAATCTCCGCCTTAAACTTCTCTTCGGCCGCCGCCCGCTCGGCTTCGGAATCATCCCACCAGTGCCACCAGTTCAGATCGCCGGCGTGAAAAAGACGCCAACCCTCAACTTCGATCAAGAAGGAAACCCCCTGGTCGGTGGAGCCAAAAACTTTCAGGAACAAAGGCCCAACCGTCCGGACTTCGCCGGGGGAGACCAGCTCAATCCGGTCTCCTTGCCGCCGGAGCTTTATATCACTACTTAAAATATAGGTGAGTTCCGGTTTTAGTTTTCCCCATTCGAAAATCACCGGGTTGTAATGGTCCGCGTGGTGATGAGAAACCAGAACAAACCCGGGCTTGTTGTTTCTTAAAAAAGGGGGAAGGGTGGCGGAACCAGAAAAGCTTCGCGGTTTACTCCCCGCCGCATCCTGGTAATAATCGAAAATCAGCAAATATTGCTCGGTTTCCACAAGGAACCCGCTGTTGAATAGATAAGTAATCTCAACCGGCTTTTTTTTCTCCATACTAATCACCTTTCTCTATTATAATTCAAATTGGTAATTTATGAAAGAAAATTGAAAAGGGAGTCTTCCTTAGGTAATAAACAAAGACTCCCTTCTTTTCCGGAAATGGCTCTCAGAAAAAACCTTCGCAACCGTTCAACCCACCCGGTTTTATTTTTTTCACCCCATTTTTGCTGACGGTGGCCGGCGTGGCGTACTTGGCTAATACTAGAAACTATATTTAAATCTCAAATACAACTCATCATCTTTACGAAAACGGCTGAAGAGAGAATTCCCGGCCGCTTCGATCCAGTTAACCCCCAAAGTGAACTCGACGCCGTCCACCGGGAACCAGCTTACTTCAGGGGCAAGGACCACTGCGTAGTTCTTACTAACCGCCTCCCAATCCTGAACGGCCAAAAGTCCGGACAAGGGGATAATCTTTACCCGTCCGTTTAGAACCGTTTTTTCCAGTGCAAAGAGGAAATAGTCCTCCGCTGCGAATAGGAAATAGTCCTCCAGTGTTTCCGCCCCCCGTTCGTGGGGAAACCCGTGGACGAATTGAAGGTTAAAGTAGGTTCCGTCCGGAAAAGTATAGTCGGTACCGACCAGATATTTGGTGTAGGGTTTATCCAGGACTACGGTCTCCCGGGTTTGCCCCGGGTATGGGGCAGGCAGTTGGATCTTTGTCACTGTGGTCACTTTTTCCGGGAAAAAGACCGCCGCCTCCGCCCAAATTCCGGCACTGCCCAGTTCGCCGGCGAAATCAAACCCCAAAATACGGCGGCGGGGGAAAAAGAGCGAAACTTCCTCCAGGATTAGATTTTCCAAGGGATTCGGGGGATTGGTAATTTGCTCAACTCTTCCCCGGACCTCTTTGGGCGCCGGCAGGTCATACCGGCCGTCCAAGTAGCTTAAGGACAAGTCATACCCGCCAATCCGCCCGGCCAGTTTTATGCCGAAGGAGGACTCTTGCAAAGTAGCCGCCGGAAGGTTGAGGATAACCTTATCCTCACTCAAACCGGCCAGTTCCGGTAAGAAGAGCTCCACCCAACTGGCGGGAAGACGGGCCGGGGTGAAGACTGGAACGTAGACGGCGGTTACCGTCACTGGCCCCGGGTACCAGGAAAACTGCAGGGCATCGGAACCCAGGCGCCGGCCAAAATCCTTGATCTTTGCGAGATCTAGGGGGTTGATATTATCAGTGGGGCTGACCAGATCCCCGGCACCCCAGGGGATCAATTGGCGTCCCACCCGGAGATCCATCCGGTCCAGGGGAAAGTCGTAGATCTCCACATAGGCCTCGCGCACTTCGAGGTTCCAGGGGAAGATGCTCCCGTAAGTGTTGAGCCCGGAAAGAGTTTTCACCGCCGGCTGTCCATGGAGATCGAGCCAGACCTCACCGGCAAATTTGGCCGGTCCCAGCGGGGCTTCGGGTTGAAAAGCAAACCTCTGCCCGGCATAGGAGAATTTTCCCCCCTCATGCAGATATAAACGGTAGTCTCCGGTAAAACTGCCGTGCCAATCTAACTGAGCGTAGGCGCAAGTGCTGCAAACACCGGTCGCGATCGCCGCCAAAAGTGGAATCACCCATCGCGTAAATCGTCTCATTTTCTCCTCTCCTTTCAGCGGCTCAGGTAGCGTTCGGTAAAGATATCATCCGGAAGACCGCTGTCAAATTTCACTTCAGTAAAGAACATCTTCGATGAAGTGCCGGCCTGTAAATCCTTCATCTCAGCTTCCCGCGCTATCCAGTAACCGTTAATCTGTTCCAGTTTCTCCTGGATCATCACTTTCCGTGGCCGGTTCGCTTTATCGAAGAATTCAATTGTAACCGGGAAGAAGATATCGGCCTTAACCTCCACGATTAACCGCCCGTAATCGGTAACGGTCTTTTCTTTCGGTGTCAACTCCAAACGGTAGAGACCCTCCTCTTCCGCCAGTAGTTTTGCATTCCAATCAGTGCTGTATTTCCGGGCTTCCATATCTTCATAGGAGAAGTCGGTCCCGGCAAATTTCTGGTTCCGGACATGCGCGGCGATGCGCCGGGTTTGCTTGTAAGCCGGCAGATAGAGATAGGTCATGCCCCCGGGGAGGGAAAGGAAGGCAATACCCCTTTGTTCCGGCGGAGCGGTGAATTTTACTACCCGCCGGTCGCTTCCTTTCTGCATCAGCACCATCTCCCGGTGGCTTTCGTTCCCTTTGGCATCGGTAATCACCAGTTTTACGTGTAATTCTTGGTCCCGGGGAGCGCTGACCGTCTGGTCAATCCGTTCCATGATTTCCTCGGCGGTAAGACTCCCGGCAGCGGCCGCGGAAAACAGCAACCCGGGAAGGATGAGTAATAATCCAAAGTAGAAAAGGGATCTCTTCATTCTCCTCTCTCCTTTCCTTATTTCCAGATCAGTTTTTTTCCCCTTTTCCCTGCCGGCGACCGGACGGAGGTTCAACCGGGCGCCATACAGAAGTAAAATTGCGGGGAGCAGGAGGATAGCGCCAAAGCCGGAACCCAGCATGGTAACGAAGATCAGGATCCCAAAACGTTGAATGGGGACAAGCTGGCAAAAGACAAGGGACAGGAAGCCAAAGGCCACGGTGAAGACGTTGATCAGAATTGCCCCTCCCGTGGTGTTTAAGGTGGTTCGTACCGCAATTTCTACCGGCCGCTTCTCCGCGGACGCGCGCGCCAGTTCCTGGCGGTAACGGCTTAAAAAGTGAATGGAATAATCAATACCGATCCCAATGGTGACACTCGCCACAAGCACGGTGGCGATATCCAGGGGGATCTTGCCGTAACCCATGAACCCAAAGATCAGGACCAGGGTGAAAAGGATCGGAACCAGGCCGAGCAAACCGCCGGCCAGTGAACCAAGGAGGAAGAGCATGATGAGGAAGATCATAAGCAAGGCAATGAATAAACTCTGGAATTGGCTCTTGAGGATGGAGAGATCCAGGTTCCGGTAGATGACCGGCATCCCGGTCTGGCTGAATTTAACCAGTTCCGGGTCGATCCCGGCGGTATATTCATTGATTGTTCGGACTAGTTTATGGGCGCGGGAACCCTCCAAGCTTCCGACTATTCGCGCCTGAATCACCGCTTCCGTCCGTCCGGCATTGACCAACTGGGTCATAACCTCTTCGCCCTCCAGCAGGAACCAGAGGTTCATTACCTTGTCTTTGGTATCCGGGAGGTTTTTTTCTTCCCCCATGGCGTGATTAAGCTCTTTGAGCAGGTTGACTACAGATTGGGTGCTGTGGATACCTTCCTGGGCCAGCAGGAACTCCTCCAGCTTCTCCATCTCCCGTAAAACCGCGGGGTCTTGGATATCTCCTTCGGCTAAAATTTGGATAATACCCGAACCGCCAAATTTCTCCTCCAGTATTGTTTCCGCCTGTCTGATTGGGGCCTGGGGCTGGAAGTATTCGACCAGGTTGACCCGACGGCTGATCCGGGGGATACCCGTAAGGGCGAGGATGGCCAGGAAGACACCCACCCAAACAATGGCTTTTGGCCTTTTGGTGACCAGTTTTTCGATCCCCCGGGTTATGCGTCCGGTAAGAGCCGACCTTTTTCTTCTCTCCTCTTTTTTGGCCTTCTGGTCCGGCTCCTTCTTTTCCAGGACAAGAAGGGCCGGAATAAAGGCGAGGGAGACGAGAAGGGTGAAAAGGATGCCCAGAGCGGCAAAAACACCAAACTCCTGAATCATGACCAGGTATGAACCGAAAATGAAGGAGATGAAACCGGCAATCGTGGTTATACCGGCCAGAGAAACCGGGGTTGCCACTTCATACAAGGCCGTAGCTAAGCAGTCACGGGTACGGGCAATCCGGGCTTCGTTGAATCTGCTGAGCACATGGATGGTGTAGGCATTTCCCACGGCGATCAGGATCACTGGGATGATATTGGAGATAATCGACAGTGGAACCTTGAGGAGGCTCATGATCCCTAGAGTCCAGACGAGGCTTACCGCCACCGAGATCAGGGGCAGAAAAACCCCTTCCCATTTACGGAAGCCAAGGTATAAAAAGAGGACGATCACTATGCTGACCATGGGGATGAGTATTTGCAGATCGTCAGTGATCATATTATGTAAATCCAGAATCATGAAGGGGATTCCGCCGTAATAGATTTTCATGGCCGGAACTGTCTCGGCGACGATCTCCTTTAAACGGCGGCAGGTCGCCACCTGGTCCGTGTTGGTTTGGAGCCGGCAAATGACGAGCGTGGCGGTGGCATCCTCGGTGACCAGGTTATTGCGGAACATCTCTTTGGAGAGGGTGTACTCCTTTAATGCAGCCAACGCGTCCGGGTCACGGGGTAAATTAGTGACGTCGACCAGCCGTCCAATTTCAAACCCGTATTCGTCCGTTTTAATATCCAGCGTATTGGTGAGGCTAGTCACATAAGCGACCCCCGGTTCCAGTTGAAACCGGGTGGTCAGTTCATCAATGACTGTCAGGGTTTCAGTGGTGAAGATATCCCCGGTCTCCAGCACAATCATGGCCAAAGAATTGCCACCATATTCCTCACCCAGGTAGTTGAAGAGTTGGACATCCGGGTCGTTTTTAGGGAAGTAACTGAGCACATCGGGGTTGATCTTCAAGTCCCGGAGGAAAATGCCAAATATTAAGGTGACAAGGGTAAAAAGAACAATAACGAGCCGGTTTTTTTCAATAATTTTTTTTGCCAGTTCCTTCATGACGGTCTTCCTTTCGAAAAAATTAGCTCCGCACGAAGCTACGCCATCTGGTATGCACACGTCGAAGGAGTGTACGCCTCTCGTACGGAAAAGATGCGTGTACCCATTTTGCGCGGCAAATTTTACCCGGCGCCAAAGGGGTGGCCAGAATGATTGACCATTCGGGTCTATTAGTCGAATAACCGGTAAAAAAAATTACTTTTTAACCAGGCCGTTAAAGAGGATATCCAACATACTGTCGATATTGATTTCAACCTGTTTCATGTCGGGTTCCAGCGCCCAGGAATACTCCAATCCTTTGGCGGCGATAAAAATGGTATAAGCCGTGAGCTCAAGGTTTTTTACGGCAAAGATCCCTTTTTCCAACCCTTCTTTGAGAATGGCGGCAATCGTCTCAATCTCGTACCGGTTATAGTTCTCACGCAACCGTTCGATAAAACTATAACTCTCCAAGTATTCGTCTTTAAATGCGGTAAAAAGATTAGCCACCCGTTTAAACGCGGTCATTCGCGTGACCACATAAGCACGGAATTTTTGCTGAGGGGTTTTTTCCGCGGCCACCGCCCGGGCAATTTCTGCTTTAACCTCTGTGGCTTCTTGTTCCACAACCTCCTGAAAAACCTCTTCTTTACTTTTGAAGTAATGATAAAGGGAGCTTTTCCCTTTTCGCGCCGCCCGGGCAATCTCATCCATGGTCGCTTTCCGAAAACCATAACGGGCAAAGATTTCACGGGCAGCGTCAATTATATTTTGGCGGACATCATTTTCAGAACTGTTAGTAGGTTCCATTGTAAAATTCTCCCTTCAGGCTGGCCTGGCCCTACGATTTGACTGGTTCGACCATTCGAACAAAATCGTCTTTAAGTCTAAAATACCATGGATGGATGGAATTGTCAAGGCCACTGCAGACCATTAGCGCGCCTCAAAAAGAAGGGCGACAAGTCCTGGCCAGACTAATCATGGCCGTCTTAGGCAGTCCATACCCCGCGGCCGGGAGGATATCTCTTATTTTCCGGCAATTAGTGTTGGTGAATTAAGGCCCCGGTTGCAAGGTATACCTGTATACTTACCTCCTTTTTATTGCTTTTCGATCCCTCCTTTCTTATAATGAGAATAAAATTTCTGTGTGCTCAGGGGGATTTGAGGGTGGATTTTTTAACGTCAGACCAGAACACGCTTAGGGCCTTAGAAAAGCAACTGAGGTTAACTTACGAAAACTTCAAACGCAAACAGCTTAAGCTTAATATGGCCCGGGGTAAGCCTTGCCCCGAACAGTTGGACCTCTCTTCCGGATTACTGGAGAGTCTGCAGGGGGATTACCGGGCGGAAGACGGCACCGACTGCCGGAATTACGGCGGCATCGAAGGCCTCCCGGAAGCCCGGCGTCTGTTTGCCGAATTATTGGAGGTCCGGCCCGATGAGATTATCGTCCATGGCAACTCCAGTTTAACTTTGATGCATGATCTGATCGCCCGGGCACTACTGTTGGGCGTCGAGGAAGGGGAACCCCCCTGGAGTCGGCAACCGGTGAAATTTCTTTGTCCCAGCCCCGGCTATGACCGGCATTTTGCCATCTGTGAATTTTATAATATCCAGATGCTTCCCGTTCCCTTACGGGAAGACGGTCCTGATATGGATCTGGTGGAAAGGTTAGTCGCAACCGATGAAACAATCAAAGGAATTTGGTGTGTCCCGAAGTATAGCAATCCCACCGGGATTACTTATGGGGACACGGTCGTCGAACGCCTCGCCGGAATGAAAACCAAAGCCCGGGACTTCCGGATCTTCTGGGATAATGCCTACGCCTGGCATGATCTGACCAGCCAACCGGACCGCCTCAAAAATATCCTTACCGCATGTGAAGAGGCAGGGTATCCCGATCGGGTCTATATTTTCAGCTCCACCTCGAAGATCACCTATGCCGGAGCCGGATTGGCGATGGTCGCCTCCAGCGTGAAAAATATTAACCGCCTAAAAAAACAAATGGCCATTCAGACCATCGGGCCAAATAAACTGAACCAACTGGCCCATGTTCGTTTCTTCAAAAACGCCCAGAATTTACTGGTTCATATGCAGAAACACGCAGCCATCATCCGGCCCAAATTCGAGTTGGTCCAGAAGATCCTCCAGACCGAGTTGGGCGCAAAGAAGATTGCCACTTGGAGCCGGCCAAAAGGCGGTTATTTCATCAGTTTTAATACCCTGCCGGGCTGCGCCAAAGAGGTAGTCCGCCTCGCTGCTGAAGCGGGCGTCGAGCTGACGAAGGCCGGAGCCACTTTCCCCTACGGCCACGATCCTCAGGATCAGAATATCCGCATCGCCCCAACCTATCCACCTTTGGATGAGCTTAAAACGGCGATGGAACTGTTCACCGTCTGTGTCCAGTTGGTGAGTATCGAAAAGATTCTCCGGGAAAGGTCCCACCCGCCGGCCGGTTATCGCGACCGAAAGGAAGCCCAGATTGTCTAGGGCGCTGTCGTCCAAACCAGCTTAACTGCTGGTTTATTTTTTTTCCACCGTCAAACGGTAAAGCCCCCAGAGGGCGAAACCCATCAGCAGAAAAAGGGGACGTAAAAAGGGATAGAGAATAGCCAGGCCTACCAAGAATCCGAAGATACCCCCAGAGGCCTGGATAAAGACCAGTTCCTCACAGATATTGGCCGTTAATAACCGTTCCAGGGCGTCCGCATCCATCTTCGCCAATTGCCCCCGGATCACTCTTTGGAAATCGATCCTCCCTAATCCGTCGGCGATCAGTTCCGCCGTCAAAGCCTCAACCGTCTTGGCTTCCCCTTCCAGTTTAGCCGGGATGGTCTCGAGGGAAGCCATGATCCGGGGCGTCAAACCTTCCACCCGCTCCGGAAGCTCGGCCAGAAACGCCCAGACCTTTTTCCGGAAGGCTGCCCCCCACAGTTGTTTCGTCCATTCCAGCACCTTTCCCCCAAGGCTTACGCCGCTCCAGTCCGTAATGACAGACTCCAAGTACTGGTCCACCTGTTCCCTGGTCCGCGGTTCTTCGAGTAACCGCCGCAGCAGGCTGGCCATCACCACTTCCAATTCTCCGCGGAAAGCCGGGTCTTTAAGGACGCCATCCAGCGCTTGGGCAACCCCCGCCGACAATTTGGTTAGCACGCCCTGTTCTTCAAGGTAGTTCCGGATGATCTCCGGTGAAATCAATGAAGACTTGATCCCTGCGGCTAAACTCGTGATCAAATCCTCCCGCCGGGCATGGATTAGCCCCCACCAAACCGCATTTTTACGCCGGGGATGAAAGAGCATCTTAATGGCCAGCCAGTTTGTCCAGTAGCCGACCACCGCCGGGCCCAGGACCGCCACCACCGGACTGCTATACCGTCGCATGGAGGTCAGGAAGGCCGGGGAAAAAAAGGTTTCCAAGATGAACTCCAGAACCAGCCAGCATAATAAAAGAATTCCTCCCCAGAACAACGGATAATTCAAGAGATTCAAAACCATGGCAATCCGGAGTGAGAGGGGCCTTTTCTCCGCTTCTTTCTCTTCCGGTTTTTCCAAGGCTACCGCCGGACTAAATTGGTGCTGGAGATTGGTTTTGAACTTCATCAACCATTTACGTAAAAACATTTTTTCCGTCGAAAAAGGCATCGGGTTGCGGTCTCCTTTGCGGGTCAACTTTTCTCACCTTATGTCCTTTCTTTATCATTCCATAAATGCCCTGTTCATCCTGCTTCCTTTGAAGATGGTTGAAAATTATTAAAAATAAGTAAAGAGGAAGGCGATAAAATTTTTACGTCTAATATCTTTTAATTACTTTTTTTTATACGGGTTGCAAGGCCTCAATCCCGATCCTATCCCCCAATGAGAGCCGCGAAGATAAAAGGAGGAAACAAATGGGTACGATTGTTGCTAAATTTGGCGGATCTTCCTTGTCCGAAGCCGCCCAGTTCCGGAAAGTCCGGGCGATTGTGGAGGCGGATGAAAACCGCCGTTATATAATCCCTTCCGCTCCCGGAAAAAGAGACAAAAACGATTATAAAGTTACCGACCTTTTGTATAAATGTCATGCGTTGGCGCAAGAGGGGCATCCCTTTATGGATGTCTTTACGGTCATCAAAGACCGCTACCAGTCGATCTGTGCTGATCTCGGATTATCCCTGGACCTTGACCCTGAATTCAACGCCATTGAAAGGGCAATTGCCGCCGGGGCCTCCGCCGACTTTACGGCCAGCCGGGGCGAGTACCTCAACGGAAAAATCCTCGCCGCTTATTTAGGCTACACCTTTGTGGACCCGGCAACCATTATCTTCTTTGACCAACAAGGCCACTTTGACGCGGAAAAAACCCAAGCGGTCCTCAGCCAGGAATTGGCCCTCCACCGGAAGGCCGTGATCCCCGGTTTTTACGGTTCCACCCCCGACGGGCAAATTCACACCTTCTCGCGGGGCGGATCCGATATCACCGGGGCGATCGTCGCCAGAGGCGTCCAGGCTACCCTCTACGAAAACTGGACCGATGTCTCCGGTTTTCTGATGGCCGATCCACGGATCGTGGAAAATCCCAAACCAATCCGGGAGATCACCTACCGGGAACTCAGGGAGTTGGCATATATGGGCGCTACGGTTCTTCACGACGAAGCCATCTTCCCGGTGCGGGAAGCAAAAATTCCGATTAACATTAAGAATACCAATGATCCCGGCGATCCCGGCACCTTAATTGTCAAAGATAACGGGAGTATCAGAACCCCCGGCTCGATTACGGGTATTGCCGGCCGGAAAGGTTTTACCATCATCGCCATTGAAAAAACATTGATGCATTCGGAAACGGGCTTCGGCCGGAAACTGCTCTCAGTCATTGAAAACCATGGCATCTCCTTTGAACACATGCCTTCGGGGATCGATACCATATCTCTGGTGATTGCCGATTCCCAACTGGATAACAAATTGGAAAAGGTCCTGGTTGATATCGACCGCGTCTGCCGGCCCGATGCCATTGAGGTTTTCCATGATATTGCACTGATCGCCACGGTGGGGGTGGGTATGGCCTACACGCCGGGGATCGCGGCCAAACTTTTTACGGCTTTAGCGGAAGCTGGCATCAACGTACGCATGATTGACCAAGGTTCCAGTGAGATCAATATCATCGTCGGCCTTGAAAATAAAGATTTTGAAGAAGCTGTCCGCCGGATCTATACAGCCTTTGTTGATCCTGATCCGGAAAGATAAAAAAGGGCATGAAAAACCCCGGATTTGCCGAGCATTCCAAAAGGTAGATAAAACAAGCGTAAGGATGTTCGGCGAATCCGGGTTTTTTTCGCCAAGGGAATTGCTTGGTTGCTAAAATAGGTCCTTTAAGCAAGATCCCAATTTATGCAACGGGCTCCGGATCTCAGGAGACCCTTCGCGTCCGCCCGACAAAATTCAGATCCGTAAACGTGCCGAAGTGTTCTTTGAAAATCCGGTAATAAAGTAATTCTTCTTTGGTGTTTAAGAGGGAACCATCGGGCAATCTTCTTTCTCTCCGGAAGTCCCCATCACTAATGCGGGTTTCGGCATAGGCAGCCAGGAGGTCTTTGACGCCCGTTCCTTGCCAAAATTTGACTTTCGGACGCCAAAGAACCTGTTCCGGTAGCAAGTCCTCCACCGCTTTTCGTAAAATCCATTTTTCCACCGGTTCTCCATTGGCCTCTTGGTACAGTTTATATTCAACCGGAATCCGCACCGCCAACTTAACAACCGGAGGGGATAAAAAGCCAACATATGCTTCGGTGCCATAGGCCGCCGCCGACCGGTCAACCCGCTGGAGGGCGGTGTTATGCAACCGGTTGATACTGGCGATTAACTCCCCGTTTAAGCTGTCGGGCGCCAAGTTTTTATAATAATCATAACCGGCAAAAAGTTCATCCCCGCCTTCGCCGGAGAAAGCCGCCGGAACATACTCGGCGACCATTTTGGTGACGAGATAATGGGTTAAAGCCGAACGGATTAGTAAGGCATCAAAGGACTCTAAGTGGTAAATTACCTCCGGTAAAACCCGTAAAAGATCGGTACTGGAATAAACCGCTTCATGGTGGACCGAACCGATATGACGCGCCACTTCCCGTGCATACTCCAAGTCGGAGGCCCCTTCCAGCCCACAGGCAAAGGTGTGCAACCGCTCCACTTGAGACCGGGCAAGGGCGGCCAACGTACTGGAATCCAATCCTCCCGAAAGGAGAGCGCCAATCTCCACTTGATCTTTGGTGTACTGGGCGACCGCATCTTCCAATACCTGCCGTAATTTACCCGCCGCTTCCTCTTCGTTCATCGGCCAAGCCGGAACCTCTTTTAAACCGAAAAATTGTTGAAAGCCTTCCCCGGAACAGTATTTATACCCGGGGGGAAACTCCCGGATCTGCTTGGTAATTCCAACCAAGGCCTTGATTTCTGAAGCAAAAACCAAAGTTCCGTCAACCTCGCCATAATAAAGGGGGGAAATTCCCAGCCCATCCCGGACCAACAAGACCCGGCCGTCTTTGATCGCCGCCAACGCCAGAGGGGAATCGGTCTCCACCCGCTTGAGACTTCCAGAGAAACGTCCGTCCCAAACCGCGGTGCACCGTGGTTTATTTAGAAAAGGTGGCTTTCGGTCCTTCCGGTAAACCACCCCCAAAACGCCCCCCTTTTTTTCGATCACTTTCCGCCCGCCGGTTCCCCGGTGGCTAATCTTCTCCAACATTCTTTTCACTAAAGCCTTTTCACCTGTACGACAAATACCTACAATCCCTGCCATTCTTACCTCCTTTAAAGTTTAACCGTTTTTTTGCGCGCATTCTTCTTTAATTGGATCTCTGATCCACCGGATCTGGATTTCTTTTTTCCTTTTGGTGCTAGCGTGGATCTTCTTACGGCGCGGACAAGGCTAGAACCGCCTGTTTAAAGAGATCACCCCTTTCTTTATAGTTTTTAAATAGATCAAAACTGGCACAGGCCGGCGAAAGCAGGACCACATCCCCGGGTTTCGCCAAACTCCTCGCCGTCGCCGTAATCCTCTCCATCTCCACGCCGCCCTCCACCAAGAGCGGCACCCTTCCTTTCTCCAGCCCCAATCGGGTGATGATTTCCCGTAGGACCGGAGCCATTTTGCCGATGAGCACCACCGCTTTGACGGAACCGGCGATAATCTCCTCGGCCAACGGCCGATAGTCGGCCCCCTTATCCACCCCTCCGGCAATCAAAATTACCGGCTCCGAAAAAGCCCGTAAAGCCACCATGGTTGGTTCGGGCGCAGTGGCAAAGGAATCATCAAAGTACTGCACCCCGTCAATGGTCGTTACATACTCCAGACGATGCTCCAATCCATTATACCCGGCAATCGCTTGCACGATGGTCTCCTGGTCGGCCCCGGCCTTCCCGGCGGCTAATGCCGCGGCGGCAATATTTAAAAGATTGTGTTTCCCCCGGAGCTTAATCTGGCTACTGGCAATTAATTCTTCCTTGGTCCCGGCAAGGTTCCAGTAGATTTTATATTCGCCACCGGCCGCCGCTTCATACCAAGCGCCTTTGGTCTGGGGAGTGCTGCCGTAAAGAAGGAGTTCACCCGGGACCAGCCGGGTCAGGAACCGGCAAGTTCCGTCATCATTATTTAAGATCGTGATCCCGGCTCCGTCCTGATGCCGGAAGAGATTGGTTTTGGCTTGAACATAATCTTCCCGGCTCCGGTGGTAGTTGGGATTATTGGGGTCGGCCGCCGTCAGGTGATCTTCTGTAATATTCGTCACCACGGCAATATCGACACTTTCCTCCATATCCTCCAATTGAAAACTGGAAAGCTCCAAAACCACCAGATCGGCCGGGGTAAGCTTGGGTAAAAAGGAAAAGGGCGCCACTCCGATATTTCCACCTAGATAAGCCCGGGCGCCGCGCCGGTGTTGGGCCGGGACTAACATCCGGTGAATCAAGGTGGAGGTTGTGCCTTTCCCTTTCGTCCCGGTTACCCCAATGATCGGACAAGGACAAAGGGTAACAAAGAGCCGCATGGCACTGGTGATCTCCACCCCCCGTTCCCTCGCCTGGATCAGTTCCGGTTGGAATAGAGGAAGACCGGGAGAACGGTACAAGACCCGAAAGTCCTCCAGTCCTTCCAAGTAGTCCGGGCCAAGCCGGAATTCAACCCCTAAAGCCGCCAGCTTTTGAAAACGTTCTCCCAATTGCTCGGCCGTCCGCCGGTCACAAACGGTAACATGTTCACCTTTGTTAACTAAATAATCGGTCAAAGCCAGGTTTTCAAGGCCTAGTCCCAAGACGGCAACCTTTTGTTTCAGGGTGACCACTTTCCTTTCCTTATGCCAATAAGATAAAACCATCCTCTTTTTATCTTATTATAATGGAGATACTCCTGACAAGGATAAAAAGAAGATTACCCTTGGTGGTTTTCCGCTTCATCTTTCTCTATGGTTTGCCTCTCCCGCCACCAGGTGCGGGCGAACCAAATTAAAATTAGCAACAGGGAAACTTTCTGCAGGTACCAGAAGAAAAGGTCACAAAAATATACCCATCGCAATTGAACGCACCCCCAAATCCTTCCTTGGGATTTTTTAGTATAACCCTTTTTCCCCCAATCATACCTCCAGCTTTTTCCCTTCTGAACCGGGGGTAACCGTTATATAGCATAAAAAGAAAACAAAGATAACTTATTCCATAATAAGTTCAAGCAGATTGACGGCTCCCGTCCGTCGTCTTTATTGAAGAACAGCATTCTTTTCGGTATAATTATACTATTCCTGATCATTCCTGGACTTCCGCAGCTGATCCGGATTGAATAGCTCATTAAAGTGAGGGATATTTATGCCATTGAAACGCGTATGGGAAGAAAAAATCCAGTGGTTACTGGTGGTCTGGTGTGGATTGGCCCTCTTTTTCCGGTTGGGCTGGCTTCTTTTCGGCCTGGGCGTCATCCTTTGGGTACTCCTCCTTTATTTTACCGCTCCGGGCTCCTTTTGGACCCTGGTTGCCATCTTCAATATGGACCCTGATAAAGTTCAAACCTATTTACGAAAAGCCATTGCGTGCCAACCGGCCAGTCCCAAGCCTTACATTAATTTAGCTTTGGCAACCGCCCGCTGGGGCGCCTGGGAAGAAGCCCTCAACCTTCTGGCCGAAGCCAACAAAAAACCCGGCAAAGCCCTTTCTCCGGATCTCCGGAATATCTGGGCCATTTGTCACCGGGAAACAGGCAAATATGAAGAGGCCCTCTCGATCATTGAAAACTTGCTCCAGACAGGATATGAAAATGGGAAGGTCTATTTCAATCTGGCCTTTACCCATTATAAAGCAGGCCATTTGGAAGAAGCCCTTAAGGCCGCCGCTAAAGCCCGGACCTATGATGTGAGTGATCCCGATCCGGTCATCCTCAGCGCCCGTATCTATTTTGACCTTCAAGACTATGCCACCGCCAAGGATAATTACGAGTGGTGCATCAAACATACTTCCTGGCCGGTGGAATCCTACTATTGGCTGGGCCGTTGTGAGTTGGAACTGGGCCTGATCGACCAAGCCTGTGCACATTTGGCTACGGCCGTCGAACGGATCACGGAAGATCCGGCCCTCTCCGATGTCCCAAAAGAAGAAGCCCAGAAATGGCTGGAGAACGCTCTTGCCCGCCGCCCGTCAACCGCAGAGGGAGCGGAAGCGGATCCGGCGGCGCTTACCCCTCAATCAACTCCCGAAAATGAGTCCAATCGGTCGTAGGTTGACTACACTGGTAATCCCGGCAAATATAGGCGGTGATCTTCCCCTCTAATGCCGTAAGTTCTTGGGTAAAAGGCGACAACTCGGTGATGGCCGGGTGAAGCTCGTCACTGGGTCGAAAGAGGACCACCCGCCGGGGATGGAAGGTGGTTGCCAAGTGCGTCAACATTTTTTCGGTAAGTTCCTCCCCGCGGCGTCCAACGATCACCACCTCCTGGCTGGGGCCGAAGGCAAAATCCAAAGCGGAAAGAAAATGCGCGTAGTTTTCCGGCGCCGTCATCACCCGGCCGGCAAAGAAAGCGCTGATTCTTTCCGCTTCTTGCTGCCAAGAAGGGTCACCGGTCAGCCGGGCCAGCCGGAGCAGATTGAGCATCATCACCGAATTACCGGAGGGAATGGCCCCGTCATAAAGGTCTTTTTGACGAATCGGCACTTTTTCCCCAGTTAAGGAAGTCTGGAAATAACCCCCTTCCTCCTCATCCAGGAAATACTGGCGGAGATAGGTATTTAACGCCAAAGCCTCCGCCAAGTAGTTGGTTTTAAATGTAGTCTCAAACAGTTCCAGTAAACCCCAGATCAGAAAGGCATAATCATCAAGGAAACCGGGAATTCCTGCTTCCCCCTGCCGGTAACGATGCCAGAGACCGCCGTCGGGGGAGCGCATGGCCGTCAGGAGAAATTCAGCCGTCTTTTCCGCCGTCCGGATCCATTCCGGCGCTTGCAAGACCCTGCCGCCCTTGGCCAAAGCAGCCAAGAGTAACCCGTTCCAGTCGGTCAGAATTTTATCGTCCTTAAAGGGAGCGACTCTCCGTCTCCGGTAGGTATAGAGCTTCATACGGGCGGAAGCCAATAGCGCTTCGGCCTCTCCCGGGCTGAGTCGTAATTGTTGGGCAACTTCGGCAAGGTCAGTCTTGAGATAAAAAAGATTAACGCCCTCCGGGTGGTCATGACTCCGGAAATTACCGTCGGGGGTCAAGTTAAAATAGGCAGTAACCAACGCCTTCTCATCGGGAGACAAGACCTTCTCCACTTCACTACCGGTCCATAAGTAAAATTTCCCTTCCACCCCTTCACTGTCGGCATCTTCCGCACTGTAAAAGCCGCCGCTTGGATCATGCATCTCTCTTAATAGATAAGTAAAGACTTCTTCCACCGTTTGCCGGTAAAACCCGCGGTTGGTCACCTGGTAGGCTTCCAGGTAAGCCAAGAGTAACATCGCTTGATCATAAAGCATCTTTTCAAAATGGGGGGCAAACCACCGTTCATCGGTGGAATAACGATGGAAGCCGTACCCGATCTGATCATAAATACCGCCGCGCCGCATCGCGACAAGGGTCTCTTCCACCATGGCCAAAGCCTTCTGTTCTCCCGTACGCTTCCAGTAACGCAACAAAAAAATGAGATTGTGGGGAGCCGGAAATTTCGGAGCAAAACCAAAACCGCCATGCTGAGCATCGTAAGCCGCGGCCAATTGGGAAAAACCCCGGTCCAGCACAGCCGGTTCGATCGTCCCTTCGCCCCCCCTTTTTGCCCCGGCGGCTAAAACCGCCATGTTCTGGGCGGCCACAGTTAACAATTGCTCACGACGGGTGGACCAGAGTTCCCGGATCCTTTGGGTTAATTCTAACAGGCCGATCCGCCCGAAACTACTTTTTTTCGGAAAATAGGTCCCGGCAAAAAAAGGCTTTTGGTCCGGGGTCAGAATGACCGTCAGCGGCCAGCCCCCGCTGCCGGTCATGGCCTGACAGACCGTCATGTAAATACTATCCACATCGGGCCGTTCCTCCCGGTCAACTTTCACCGGAATAAAAGCGGCATTTAGCGCCGCGCCCACTTCCGGATCGGAAAAGGACTCCCTTTCCATCACATGACACCAATGACAGGTCGAGTAACCTATACTGAGAAAGACCGGTTTATCCTCTGTTTTAGCCGCCGTAAAGGCTTCTTCGCCCCAAGGATACCAGTTAACGGGGTTGGTGGCATGTTGTCGTAAATAGGGCGATTTTTCCTTTGCTAATCTATTCTGCTGCTTACCGGTTATTGTTGAAACCCTCCTCCTTTTCTTGCTGTGGCTTTACTATAAACTTTTTCAGGATATAGCCGACCAAGAGGCCGCCAAAAGCAGCCCCGGAGGCATGAACATAGTTCCCGGTAACACTTTGGGCCAATTGACTCTGTCCGCCAAGAATACCATACAGACTAAAGATGATGGCTTGACAAGTCATAACAATCAGCATTCCTTTGAGGGGTAAATAATCGGTCCCCCAAAATTTCGTACTATAATAGACAAGCAAAGTCTCCCAAGTGCTTACTCCCAGAAAAGCTAAAATCCCCAATACCCAGTTGGGTTCCTCCATCCACATTAAGCTTAAGGCTTCCAGTACAGTCAAATTGGTAAAACCCAGATGCTTCATAAGCCGGGTATAGCCCTCGGCTAAGGGTAAACCGGGCAGATTGTATAAGATTAAAAGGAAAGGTTTTTTAACTATCATGCGGACCACCTTTCCTTATTAGCATCCCTATAAACTTGTTTTCCTATTAAATCTTTAATCTTTGCCGGACCCCCGTCTAAACGGATAAATAAAAAACCAGGTAAGATTGGATCTTCCTGGTTAGGATTTTATAAGGCCGAGCCTCAATTGCTGTAATTTTCCCCTTATGCAAATCCAAGGATCAATAGGATCAGAATTAAAAAAAGGGTAAAGGGAGAGATGTTCAAACCGGCAAAGCGTAACTTCATCTTCAACCTCCTCCCGTCTCAAACTTTACAATTCCGTCCCCTGGGCCGGGCTAAGACAAAAAGGTGAAACAGGGGAGGAAGCCTCCCCTGGTTTCTAGTAGCCAACACTACCTAAAATCAACAGGATAAGGATTAAGAAAATTAAAAAGGGCATATAGCTATAATTTCTCCCGTAGGAACCATCGGTCATGACCATTCCTCCCTATAATCTTGTTTACTATCATTATATGAATTCCACCTAGAGAGGGAATCGTCACCCTTGGTTTTTTTTGTATTATGCCAATAGACCGGCCTCGAAGGGAGCAGCAGAGATTCTTCACTTCCGGCGACTGTTCGGCCTGTTGCGAAGATTAGTCTTTCCCCAAGAGCGGCTCTTCCGGTAAAATAGCGGTTTTCCCAAAGACAAGCAACCGGTCTCCAGCCAGCAAAACTTCAGGCCCCTTGGGGAAAGTAACCAGCTTCCCCTCCCGGGCGATCGACAAAACCAACAGTTCTTTCCGGCGAAGATCCAACTCGGCGAGGGTCGTGCCGACCCATTCCCGAACCGCGCCGGAAGTACCCAAGATAATCTCATAGACGCCGTATTCTTCCGAAAGTGGATATACACACTGAATCGCCTGGTTTTCATTGCGGAACGAAGCTAAATAATAAACGGCCAGAACCGCGGCGGCCAGAATAACCAGGACGAGCACGCCTTCCGTCCAATGGGTCAACGAAAAAAAACGCACCATCAGCGCAAAACCAAAAGGAGCTCCGGCTTTGACCAAAAGCGCCATCGACAGCACATCTTTGTCGTACCGCGCCTCCGGCCCTACCGGCCAAAAAAAATTATTAAGCAAAAGACGGTAAACACAGGCTGCCGCCCAAGCCTTCCCCCGTTGCCGGCTTAATTTGACAAATTGATAAACCAGACCACCGCCCCATAAAAGAACAAGCAGGTAAAAAAAGACCGCACTTTTCACGGATTAACCCTCCCCTTATGGCCGATCAATCTCGCCGCCAGCGTCATTGGTTTTCCGCTCGGACCATATTCTTTATAGACTATGAAGAGAGAAGAGGGTTTATGTCTGCTTTTCCCAGTAGTTGTCTAAGCCAGGAGCCGGGGTAACACCATCCGGCTCCGGCCGGCTAAATACTCGTTAAGATTTACCACGGACCAAACTGTTCCTCGAGGATGGTCCGGAGACCCTGGGCGTCAAGGTTAACCCGGCTTACCCCCGCTTTTAACGCTTCCGCCCCGACCGCCCAAGCGACCGCCGGCACCACCCGCCGGTCAAAGGGACTGGGAATAATATAGTCGGCGCTTAATTCCTCCCGGCTGACCAAACCAGCAAGGGCTTTCGCCGCCGCCAGCTTCATTCCTTCCGTCACTTTGGTGGCGCGGACCGCCAGGAGGCCGCGGAAGATCCCGGGGAATCCCAGGAGATTATTGATTTGGTTGGGATAATCGGACCGGCCGGTCCCCACCACGGCGGCGCCGTTGGCTTTTGCCGCTTCGGGACTGATCTCCGGATCCGGATTGGCCATGGCGAAAATAACCGGCCGGGGGGCCATGGCTTTTACCATCGGGCCGGAGACAAGGTCAGCCGCCGACACGCCAATGAACACATCCGCCCCCTCCAGGGCAGAAGCCAAATCGCCGGTTTTCCCTTCCCCGTTGGTCAACCGGGCCATTGCCTGCTGGTAAGGGTTGAGCCCGGCAAGCCCGGGATGGAGGATGCCCTGGCGGTCACAAAGGCAGAGGCGCCGCGCCCCGGCCCGGTAAAGGAGACGGGCAATCGCCAACCCGGCGGCGCCGGCGCCGTTAATCACGATCTTTACTTGGTCCAGCTCATTACCGCCCACCCTCAGCGCATTGCTGAGCGCGGCCAGACAAACAACGGCCGTCCCGTGTTGATCATCATGAAAAACCGGGATCGCCAAGCGGGAACCCAGGGCTTCCTCGATGGCGAAACAGCGGGGCGCGGCAATATCCTCCAGATTAATCCCGGCAAAACTAGGCGCCAGCCGGACCACCGTCTCCACAAACTCCTCCACCTTAGTGGTGTCGAGCGCCAGAGGGACGGCATCAATCCCGGCAAACCGTTTAAAAAGAATGGCTTTCCCTTCCATCACCGGTAACGCCGCCTCGGGGCCAATCTCTCCCAAGCCAAGGACAGCCGTGCCATCAGTGATCACCGCTACCGTATTCCCTTTGTTGGTATATGTATAGACTAAAGATGAATCCCGTTGAATCGCCCGGCAAGGGGCGGCGACCCCCGGCGAATAGGCCAGACTTAAATCCGCCGCATTCTCCAGGGGCACCTTGCTCCGGATCTCAATTTTCCCCCGTTTGCTTTGGTGAAGTTTTAATGCTTCCTCCTCAATGCCCATCTTCTCTTCCTCCTGCCCTTCCCCGCAAAATTAACCACCATCCACCCCCCGCTGACGGAGGGTTTCGTAGATGAGGATGGCGGCTGCAATCGATACATTCAACGATTCGGCGCCGCCCGGTAAGGGGATCTTTAAACTTTTCACCGTCCGGTCTTCTGCCAACCCGGTTCCCGCAAAACCATGGGCTTCATTGCCAAATAAAAAAAGGGTCGGCCCGGTCAGATCCGCTTGGTAGTAAACTTTGGCCCCCCGGGGATCAGCCACCCATATGCTAACCCCACCGGCTCGCGCCCAAGACAAAATGGCATCCAATGGCCGGACGAAAAGCCGCAAGTTAAAAACCCCGCCTTGACTGGCGCGGACCACCTTTCCCCCGTAAGGATCCACCGTTCCCGGGGTCGTAAAGATGGTCTTGATGCCGGCCGCCCACGCCGTGCGGATAATGGCGCCTAAATTACCGGGGTCCTGAAGCGCATGGAGGATGAGACCGCAAAATGTAGGGTCGATGGGGGGGAAATCCGTAGTTTCCTCTGGATAGGCCACCACCCCCAGCACCTCCTGGGGCGTCTGTGTCTCGGTTAAGGCCGGATAAAGGCGGGAGGAGACTTGATAAACAGGAACCTTCTGTTCTACCAGCAATTCCCAGAACGAACCGGAACAATGTACGCCCTCTTTCACCAGCACCCAGCGGACGGTAAAAGAAGATTTCAAAGCTTCCTCCACCAGATGACGGCCTTCAGCCAAGAAAAGACGATTTCTCTCCCGTCCTTTGCGTTTTTGTAAAGAAATGGTTGTCTTAATAATCGGGTTATCCCGGCTGGTCAGTAGGGTCACGCCCCGTACCTCCTCGTTTCCTTAAAAGATGCCTTCGCGGCTTGTCACCTCACCCGGCTTTGAATTTACATCGCTTGGCGTAAAATGGCCAAAGCCGGTGTGGGCGATTACTTGGAACCGCCTTTGAATATATTACTTCGTAATGCTGTAGGCAAGCCGGCATGGACGACTATATGGAAAAACGGCCGGAAGGCCGTTCGCGTTAAGAATGTTGTTTCGCCACCGAAACAAGCTTTTCAAAGGCGGCGCCGTCGTTCACAGCCAAATCCGCCAAGACTTTACGGTTGATCTGAACTCCGGCTTTTTTTAAGCCGCTGATAAACATGGAATAGGACATCCCGTTCATCCGGGCGGCGGCGTTAATCCGCGCAATCCAGAGACGGCGAAAATCCCGTTTTTTATTACGCCGGTCCCGGTAAGCATAAGATAGAGATTTTAAAACTTGTGGGTTGGCCACCCGGAACAAACGGCTTTTCGTCCCCCGGTAGCCTTTTGCGAGTTTAAGAATTTTTTTATGCCGCCGACGTGTGGTAAAACCACCTTTTACCCGTGCCAAAGTAATTCCTCCTATCTACATTACCATCATCTTCATAAGACTATTGTAACCCTAACATTCTCTTTATCCGGCGCTCATCCGCGGGGCTAACCAATTCGGCTTTCCGCAGATTACGTTTGCGCTCGGGCGCTTTCTTCTCCAAAATATGGCTCCGGTAAGCTTTATTCTTTTTGATCTTCCCGTTCCCGGTTAGCGTAAACCGTTTGGCCGCTCCACGATGGGTTTTCATTTTTGGCATTGCTTTCTCCCCTTATTCAAAAAATTCCATTACGCTTATTATTCCTGTTTGGCGGATAGAATCATAATCATATTCCTGCCTTCAACCTTCGGCTCCCGTTCCAGGGTCGCCTTGTCCTTAACGGCCTCGTAAAGCTGCATAAGAAGGTTTTTCCCCAAATCGGCATGGATAATCTCCCGTCCCCGGAATCTTACGGAGACTTTAACTTTATCGCCCCCGCCTAAAAACTTTAACGCCTGTTTGATCTTGACTTGAAAATCATGGGCTTCAATTTTCGGGGTCAACCTGATCTCCTTGATGTCGACTACTTTCTGACGCTTTCGGGCCTCTCGCTCCCGCCTGCTCTGCTCATACCGGTATTTACCGTAATCCATAATTTTACAGACCGGCGGTTTCGCGGTAGGAGCCACCTCTACCAAATCCAACTCCTTCTCCCGGGCAAGGCGCAAGGCGTCTTTGATGGGAAGAACCCCCAGTTGTTCGCCGTCGGCGCTCACAACCCTCACTTCTCTCGCCCGAATTTCTTCGTTGATCCGCAGCTCACTATTAATCGGCCGCCACCTCCTGATTGAATTGGAATAATAAAATAAGCGAGTAGATCCTCTACTCGCTCACAGACAGGAATTTCGCCTTTGGCGATCCTTTGGTGTCATTAACCCAAGCTGGTCTTCACCGCTGGGTGAGAAGCAGAGGCTTCTACTTAATGCATTTTCATAAAGAAGTATACCATTAATCCGGAAACGGGTCAAGTATAATCTCGCTTTTTCCCCCGCCCCACCGCTCTTGACAATAGGTGATCGCCGCCTTCAAATCAGGGGGAAGGGGCGCGGTAAACCGCATCTCTTCCCCGGTACGGGGATGTTTAAAGCCCAAAAGAGCGGCATGGAGGGCTTGACCGTCGAGGGCAAACGGTTCTTTGGCCCGGCCATACACGGGATCCCCGGCTACCGGGCGACCGAGATATTGAAAATGGACCCGGATCTGATGGGTCCGGCCGGTTACCAACTTGGCCTGTACCAACGTATAGGGTCCCAACTCGGCCAAAACCCGGTAACGGGTGGTAGCCGGCCGGCCCTTAGGCACCACCGCCATCTTCTTCCGGTGGACCGGGTGACGGCCGATGGGGGCATTAATCTCCCCTTCCAGCGCCGGTAAAGACCCATGGACCAACGCGATATAAACCCGGAACATCTCCCTTTTCTTTAGTTGCGCCGACAAGGCCAGATGGGTATAGTCGTTTTTCGCCACCACCAGCGCTCCGGAGGTATCCTTATCCAGACGGTGGACAATCCCCGGCCGCAGGACACCGCCGATGCCGGAAAGATCCCGACAATGTTTAAGGAGAGCGTTGACCAAAGTACCCCTTGGGTTACCGGCCGCCGGATGGACCACCATCCCCCGGGGTTTATTCACCACGATTAAATCCGTGTCCTCGTAAAGGATGCTTAATGGTAGATCTTCCGCCTCCAGGGTCGGAGGTTTGGCCTCCTCCAACTCGATCTGGATTTCATCACCCGCGCGCACCAGATAACTGGGTTTAAGCGCCACCGGACCAATCTTTACCTTCTCCCGTTTCAATAATTTTTGGGCAAAGGCCCGGGACGGTAGTTTCCCAACCTTGACAAGATAAATATCAATCCGGGTTCCTTCTTCTTCCGGACTAACGGTCAAGCGAAGCAGAGGCACCACATTCATCCCTTGCCTGTTTTTTGAGGCGGATCAAGAGAAAGACGAAAACGGCCAGGCCAATCCCGAAGGCAAAAACCTGCGTTGTCCGGAGCCAGCCGAAGGCCAAAATCTGACTGTCGCGAAAAGCTTCCACAATGGTCCGGGCGAAACAATACAGGCCAACATAAAGGCCAAAAAGAAACCCATCAAAAAGCCGGCTTTTCCCCCGCTGGACCCGGCGGTCAACCGTAACCAGGATGAAAAAGATGATCAGATTGGCCAACATTTCGTAGATCTGGGTTGGATGACGCAAACTGGGATCCCCGACGGCACAAGGTAAGGCCCAAGGCAGCGCGGACTCCACGCCGTAACAGCAACCGCTCAACAAACAGCCGAACCGCCCCAGAATATGCCCGAGCGGAATGTACAGCGCGATTACATCGGCCAAACGCCAAGTGGCAATCTTCGTCTTTTTCGTATAAGCCACCCCAACCAGGACCCCGCCGATCACCGCTCCAAAGAAGGAACCGGTAAAACCGGAGAAGATCATGGCCGGATTGTGAAGATACGTCTGGAAATCATACAAGACGTTAACCACTTTCGCCATGATGAGACCCCCGATAATCACGAAAAAGGCAAAATCCAAGATCTGATCGAAGGTCGCAATCGCTCTTTTCTTTGCCAAAAAACCAACCCAGAGAAGACCTCCGAGCAAAGCCAGGGCGACCATTAACCCATAGGAATATATGTGCAGCCGCCCCCAAGAAAACAAGACGGGATACATTAGTCTTCCCCCTAGTATTTATTTTCATATCTGCACAAACAGTAAACCATCAGCAGGACGCCGATGAAAATGGCGCTATCCGCCAGGTTAAAAACGGGAAAGTTTTGCAGCGGCCAAAATTCCAAATCAATAAAATCGATCACCTGGCCGCCGTTGCGAATCCGGTCGATCAAATTACCGGCTGCTCCACCCAAGCAAAAAGCCAAACCCAAACGGAACGCCATGGGATACTCCAGGATTTCCTTGCGGAAGAAAAAAACCAAAGAAAAAAAGAGTAAAGGGGCTACCACGAGAAGAATGGTCTTATGCTGTAAAATGCCAAAAGCAGCCCCCGGGTTATTGATCCGGGTGAGCGCCAGAAACCCGGGGACCACCGTTAGACTCTGGTGGAGAACCAAGGCGCGTTGGATCAACCCTTTCGTTAATTGGTCCACTCCCACCACCAAGCAGATGATAACATAAAAGAACAAGTTTAATCCTCCAGAAATTGATTCCCTTTTTACCAATAAATTAATTATTATTGAGGACCATCCTTTTGTCAAGACCGGCCCTTTAAAACAGGGTCAGTTGGTTGGTGGCGGGTAAACCCTGGAGGCAGCCCTGGCGGGTCAGCATCTCAATGACCGAGGAAGACAACCGGGCTCTGGTCTTCAGATCCTCCACCGAACAAAAAGCGCCGTCTTCTCGCGCCTCCACCAAGGTGCGGGCCGCCGCTTCCCCCAACCCTTGGATCGTAGTCAAAGGGAGCAGCAAGCCATGGGGTTTGATCAAAAACCGGGTGGCATCGGAATGGTACAGATCAACGGGGAGAAAACGGATCCCACGGAGGAGCGCTTCGTAAGCCACTTCCAGGGTGGTATAGAGTCCTTTCTCCTTCGCCGTCATCTCGTTTCCCTTCGCCTTCAGCTCCTTCATGGTTTTTTTACATTGCTCCGGTCCGGCAAGCACCGACTCGGCGTCAAAATCGGTGCTCCGGATAGAGAAGAAGGCGGCGTAGAAAGCCTCCGGATAGTACACTTTAAAATAGGCGATCCGGAAACCCATCATCACGTACGCGACCGCATGGGCCTTAGGGAAGAGATACCGGATCTTCAAACAGGAATCAATATACCACTGGGGAACTTTATACTCCTTCAGAAGTTTGATGTCATCCTCATTCAGACCGCGCCCTTTCCGCACTTTTTCCATGATCGTAAAGGCGGCTTTCGGCGGTACCCCCCGGTAAATCAGATCATTCATGATTTTATCCCGGGTTGAAATCACCTCGAGCAAGGTGGCCTGTTTATTCTTAATCAGTTCCTGCGCGTTCCCCAGCCACACATTGGTCCCGTGGGACAAGCCGGAAATATAAACCAACTCCGCAAAAGTTTTAGGTTTGGTCTCTTCCAACATCTGCCGGGCAAATTCCGTGCCGAACTCCGGAATCCCTAAGGTTCCCAGGTCACAGCCGAGAACCTCCGGATCGATCCCCAGCGGTTCGATGGAAGAAAAAAGTTTCATCGTTTGTGGATCGTCCATCGGGATCGTCTTCGGGTCGACTCCGGTCAAATCTTGCAACATCCGGATGACCGTCGGATCATCATGCCCAAGAATATCCAGTTTGACCAGGTGTCCCTCGAGGGCGCCATGATAATCAAAATGTGTGGTGATCC
This sequence comes from Bacillota bacterium, assembly GCA_012735135.1. Lineage (GTDB taxonomy): Bacteria > Bacillota > UBA4882 > UBA10575 > UBA10575 > Capillibacterium. The sequence goes on along the minus strand of JAAYHY010000069.1, from coordinate 15,488 downwards.
ATTCGGCCGTCCGGTCGTTAGCCGGATACTGGACAGGCGTAAAGTTATAAATCTCTTGACCTTGGGGGACCACGATCATCCCGCCCGGATGTTGTCCGCTGGAGCGCCGCACCCCGGTACAGCCTTGCACCAGACGGTTGATCTCCGCCTGCCGTAAATTTAACCCTTGTTCTTCCATATAACCACGGACAAAGCCAAAAGCGGTCTTCTCGGCTAGTCCCGTAATCGTCCCTGCCCGGAAGACATTACCCTTCCCGAATAACTCCTCGGTATAGCGGAGGACGACCGGTTGGTATTCGCCGGAAAAGTTCAGATCAATATCGGGTTCCTTATCCCCTTCAAACCCCATAAAGGTGGCAAACGGGATATCCTGACCGTCTTTGACGAGCGGCGCCCCGCAGCGGGGACAAGCCTTATCCGGCAGGTCATAACCGGAACCGAGGGCGCCCGTCGCCATAAACTCGGTATAAAAACATTGAGCACAACGGTAATGGGCGGGGAGCGGGTTAACCTCGGTGATCCCGCACATGGTAGCGACGAAGGAAGAGCCCACCGACCCCCGCGACCCGACCAGATAACCATCGGCCAAGGATTTTTTGACCAATTTTTCTGCGATCAAGTATAAGACGGCATAACCGTGGCCAATGATACTTTTCAATTCCAAATCCAGACGTTCGACAACGAGAGGTGGCAAGGGCGACCCGTACAGTTCTTCCGCCCGGCGGTAAGCCGTGGTCCGGATCTCTTCGTCGGCGCCAGGAATGTGGGGTGGATAAAACTCGGCGGGAACCGGTTTGACGTCCTCGATGGTGTTCACAATCTGTTGCGGATAGGTGATGACCACCCGGTGGGCCAACTCGGGCTCTAAATAGGCAAACTCAGTCAGCATCTCCCCGGTGGTGCGGAAGTACAAGGGAGGCTGCCGGTCGGCATCTTCATAACCTTGTCCAGCCAGTAAAACCCGGCGATAAATGGCGTCTTCGGGACGGAGAAAATGGACATCCCCGGTGGCCACCACCGGTTTCCCCAGTTCTTCGCCTAAACGGCAGATGGTCCGGTTTATCTCCATCAATTGGTCCCTGGTCAACCGTCCTTCCCGGATTAAAAAGTCGTTGTTGGCCAACGGCTGGATCTCCAAGAAATCATAGAAAGAGGCAATTTCGCGCACTTTCTGTTCGTCGGCGCCGTTGAGTAAAGCGGAAAAAAGCTCCCCAGCTTCGCAAGCCGACCCCAAGAGCAAGCCTTCCCGGTATTTCGATAAAAGGGAACGGGGAATCCGGGGATGCCGGTGATAATGTTCCAAATGGGAAACGGAGACCAAACGGTACAAATTTCTTAAGCCGGTCTGGTCCTTGACGAGGATGAGAATATGATAAGGATGTAAACTCTCTGTCTTCAGGGCTTGGTTTAAAGAATTCAGCTCCGGCCAGGTTGTTAAAGCCCGTTCCGCGCAGAGGGTTAACCCTTTTTCGAGAATACGCCAAGCCGTTAAGGCATCATCACCCGCCCGGTGATGGTGCTCCTGAGCAATCCCCAACTCTTTGGCGACCGCATCCAGCCGGTGGCTCTTCAACTGGGGCCATAGGATCCGGCTGAGGGCCAGCGTATCGACAACCGGCGGCCGGAACTCCAACCGGAGATGTTGTTTGATCTTCTCCCGGAGAAAACCGAAGTCAAACTGGGCGTTATGGGCCACAAAAATCCCATCCCCGATAAACTTCACAAAATCGGCCAGGACTTCTCCGGGGGGCGCCGCGTCCTTAACCATCGCATCGGAGATTCCGGTTAATTGCTGGATTTTATAGGGAATCGCCCTTTGCGGCCGGACCAAACGTTCAAAAGTAGCCGTCACTTCGCCCGCGACGATCTTGACCGCACCAACCTCCAACAGTTCGCACCACTGGGGGTTAAAGCCGGTGGTTTCAATATCCACCACAACAATCGGCCGATCGGCAAAACCGCAAGCCGGCGCCCGGGTGACAATCGCTTCCTCGTCGTTTACCAAGTAACCTTCCATACCATAAATCATCTTGATCCCGTATTTCCGGCCCAACTGGGCGGCTTCCGGAAAAGCGTGGACCACCCCATGGTCGGTCAAGGCCAACGCCTGGTGACCACAGGCGGCTGCCGTCTGCACTGCTTTTTCCAGTTCCACGATACTATCCATCGCCGACATTTTAGTGTGCAGATGCAATTCGACCCTTTTTTCCGCGGCTTCGTCCTGTATTTGCGGACGGGGGACAGATTGAATACTCCGGGCCATGACCACGGTTTCTTTCGCATATTCATCATATTGCAAATTACCCTTAACCCGTAACCACATCCCCTTTTGCACTTGGTCGCCGGGATCCTGCTTGTTGGTGGCAAAAGCCTTCACCGAGATGGAATCGGTGTAGTCGGTCAGATCAAACAGGAGGAGATTACGGCCGGACTTCAAGGTCCGGACCTCCGCCTTTAACACTTCCCCCTCGATCACCACCGTATCATCTTCGGCGTCGATCTCCTTGATGGCCACCGGTGGTTCGGTGATCTTCTTTCCTAAGAAGACGGAATCGACTTTGTTCCTTTCCGCCGGGGGATGATTTTCCGGTCCCGGCGCTTCCAGTTCCACCGGAAAATCGGGGAGCGGTGGCGGTTCCGGCAACTCTTCTTCAATTTCGTAACGTAATTTATAGGATATACCGGTAAGCTGCCGTAAATAGCTAAGCAGCTGTTTTTCCCGTGGCCGGATGTAATCAACGGCTAAGGGAGAATTAACATGAAAAATGAGACGGTTCCCCTCCTGGTCCAAAGTAAGCGGTGACGACGTAAACCAGGCAAAGACCGCTGGAAATTGCTTCTTCAGCGCGTCGGTCAAGAATTCCACCGTTACTGCCGGTCCCTTTGGGGACGGAGTTTCTTCCTTCCTGACCACTTCCACTTTACAGGTGGCCTTTAACAACCGGGAAAAACCGGTCGCCAACTTCCTTTGTAACTTATCATCTAACTCACCCGCCACTTTCAGCTGCAAAGTCACCGCTTCCTGTTGGCAGTCGACAATCACCTGATCGATCTCGGCCTCCGCCAGTTGCCTCAGATCGGGAAAGAAAAGGGAGATCTCTTCAATCCCCCCTAGTTCTGTGATGTTTTTGTTTTTTGGAATAATCCGATACTCTTTTGCCATCTTGACCTCCACCGGTTTTCCATAAGCTAGATGTTGTTTCCGCCGACCGGTTGGCCTCAAGGTAACCTGACGGCCACCAAAACCTTGATGATCTGCCAGTACATCCGTAAACGGGCCGCAAAACCCCGGAGCAAACCGACTTTTTCCTCTTTCATCACGTGGCTTAAATTGGGGAGCGCGACCCAGACCACTTTACAATGGTTAATCCGGGCGTAATGGCTCAGCACTACTTCAAGTCCATACTTACTCTCGGTCAAGGCGGGAAGGTTGGCAAAGAATTCACGGCGCACCGCCCTTTGTCCATTAAGGTAGGGTATCATCTGTTGGGAGAGATCGGTCGGCAGCCGGCCGGAGGTAAAATACCCAATCGTCATGACCGCTTGCTGGCTAAAGATGGGATTCAGCAGTTCCTTGACGTGTTGGGGTGTTAATCCGATCAGATCCGCGTCCAAAAGGAGAATCACCTCGGCCGTCGTCGCGTTCACTCCGGCCAAGACAGCCGCCCCTTTCCCTTGGTTCACCGGTAACTCAATCACTTGCGCGCCCATTTTCCTGGCGAGGTTTCCGGTTCCGTCCGTTGATCCGTCACTGACCACGATTACTTCGGCTAACTCCGGACATTCCCGTAGCGGCGCCAACACCCGGCCAATATTTTTCGCTTCGTTATAAGCCGGGATCACGGCGGCAACTTTCATTACTCATCACCTTGCTTTAACAAACCCGGTTTTATTGGATGACTCACCCCTGACGGCCCTGTTCAGTTAGAGTGACGCTGGTTTTCTTCTTTAAGAAAGGCCAGCACCCGGGAAGTAACCTCCGGGCGGGGCCAGCGCAGCTCTTCCCCGCTCCGCCGGATCTTGACTTCCACTTCACCTTGGGCCATGCTTTTCGGACCGACCGTGAGACGAAGGGGAATCCCGATCAAATCGGCGTCTTTAAATTTAACCCCCGGCCGTTCGTCCCGGTCATCATAGAGCACTTCCACACCGGCCGCCGTCAGTTCTTGATAGATCTCCTCCGCTACCGCTTGTTGCTCCACCCCCAGAGCTAAAATGGTCACCTGGAAAGGCGCAATCGGTAACGGCCACTTAATCCCATCCTGGTCATTATTCTGTTCGATAGCTGCCGCAATAATACGGGTGATCCCAATCCCATAACAACCCATGATGAAGGGTTTCTCTTCGCCGTCTTCATCCCGGAAGGTGGCCCCCAGCGCCTTACTGTATTTCGTGCCCAGTTTAAAGATGTGCCCTACTTCCACCCCTCTGGTCTCCGCCAAGGGATGACCACAATGGGGACATGGGTCACCGGCTTTCGCCAGCCTTAAATCGGCGTAGGTATCAACGGTAAAATCCCGTTCCAGATTAACATGGCGGAGATGATAATCTTCAAGGTTGGCGCCACAGACCGCATTCTTCATCGTCTTAACCCTTAAATCGGCCAAAACCTTGACCCCTTTATCCTTTAAACCGACCGGCCCCACATAACCCACCGGCAACTCCAGCTTGGCGGCGAGTTCTTCGGGAGAAGCTAAACGGTATGGTTTATTGATTAAATTACCTAACTTGATCTCATTGAGTTCGTCATCGCCCCGGACCAGCACGGCAATGAACTCCTCATCGGTCTGGTAAAAGAGGGTTTTAATTAACCGGTCGGGGTTCACCCCCAGAAACGCCGTCACCTCGGGGACTGTCGCCTGGCCGGGGGTTGCCACCTTTTCCAAAGGCAGAAGCTCTTCCATGGTCACCGGCGGCAACGCTGCGGAAGCCTTTTCGTCATTGGCCGCATAGGCACAGGCTTCACAGTAGAGGATAACGGCTTCGCCCGAAGGGGCAAGCACCATAAATTCATGACTCACATCACCGCCGATGGCCCCGGAGTCGGCTTCCACCGCCCGGAAGGCCAACCCGCACCGGGTAAAGATCCGTTCATATGCTTCGTACATGGCTTGGTAACTCCGGTTCAGCCCTTCCTCATCCCGGTCGAAGGAGTAGAGATCCTTCATGATAAACTCCCGGGCCCGCATCACCCCAAAGCGGGGCCGGATCTCATCCCGGTACTTATTCTGGATCTGGTAGATCCGAAGAGGTAGTTCCCGGTAGGAACGGACTTCGTTCTTGATTAAAGTGGTGATCATCTCTTCATGGGTGGGGCCCAAACAAAAATCCCGCTGGTGACGGTCCTGGAGACGGAACATCTCTTCCCCGTACACGTCCCACCGTCCGCTCTGTTTCCAAATCTCCGCCGGCTGGACAATTGGGAGGAGAACTTGCATCCCACCGGCCCGGTCCATCTCTTCTTCCACAATCCGGATGATTTTTTTCAGGACCCGCTGGGCCAAAGGTAAAAAGCTATAAATCCCCGCCGATGATTTCCGGATCATGCCGGCGCGCAACATCAATTTATGGCTGGCCAGTTCCGCATCGGCCGGGATCTCCCGCAAGGTTGGTATGTAATACTGAGAATATCTCATCCTTAACCTCCTTCTCTTTTCGCTTGATTAAGACTGATTATAACCGGATCCGTATTTTTCCGCAATCAGCTTCTGGAGTTCTTCGGCAAAAGCCGGTAACAAGCGGTCTTCTTTCTCCTTCCGTAGAATTTCGCCATGACGGAAGATCAACCCTTCCTCTTTTCCCCCGGCCAAACCAAGGTCGGCCCGGGAAGCTTCCCCGGGACCATTGACCGCACAGCCCATGACCGCTAAATGCAGGGGGTAAGGCAGATCCTTAACCAGTTCTTCCACGCCCTCCACGATCTTTTCCAGGTCAATCCGGCACCGCCCACAGGTTGGACAAGCCACCACCACCGGACCATGCTCCCGGAGGTGCAACGCTTTTAAGATCTCATAGGCGGCCTTCACCTCATGGCGGGGATCACCGGTCAGCGAAACCCGGATCGTATCCCCAATCCCTTGGGCAAGGAGAACACCGAGGCCGACCGCAGATTTGATCATCCCCCGCCAACGGAGGCCGGCTTCGGTGATCCCCAGATGCAGGGGGAAATCCCACCGGGCGGCAAAAGCCTGATAGACCTGGATGGTCTCCAGCACATCCGAGGATTTGAGGGAAACAACCAGTTGGTCGTAACCGGCATCGGTCACTAGCCGGACCTGGTCTTCAACGCTGGCGAGCATCGCCTGGACCAGATCGCCCTTGCTTTGCTCTAAATAGCTCCGGTGTAAAGAGCCGGCATTGGCGCCGACCCGGATGGCGACCCCACTCCCTTGGGCGGCATGGACCACCGCCTTCACCCGGTCGGTACCGCCGATATTCCCGGGGTTAATGCGTAATTTAGCCACCCCGGCCTCAATGGCGGCTAACGCTAACCGGTAATCGAAATGGATATCGGCCACCACCGGAAGGGGTGACCGCCGGACGATCTCCTTTAATTTGACGGCGGCTTCCTGGTCGGGTACGGCCACCCGGATCAACTCACAACCAACGGCGGCCAGTTCTTCAATCTGGCGCAAAGTCGCCGCCACATCCCGGGGATCGGTATTGGTCATCGATTGCACGATAATTGGCGCTTCACCGCCGATCACCACTTTCCCCACCCGGACCGGACGGGTCTTCTTTCGTGCTAGCAAGGCACTTCCCCTCTTTCGATCACGCAAAATGCGCCCTCATTTCTGCTTGTCCATCCTGTGAACCGGTTTGACACAGCGGTCACAGTAACCTTTGTTCTTCCGTACTTGGGCCGGGGCTTCCCGTCCGCAACGGAGACAGAAGACACCAGCCTTCTCCGCGCAGTCCAGGCATAAACCGAACTTCCGCATCGCCGGCGGATCGGGTTGGCCACAGGCCGGACAGAGACACTGACGGCAATAACCCTTCCCCACCCTGACCTCTTCCGGGGCAAAACGGCCGCACCCAAGGCAGACCCAATTTTTCTCCTTCTTTTGGATCATTGCTTGCACACAAAATTCACAAAGGTTATAGGCTTTTAAGATCCGGCTTTGCCGGACGGTATTCCCGCACCGGGCGCAGTACCGCTTGGCGCGCCGTCCCTTGGTGCGGCCTTCTTTATTTGGATCCAGCCATGGATTTTTCCGCTTTCCAGCCATTCCTCATCCTCCCCACCGGAGCGCTATGCTCTCGTTTAGCCCTTCGGCCACAGACGCCGGAGCATACTGGTGAGATCACTAAAAATCACCGTCAGGTAAAAAGCCATGATTAAAACCACGCCGATCACTTGCGCCACGGCTTTCTGTTCCGGTCGAAACTCCTTTCTTCTTAACCCTTCGAGCAGGTAAATGACAATCCAGCCTCCGTCCAGCAAAGGCAGGGGGACCGGCAATAAATTAAAGACCCCTAAAAAAAGATTCAAACTGGCGGCAATGGTAAAAAGAAGATATAACCCGGATTTTAAAGCTTGATCAATGGCTCCGACCATCCCAATCACCCCAATAAACTGGGGGTTAACCCGGCCGGTTATCATCTGGAATACACTAACAGGGATCGCCACCAACTGACGGCCGGTCGTGGTCACCCCGTACCGGACGGCCTCCGGCCAGGGTAACTTTTTAACAGCATAAACCGGGTAAATTCCGATCCTGGCCACCCTTAGGGTGCGAACAAAAACCGGGGTAAGCTCCCGGACTAGAATTTGATCCTGTCTTTTGATCACCAACTCCAGTTTTTGGTGGGCTAACCCCTGGATAGCTGTGGAGAGTTGATCCCAACGGGAGATTACTTTACCGTTGAGGGCGATTATCTCATCACCGGTGGCCAGCCCCGCTTCGTAGGCCGGTGAATTGGGTTCCACGAAACCGATCACCGCCCGGTCGGTTTGTAATTGGGCCGGCAAACCCAGCACCGCAGCGATGAAAATAAAGGTCAGCAGGGCGCAAAGGAGATTGTTCAGCGGGCCACTCAGCACAATCAGGATCTTTTGCCAGCAGGGAAGGTCGGAGAAGAGTTTCTCCCCGGGCCTCTTGGGCGCCGGTTTTCCTTCCAAAACCAGATCCATCCCGGCCACCTTTACAAAACCCCCGAACGGAATCGCACGGATGGAGTAAAGAACACCGTTTTTTCGCCTTTGGGCTAAGACCGGTCCCAACCCGACGGCAAATTCGTGAACCGTCACCCCGCACCAGCGGGCGGCGAAAAAATGACCGCCTTCATGGATCAAAACGATAAAGCCAAAAAGAAGGATAAAAACAGGAAGGGTTGCCCAGGACAAACCGACCTTACCTCCTTTTGCCGGTCAATTAACCGGAGAGCAGTTGCCGGGCCAACTGGCGGGCCCAGGCATCCACAGCCAGGATCGTCTCCAGATCTAGCTTCCGGTTATTTTCCCTCGCATAGGCATTCATCACCCGTTCAACCAAACGGGGAATCTCCAGGAAGCCGATGCCGCCGGCCAGAAAAGCCCGGACGGCCTCCTCATTGGCGGCATTTAACACCGCCGGCAAAGCACCCCCTGCTTTCCCGGCGGCATAGGCCAGCTCCAAACAGGGAAAACGCGTAAAATCCGGAGGATAAAACTCTAAAGCGGACAAGTGATAAAGGTCCAAGCGGGAGAAGGGGTTCTCCTTCCGCTCCGGAAAGGTAAGCGCATATTGAATGGGAAGACGCATATCAGCCGGTCCCAACTGGGCTAATAAACAACCGTCCACCAGTTCGATTAAAGAATGAACAATACTTTGGGGATGGATGACCACCTGAATCCGGTCATAAGGAAGGCCGAACAACCAGTGGGCCTCGATCACTTCCAACCCTTTGTTCATGAGGGTAGCCGAATCAATAGTGATCTTCCCCCCCATCCGCCAGGTAGGATGGGCCAGCGCCGCTTCGGGGGAAATCGTCCGCATTTGCTCGATGGTAAACTGACGGAACGGCCCCCCGGACGCCGTCAGGTGCACTTCTTTTAAAGCTGCCGGCTGCACGGCCTGAAGGCACTGGAAGATGGCGCTATGTTCACTATCGACCGGAATCAAACGGACTGTATGATCTTGATTATCTTGGGCCAGTTCGGCCATGATAATTTCTCCGGCGGCCACCAGAGTTTCTTTATTGGCCAGTGCCACTTTTTTCCCGGCTTGCAGCGCCGCCAAGGTAGGCCGGATCCCGGCGGCTCCGACCATGGCGGAAACCACCACGTCCACCGCAGGATCGGTCACCAATTCCAGCAGTCCTTCGGGCCCGGAAAGTAACTCCCCTGGCCATCCGGGCGTCATCGTTAGCACCTCCCGGTAATGTTCCGGGTTGGTCACGACCGCCTTTGCCGGGGACAACCTCCGGATTTGCTCGGCAAGCCTTGCCCCCTGGTTATGGGCGGAAAGCCCATAAATCCGGAACCGGTCCGCCAACGCCTGCGCCACTTCGATGGTTTGCCGTCCGATCGAACCCGTCGCACCAAGAATTACGATGTTGGTTTTCAACCTACTCACCTTCATTGAAGCCAAAACCTCTTGCCCGATTATGGTGCGAAAATAGCCCTTGGTATAAGGAACGGACCAAAACACACAGGATCGGGCCGAAAAAAAAGCCATAAACCCCGAAACTTTTCACCCCTATATAAAGGGAGAGGAGAACCAATAACGGATGGAGACCTAACTCCGCCCCAACCAACCGGACTTCCAGCAGTTGCCGGAGGCCTATGGTCAGAAGAAAAGTAACCCCCAAAAAAAAGGCCTTGCGCAGCTGGCCTACGGCTAACTGCCAGCCAATCCAGGGCAGAAAAAGGACGGCCGGACCCACCAGCGGTAAAAAATCGGCGATTCCAAGGAAAAATCCGGTTAACCAGGGGTTCGGAAAACCAAAAAGGCCTAAGCACAAAGCAGAGAACAAGCCGGTGATCATCGCCAGGATAAACTGGGCTTTTAAGAAACCCCATCCCCAAACAAGGGTTTGCCGGTAGAGTTCACGGATGGTTTTTCGCCACTGGTCCGGAACCAAGGTGAAGAAAAAATGGTTTATCTTTGCCCGGTCCTTACTGAAAAAAAAGGCGGTTAAACCACTTAGGAACAGGTTAAGGAGGAAAAGCGGCAAACCGCGGAAGAGATTTAACACACCCTGCAAGAGCCCGCCGATCGTAGCCTGGATTTGATCCATCCACAACCGGCCGTGGTCCCATAATTCCTCCGGCCACTGGAGGCGGGCATATATTTCCGTTTCTAAGTGGTTGAGAGCCCGGGCCAGGAGGGTAAGCCGGCCGGGTAAGGTTATCAATAAATCCCTGGTCTCCGCATAAAGGCGGAGGAAGAAAAAGGTCAAGCCAAGGCTGAGGAGAAGCAGGGTCAAACATAAAACGAAGATTACCGCTAAATTACGGGGTAACCCCAACCAACGCCGCACCTTCGCCACCGGCCACTCAATCAAAGAGGCCAGAACCATTCCGCAAACAAAGGGCGTGACCAAGGGTAAAAAGCACTTGGCGGCAAAGACGAAAAAAAAGATACTCAAGAAAAAAACGATATATAAACGGATTTGTTCCGGGATGCGCAACCGACCTCACCCTGTTAAGCATACGTCCGGAACCCATAAATCATGCCTGCAATTAGTATAATAAAAAAAGCGCCAAATAATAGACCACCGGCATGGCCAATAAAGCACTGTCGAAACGGTCAAGCACCCCGCCGTGTCCGGGTAAGAATACACCCGAATCTTTCAAGCCGGCAATGCGCTTCAGAAATGATTCAAACAAATCGCCAAGCTGGCCGGTAAAACTGGTGACAAGACCGGCGCCCAACAACCAAACTAAGGGTAATTGCAACACCGAACCCACAAGGGTGCCGGTTAACGTCCCCACCAATAATCCGCCCGCCGCCCCTTCCACGGTTTTGTGGGGACTGAGCCGTGGAGCCAGCGGGGTCCGTCCCCAAGCGGAACCGATAAAATAGGCGCCGGTATCGGTCCCCCAAATAACCGCAAAAGCAAAGAGTAATAATTTCCACCCGTCGGCGGAAGCTAAATTTCTGATTTGCAGGATATAAGTAAAAAGGAGGCCTGGATAAAGCAGGACAAAGACTTGGGCTAAAATAGAAACCAACGTTCCTTGGGTAGTCCCTTTCCCGATGGAAAAAAGGAAAGAAGTAAAGAGCAGCGCCCAAAAGGATAACTCCCAAAAAACGCCATGGGACAACCCGTGGCTGCCGTCCGGCCGAAGGATGGCCTCACCAATCATGATTAATAAAGTAAAGAAGAAAGCTAAGGGCAGATTTACTTCAAGCCCGGCCTTTTGGAAGAGACGACAGAGCTCCCGCGTAGCCAGGAGCGACAAAAGGCCAACGGCTATGGATAGTAAGGCGCCACCTTTAATGAGTAAGAAAAGAAAGAGTATTCCGCCGGTGATCCCCGATATGATTCGTATCCTCACTTTACTCTCCCTTCTTTAATTCCCCCGAACCGCCGGGATCGCTTCTTGTAAGCCAAAAGCGCTTCCCTGAATTCGGCCGGGCCAAAATCGGGCCAGAGCGTGTCGGTGAAGTAGAACTCGGTATAAGCCGTTTGCCACAACAAAAAATTACTGATCCGTTGTTCACCGCTGGTCCGGATCAAGAGATCGGGATCGGGTTGCCCGGCGGTAAACAGATAACCGGCCAACCGTTCTTCGGTAATCTCCTCCGGAGCAAAGGACTGTTCCTGTGCCTCCTTTACCAGTTGGCGAACAGCCTGCACCAACTCGCTCCGCCCGCCGTAATTAATCGCCAAATTTAAGTTCAACCCCCGGTTGGCCGCCGTTTGCGCCTCTACTTCTTTAACCATTGTTCTTAGTTTCGCCGGCAAACCGTCGATCATCCCAAGGAAACGGATCCGCACCCTCTGGCTATGTAATTCAGCGGTTACCTGCTGTAAACTTTGGTAGAAAAGGTTCATTAAGTAAGATACTTCTTGCGCCGGACGTTTCCAATTTTCCGTGGAAAAAGCAAACAGAGTAAGATAAGGAATACCCAACCGTCCACACTCTTCGGTGATTTCCCGGACTTTCTTTAAACCGGCTTCATGGCCGAAGGTACGGGGTAAATCCCGCTTCCGGGCCCAGCGGCCATTCCCATCCATAATTATCGCCACATGTTGCGGAAGAGTTGGATCACCCGGTTGGATGGTCTGAGCCGACGTGGCCAATTTCGCCCGGCGCCAAAACCCTTTGGGAAAAAGGGAGTATAATTTCAAAAATTAGACCTCCATAATCTCCTGCTCTTTATTGGCGGTTAACTTATCAATCTCCGCGATGTATTTGTCCGTTAATTTTTGAATATCGTCCAACCCTTTTTTACTCTCGTCTTCGGTAATCACACTATCTTTCTCCAGCTTTTTGATGGTGTCGTTGGCGTCACGGCGAATATTACGGATGGCAACCCGTTTTTCCTCCGCGTCTTTCTTGAGTAACTTGACAAGCTCGCGACGGCGTTCCTCCGTGAGTTGGGGAATGACCAAACGGATGACATTTCCGTCATTGGTCGGATTAAGACCTAAATCCGCTTTTAAAATGGCCCGCTCCACACTGGCCAAGATAGACTTGTCCCAAGGTTGAACCATCAGCATCCTCGGCTCCGGCGCCGAAATATTCGCCACCTGGTTCAGGGGCATCATCGAACCGTAACACTCCACCGTCACCCGGTCCAGAATCGCCGGATTGGCCCGGCCGGTGCGAATGGCGGCAAAATCCTTCTTCGCCACTTCGATTACTTTTTGCATCCGCCCGTTAGCCTGTTCCCATACCTCTTTAATGGTTTCCACAGTTAATCATCTCCTTTCACAAAAGTTCCAATTTTCTCTCCCATGACAATCCGTTTGATATTGCCCACTTCATTTAGGTTAAAGACGATAATCGGAATTTTGTTATCCATGCATAAGGAGGTTGCGGTAGAATCCATTACTTTCAGGCGTTTATTCAAGACCTCAATAAACTTTAGATCATCATACTTCTTGGCTTCGGGATTAACATTCGGATCTTGCTCGTAAACCCCATCCACTTTAGTGGCTTTCAGAATAATTTCCGCTTCCACCTCAATGGCGCGTAAAGCCGCAGCTGTATCCGTGGAGAAAAACGGATTTCCGGTTCCGGCCCCAAAGATCACCACCCGTCCCTTTTCCAGGAGACGAATGGCCCGCCGCCGGATATAGGGTTCCGCCACTTCCCGCATTTCAATGGCGGTCAGCACCCGGGTGGCCATCCCGATTTTCTCAAAGGCATCCTGGAGGGCTAAAGCATTCATCACCGTCGCCAACATCCCCATGTAATCGGCGGTGGCCCGGTCAATCCCTTGGGTACTGGCCGTTAAACCCCGCCAAAAGTTACCGCCCCCAACCACAACCGCGACTTGAACTCCAAAATTAACCACTTCTTGGATTTGGTGGGCTACCCCTTGGACCACTTCGTGGTTGAGGCCAAAACCTTTTTCCCCGGCTAAGGCCTCGCCGCTTAGTTTAAGCATAATCCGTCGGTATTTTGGTGATTCCATCCCGGCCTAACCCCCAGTTTATTATTTTTTATCTTCTTCCTCTACCTGAAAATTCCTGCAAAAAAGGGAACACCATTGGTGTCCCCTATCCATTAATCTGGGACATAACTTCCGCCGCAAAATCGTCCTTTCTTTTCTCGATCCCTTCGCCCTTCTCAAAACGGGCAAACCGGACAATCTTGATCGCGGCGCCAAGTTTTTTCCCGGTCTCCGCCACCAGGCCGGCAATGGTCTGTTCATTATCTTTGATAAAGATTTGTTCCTCTAAACAAATCTCCTTGAATAATTTATTGATCCGGCCCTGGGTAATCTTCTCGGCAATGGCCTGTGGTTTCCCTTCGTTCATCGCTTGGGCGATATAGATCTTTTTCTCCGCTTCAATGACCGAAGCCGGCACCTCTGCCCTCCGCACATATTCGGGTTTGGCGGCGGCGACTTGCATGGCCAAGTCTTTGGCTAACGTCAAAATTTCGTCGTTGGTTTTCAGGTCGGGACGGTCAAGCGCCAGTTCGATCAGGACACCAATCTTCCCGTTCATATGGATGTAGTCTTGGACCAAACCTTTCTCATCCGTCTGGTAATGGGCAAAACGACGCACTGTAATTTTCTCACCGGTCTTGGCCACCAAATGCGTAACATATTCACCTACGGTAAGCTGGTCTTTAAAAGGTTGGTCCAGTAAATAGGGGGGTTTAGCCCCTTCCTCATCGGCGGAGACCGATTGGGGGTTCTGTACCGTGATATGTTCGGCTAATTCCCGGACAAAATTATGGAAATCATCGGTTTTCGCCACAAAGTCGGTTTCACAGTTGACTTCCACCAAAGCGCCGTTGGTCCGGTCCGGATTAACATAGGCGTCAACCAATCCGTCAGCCGCGACCCGCCCCGCTTTTTTCGCGGCAGAAGCCAATCCTTTTTCCCGTAAATATTCAATGGCCTTTTCTAAATCGCCGTTGGTTTCGCCCAGGGCGCGCTTACAATCCATGAATCCTGCCCCGGTTCTCTCCCGAAGCTCTTTCACCATGGAAGCAGATATTTCCATTTTTCTCCTCCCTTTCGCCAGTATTTTTCCAGTACCAGATAAACCTTCTCCCCCTATTATCTCCATTGGAGGGAGAAGCTAGTAACCGGTGATGAAAAAAAGGGGGAGGGTAGGCTTGAAGGCCCCGCCGCTCACCCCTTTTCCTTAGTCTTCTGCCGAGACCGGTTCGTCTTCTGTCCAGGTTTCCTCCTCGCCCATATCGATCAGGCTTTCCCCCTCAGCTTCCTCAGCTTCAACGGCCGCTTCTTCAGCACCGGGTTCGGCTTCGGAGAGCTGTTCGCCTTGGCGTCCTTCAATCACGGCATCGGCCATGGTTGCCGCCAGCAACCGCACGGCACGAATGGCGTCATCATTACCGGGGATGACATAATCGACCTCGTCCGGATCACAATTGGTGTCGACAATCGCGACGATCGGAATATTCAGCTTCCGGGCCTCCGCAACGGCAATCCGTTCCTTCCGCGGGTCAACAACAAAAAGGGCATCCGGTAACCGGTTCATCTCTTTAACCCCGCTCAGGAACTTTTCCAGTCTTTCCCGTTCTCTTTCCAGTTGGAGCACTTCTTTTTTCGGAAGAACGGTAAAGGAACCGTCCTCGGCCATCCGTTCGATCTTCTTTAACCTTTCCACCCGGGACCGGATGGTGGCAAAGTTGGTCAACATCCCGCCCAGCCAACGTTGGGAGACGTAAAACATGTCACAACGGGTCGCCTCTTCTTTGATGGCTTCTTGGGCTTGCTTTTTGGTACCCACAAACAAGATGGAACCGCCGTTCGCCACGGTTTCGCGGATGAAATGATAAGCTTCTTCCACCATTATTACGGTTTTTTGGAGATCAATAATGTAGATCCCGTTCCGTTCCGTAAAAATAT
>JAAYHY010000068.1 GCA_012735135.1 Bacillota bacterium | reverse complement strand
CCCTTTGGCCACTCGGGAACCCCTCCGTCAATCGCAAAAACAATTATACTATAGCCTGATTATACTGTCAACATCATTTTTCAGAATTGGACTGGAGAATAATGGTTCAGCCTTTGAAATTGGTCTCCTCCCGCTTTTCTAGATAACGCTCGAGTTTTCTTTTCACCCGTTGTAACGCGTTATCGATGGATTTGACATGCCGGTGCAAGTCTTTGGCGATCTCCTGATAAGACCGGCCGTCTAAATAAGAGACCAACACACGCCATTCCAAATCACTTAGAAACTCACCCATTTTATTCTCAATATCCACGTATTCTTCCCGGCTGATCACCAGTTCCTCCGGATCGGTCACTTTGTTGCCGGAAATAACATCCATTAACGTCCGGTCTGATTCTTCGTCATAAATTGGTTTATTCAAAGAAACATAAGAGTTCAACGGGATGTGTTTCTGCCGGGTAGCGGTTTTAATCGCCGTGATAATCTGGCGGGTGATACAAAGTTCGGCAAAAGCGCGAAAAGAAGCCAACTTGTCGTGGCGGAAATCCCGGATCGCCTTATAAAGGCCGATCATTCCTTCTTGAATGATATCTTCCCGGTCGGCGCCGATCAAAAAGTAAGAACGGGCTTTGGCTCGTACAAAATTTTTGTACTTATTAATTAAATATTCTTGAGCGCCAATGTTACCTTGTCTGGCGGCTTCGACAATTGCTTCATCCATCATGTTATCATAGATTTCATAATTCTTTTGTGCATTGGCCCCCACTAATATCGCCTCCAGACAATAAAAATCTGACCTGTCTTCGTCACTTTATTAAACATTATACAACAGCCGATCCCACCCGTCAAGGCAATTACGCCATCTACGCCGCGGATAGCTGGATTAATTACATAATATAGGTTACATTTCGTTCCCGGGTCACGGGGAAGGTTGGCGATTTCAGCCTTCCGGCCGTTTCCGGCGGTAACGTAATACTTCATAAAGGAGGATCCCGGCCGCCACTGAAACATTGAGGGAAGAGACCCGCCCCCACATGGGGATGGAGAGGAGTAAGTCACATTTCTCCTTGGCAAGGCGGGAAAGGCCCTTTCCTTCACTTCCCAAGACCAAACAGAGGGGCAGTGTCAGGTCGAAAGTGGTCGCCCAGAGATCCTCCCCGTCCCGGTCGGCGCCGATTACCCAACAACCTTTGGCTTTAAGCTCTTCAATCCCGCGGACGGTATTTTTCACCATGGCGACCGGCAAGTAATTGGCGGCGCCGGCCGACGCCTTGAGCACCGTCGCGTTCAAACCGGCCGCGCGGCGCTCAGGGAGGATCACGCCATGGGCGCCGGCCACCTCCGCGGTGCGAATAATACTCCCCAAATTATGCGGGTCTTCCACCCCATCCAATAAACAAAGGAGGGGGTTTTCTCCCCGGGCCCGCGCCAACAACTCCTCCGTTGTCACCGTCGCCAGAGGTTCGGCCAAGGCGATCACCCCTTGGTGTTTGGGGGTGGTCGCGTAGCGATCCAGATCCCTTCTCGCCCAGTACTCCACCGGAACCCCCTGTTCCCGGGCGAGGGATTCCAGAACCTTTACTTGAGGGCCGCGGGCCTGTTCGGCGATGATCACCTTTTTCAACCGGCGTCCGGCCCGTAAGGCCTCCAGGACCGGGTTGCGCCCGGCTAAAACCTGATCCTTTTCATGCCAATCCATAACTGGCCTCCACCTCTGCTTTCGTATAAGGTCGGCCGCAGCTCATCGTCCCTTCGGGACACTCCCCCCGGACCAAGCAGGGCGGACCGGCTTCCCGGAAGAGGAGGGGTGCCACCTTTAGCGCCTCGGCCCGCACCCGCCAAGCCAATTCCCGAATCTCCCACTGGGCCCGCCGGCAACAGCGCAAGGCCATAAAGTGTAAAAGGCTGCGGGCATTCATCGTCATGATCAGCTGCGTCTGGCAGGCATTGGGCAATAAATAGCGGGCATCTTCCTTCGGAACCCCTAGGGCGGTAAGGCGTTGGTACCCTTCCCGGATCGCGGCGATGACCCTTTCAAACTCTTCCCTGGCCGCCGGATCCGCTTCCACGGTGGGGGGGAGGACCACCCCAAAGGAAACTTCGTTAATATACCTTTGAGAACGTTGGGAATAGGAGGCGATCCGGTGGCGCACCAACTGATGGCTCAAGGCCCGACTGACGCCGGCGACGGCAAAGGTAAAACTAACATGCTCATAAGGGGAGAAATGGCCGTAAGCCGAGAGTCTTCCCAGGAATTCCTCCTGTTTTTCCCGGGTGAACCCGGCCCACACCGTTTCGGCGTCCTGGGGCGCATAACAAAGGCGGGCCGCCGTCGCCACCACCCGGTCCGGTTCGGGGGTATAGGTTAAGAGCTTTACTTCCATTCATTTTTCCTCCCTTTGTTCCGCTAAATCCTTCCTCTCCTCCGGGGGGGCTTTCCCTTCCGCTTTTAGATAAGCAAAACCGGCGGCGATCAACTCTTGCATCCGTTCCCGCCGTCCGGTTAGATACAAGTAACCCAGGAGACTTTCCCAGGCTGTGCTGTACCGGTAGGTGACGGCGTCGGTATGGGTGGGAACATGTCCGCTCTTTTGGTTGCGTCCTTTCCGGATCAACTCTTTCTCCTCCGCCGTCAACCGGGGCGTCAGATAATGCACAATCCGCGCCTGGGCTTCGGCCCGGACATATTTGATCGCTTCCCGGTGCAATTCGCCGGTATTATGATAAGCCGGATCTGAAATCAATTGTTCCCGGACATAAACTTCATAAAGGGCATCCCCCAAATAAGCCCAGAGGGCCGGGGATAACTCGTCGGCTTTCGGCAACGCACCAACTTCCTTCCTGAGCAATTTAATCTGTGTAAATCCGCACTTCACCATAGACCCCGTCATATCCGGGGTTAACTTTAAGGAGGCCATGCCGGACGCGCCGCACCCCGTCAGCCAATTTTTCCCCGGCGGTCTCGGCCAGCGCGGTCAAGGGCGTTTCCCGGAGAATTCTTAATTCGGGGCCATGGGCTGTAAGCAATTGCCGGTAGATCCGTTGGACCCGTTTGGACCCTTCACCCACGCCCTCGGCCGCGGCAATAATCTCCGTAAGGGGCAAAAGCCGCTGGGCCGGCCGGGCGGAGGGAGGTTGTCCTTCCTTTTCCCGGTCGGCCAGGAGTTCCACCCGGTGGAGAACACCGACGGTGACCGGACGGCCGCAAACCGGGCATTTTCCCCCGGCGCGGATTGTCTCCCGGGGCGACCAACAAACGCCGCAAGTCCGGTGCCCATCCCAATGGTATTTTCCTTCCTCCGGATAAAACTCAATGGTCCCCAATAAACCGGGGAAAGGTTTTTTCAAGGCTTTCCGCAGCGCGGTAAAGGAGAGTTCAATCGCAAAAAGAGTCGCTTCCCGTCCCAGTTTGGCGGGGGAATGGGCATCCGAGTTGGAGACCAGGGCATAATCGTCCAAGCTGCTTAACCGCCGGTTCATCGCCGGATCCGACGACAACCCGGTCTCGATGGCATGAATCTCACCGGTCAAATCCCCGTAACATTCCCGGAGATGATGAAAGCCGGAACCCATCCCCAAGACTGAATAATGGGGGGTCCAGATATGGGCGGGAATCAAGATCGCCTCCGGAACCACCTCCAAAGTGATCGCCAATAAATCCCGGCTATCCAGCTTTAAAACGGGCCGTCCGTTACTGGCCAGTTGGCCGTAGGCCGCAAGACGGGCGGAGAGGCGCTCGGCGGCGGCCAAATGGGGCAAGAGAAGCAGATGATGGACTTTCCGGGTTTTTCCCGCCTTTGGATAGATGGTGCAAACTTCCCCGCTGATCACAAAACGGACCGGCTGGGCGTAGGGTAATTCCGGCTCCGTCCCCTGCGTTACTTCCGGCTTCAACCGCCAAAGCCCATCCCCGGCCTCTTCCAGTTTGGCGCGGAGTTCCGCCCGCCACCCGGGATGGGTAAAATCCCCGGTCCCAATCAAGGTCAACCCTTTCCACCGGGCCCATAAGGCTAACTGTTCCGGG
Source organism: Bacillota bacterium (assembly GCA_012735135.1). GTDB lineage: Bacteria > Bacillota > UBA4882 > UBA10575 > UBA10575 > Capillibacterium. The sequence continues at coordinate 6,121 of JAAYHY010000068.1, read as the reverse complement.
CGGGCGTCTTTACTGGCGGCCATGGCATAGTGGGAATGAAGGTGAAGATCGGCCCAATACTGCATCGGCGGCCACTCCCTGGTGCTTCTTGTTGAGCGATAAATTCATCCTTGATCATATACCAGATTTCCCCGTTGGACAAGGGAAAAATAAAACCCCGGCGGAGCGGGTCAGGAAGTTCTTAACCCCCGTTTACGATAAACTCCCCGCCCTGCTCATCACCGGCAGATCCGGCCGCTTCGCCCAACTCCCCTTCGCGGGCGGTTTCATCCCCATCCCCGGCCGTTGCCGGCGGCGGGGTTTGCCCCACTACGGCCCCGGTTTTCTTGCAGAGGGGATAAAGGGCCGTTCCCTTCTGGAGATATTCCCGGCAAAGCTCCTCCGCAATCTGGACCAGATGGTTGATTCTTTCCCGGCGCGGTCCTTCCGGTAGATCCAAAACCGCCTCCGTCGCCGGCCCGTCCACCGCAAGTTCCCGTAAAACCGCGTTTTCCCGGGCAATATGATCGGCAACGGTCTCCACCAATTCTTCCCCCCATTTTACATACTCCCGGCCGGAACGGGGCCGGCCGCTTTTGAGCTGTTTCAGCGTGGCCTCCAATTGGGCCAAGGCCGTTCGGATCCGTTCATGTTCGCCCTGTAAACGGTCGGGCAAGGAGTGGTTGAACTTGCGGAAGGCGGCAAAAGCAAACTCCTCTTCCCAACTCATATGCTCCTGTTCGAGAAAATCCCGCCAAAAGGCAAGCGAATTATTGAGATGCACAATATTAACCCCCTTGGCCTTTTTCAGCCGTTCTAAAAGTTCCCTTTGGACCTGGAGCAACTCGTTAATTCCTTGGTGCTCCAGGACCATCCGTGCCAAGTATTCCATAATTCCACCTCCCTTATGACCCGTTCTTGGTTAAACCCCATAGGAATTACTATATCCCCCGCCCGCTTTTTATGCTTAAAACTTAGGGGACCCGCCGCCATAAAAAAGCGCGCCTCCAAATGGCAGATTTTCCATCTGACATTTGGGGTGCGCTTCCTCTTGAGTCCGCGTTTTTACCGCTTGGCTGCCGGAAAGTCAACTCCCGGTCTTAACCGTGACCGGCGTTCCCCAGGCCGCAAAATCGGCCCGGTGGGAAAGGAGAATAATCTGACGTTCGCCGGCCAGGAGCTCCAAAGAAGCCCGGATCTTAGCCAAGCGCCCGGCATCGCAGTTTAAAAATGGATCATCAAAAATAAAGGGCAAGACCGTTTCGGTAGCCAACAAACGGGCAATCCCTAAACGTAAAGCAATATACAGTTGGTCCCGCGCCCCGTAGCTTAGCTGGGCCGGCGCCACCGGCCGCCCGTCGATCACCACCGTCACCTGAAAGGCTTCGTCCAGTTCGATCCGGCGTTCCCGGTCAGCCGTGAGCTCCCGGAAGTAAGCAGTAGTAAGCTCCGCCAACCGTAAGCGGTAAGTGCTTTGGAAATCATGAAGGGCGGCGGTTAGTTCTTGGTAGGCCAGGGTAAGCGCGTCCGCTTCCAATTCCAACGCGGCCCGGCTCCCTTCCAACCGGGCCAAATCTTCCTCCGCCTCGGCAATATTTATGGGCTCCTGCCCCTCCAGCCGGGCCAGCTCCATCGTGAGCCGCCGGATCTCCGCGTCGATCGCCTGTAACTCGGCCTGCCCGCGGGCCACTTCTTCCTGCCGCCGCCGGTAAGCGGCTTCAATCTCTTCCGGCGCCGTCGCCGCTTCCAAAGGGGTTAAACCCGGATGGGCCGCTACCAATTGCTGCCTTTCCTGATAAAAACTTTGCGCTTTAAGGGCGGCATCGTCGCATTTGGCTTCCAACTCCGCCCAAGTGGTTACTTTCTCCAAGGCCAGAATCTCTTCGAAAGCGCCGGCTGCTTTTTCCGCCCGTAAACATAGTTCGCGCCAAGCAGTCCAGAGGCGGCCGGCTTGTTGGTAATCCCCCCCGGCCGCTTCGAGCAAAAGGGTGATCGGGGCCTGTAATTTCACTTCCGCCTGCGCCAAGCCGGCTTCTTTTTCCCGTCCTTTCGCCAAATATTCCTCGTTCGCCTTCCGTAGACCCTTAAGCCTTTCCAGTTCGGCCCTTTTCTCCTCAAAGGCGGCGGCTTCATTCAGCAACCCTTCCCACCACCCGGGAGTCTTTGCGCCAAGCCAGGCCACCAGTTCGCCCAAGGAATCCAGTTTTTCCAGGGGCGTTACGATCCGGGCAAAGGCATGCAGATCTCGCCACCGGACATTTATCTTGATTCCGGGTTCGGTCAACGGGCACGCCGCCGCCGGACCGGAGAAACCGCCCAGTTCCCGGCGGCGAAATTCCTCATGCTTCCGGGCCAATTCCGCTCCTTCCCCCAAAAGCTTTTCCCACCGCCGGTAAGCCCCGGCCAAGTCCGGAAAACGGACCCTAAAGGGCGCCACTTGCCGTTCAAATTGGTCTAAAGCTTGGGCTGCCGCTTTCGCCTGTTCCTCGTTGACCGCCACCTGCTTCCGGAGGAACGCCAACGCCCGGGGAGGTAAAATTAACCGCCCCCCCAAATAACCAAGACCGGCGCCGAGCAAGAAACCGCCCAAAATCCAAAGGAGGTTCCGGCCTGCTCCGGCCGGTAAAAGGGCTGGAACGGCCCCGCCCAGCACCGCGGTGAGGAAGACCAGACCCCACCGGATGATCCCGTGGCTCTTCGCCCGTTGCAGTTCAGCTTTGGCCTTCTCCCATTTTAAATTGGCATTCTCCAACCGGGAACGGAGGAAAGCCCGGCGGGAATCGTATAATTTAACCGCTTCCAGGGTGACCGGGTCGGTCTCTTCAAAAAGGATAAATTCTTCCCGCCGGATCCGGCCGTTTTCTTCAGCCGCCCTTGCCGTCTCCTGGGCTTCCGCCCAGACCGCCAGTGCTTCCCGGGCTTGGGCCCGCCGGCTTTCAACCACAGCGGCCGGTCCCACGCCCAAAGCCGCCCAGTCCACAGTGAAATGGTCTCTCTGGCGGACCCAGTCCGCTTCCTCCGCGGCAACCCGGGCGACCTCCGCCTCCAAAGCGGCCAGTTCTTGGGCAAGGTTGGTTTTTTGCTCGGCAAGCGCCACCAATTGCTGGAGGATCTCCCCCGTCTCCTCCGGCACGGAGGGTCCCCAAGGATGGGCCGCTTTTTCTTCGGCAATCCGCTCCAGTTCCCCCCGGAGCTCTCCCGCCCGCTCTTTACTCTTCCGGATTTGGCTATAAACCATCCGGGCCGCCTCGTAGCTCTTTGTCAATTGCTGCCATTTACCCCATAAACTGAGCATCTCTTCCTGTTCGGCTAAAGCCCTTGCTTTCGCGGCCCGCTGTTGCTCTTCCGCTTCCAGACAGCGGCGGTAATTTTCCAACCGGTCCACCAGTTCCCGGTCCTGTTCCATCCCGGCCTTCGTCTTTTCGATCTCTTCCGCCACCCTTTCCAGAACACGGGGCTCCAGCGCATCCTTGGCGGTAACCCCCCGCCGTCCGGTAAAACGGGTGATTTCCCGAAGTTCCTTGATTAATTCATCGGTCACCCGTTTGAACCCCACCCCGGTTCCGGAGAGCAGTTCCTGAACCTTTTCATTAAGCTCCCCGGCTCCCGGCAAGGGTTGGGTCAGACAAAAAGTCGCTTCGAAGAGTGCTTGCGAATTTAGACCCAGTAACTCTTTGAGGGCTTCTTCATATCGGAGGTTACGCCGCTGGGCCCGGGGATTGTGGGTTCCGGCGATGATCTCCCGGTATTCCCCCTGCTCCTTCCGGGCAAGGGAAATCTGGTTGTTCTGGAAATCCCGGCGCAACCGGTAACTTTTCCCGTCCACGGTAAAGATGAGTTCACCCTCGAAGCCCGGCGGATGATCCCAGTTTCTGTACCGGGCTTGGCCAAAGACGGTTCCATCGGTGGTTTGTGGTAAACCAAAGAAAAGCGCATTCACCCCCGCCACCAAAGTGGATTTTCCGCGCTCATTGGGCGCCACAAAAACGTTGAGCTGATCCGTGAAAGTGAAGGTGGTCGCCTCCCGGTAGGGACCGAACCCCACCAGCCGTACCCGGTCAAACTTCACTTTGCCCATGGTCTTTCCCCCTTTGCAGCGCCATCAACCCTTTGGTCAACGCCAGAAAGACTACTCTTTGCTCCCGCTGATTGGTGGCCGCGGCCATCCGTTTCAACATCCGCTGGAGAAAAGCCCCCCGCAAAGTCGGCTCCCCCGCCCATTGATCCAGCAAACCCTGGTCCAAAAAGGCCGTTTCATCTTTAACTTCGCAGTAATAGAACTGGTGGCGCAGCCAGTCCCTTAAGTCTGTCAAATCCGGTAAAAAAGAGAAGACGCCCTGGAGGGTAAGTTCGACCACCGCCTCCGGGTCGGTTATTTTCCCCAGTTCCTCCCGGAGCCCGGTTTCAGTCAAGCCCGTGACCTCCATGGTCAACCGCCGGAAGGGTCGAACCGCCGCCGGTATCTTTGTGATCCGGGGTAAACCCGCGCCCAGTTCAACCAGGGTAAAAAAGCCGGTCCCCGGATCGGAAAGGTATTTCCCCTCAACCATCCCCGGGTAAACCATCACCGTCTTCCCCACCGTCTTCACTTGGTGTTGATGGAGATGGCCGAGGGCGACATAATCATAACCGGCGGCGGCCAATCCTTGCGCCGACAGAGGCAGGCTGCGTTCTCCCGCCATCCAATCCAAAGAACCATGGAAGATGGCAATGTGTAACCCTTCCTCCGTCCCCCGGGGAAATTCGGCCAGGATCTCCCGGGCTTTGGTGACGCCGCCGGTATAGGCCATACTATAAAGATAACAGGGGGTCTGATCCACCGAAAAGACGCCAATCCGTTCCGGCATGGGATTGGTCACTAAAAGACCCGGCCATTCCCGGCTGTATTTCCGGTACACCGCATCATGATATGTCAGTTCATCATGGTTACCCGGGACGGTGACCACCAGGATCCCGGCCTTCACTAAACGGTTCAATTCCGCCAAGACCATGCCAACCAGCCCGGCCGGGGGATGATGAGTTTCAAAAAGATCGCCGGCAATCACCACCAACCGGATCCGGGAGGCAGGATCCAGGGCCAGATTGACAGCCTTTTGCAAAAGACCGTCCCGTTCCTGCTGGCGTTCGTCCTCCCGTCCTCCCCACTCCCGGGGCCTCCAGCCCAAATGGAGATCGGCCAGATGGAGACAGCGAATTGGCATCATAAAAACCCCTCCGTTTTATCTACCCTTAACAATATATATTTAGCCAACCGGTGACCAATCCCTTTTTTCCAAACAAATGTTTGTCAAAGGAAAAAGAAAAGGCCCTACCATTTTGGTAGGGCTCCGATCGTCAACGGTTTTCTTCTACAATAAAAGGGGCCGGCCGGCGACTGATCTTCTAACCAGTTCCGCGCGGCTCTTCTCCGGAATTTCCTTCATTCCTGGCTTGCTCCGCCTTCTCCTTCCGGCGCCGGCCGCTCCTCTCTTACTTTAAGCAGGTAATCCAGAACGGTTATCACTGCCGCCGCCAACAGCGCGCTTACCGCCGGCGGCCTTTCGCGGACCAAAACCAAGGCATAAAGATAAACGGTCAAGGCCGAAACCGCGAAGAGAAGGATACTCTTTTTCCGGAGCGTATCAGCAAAAAGCACCGTTTCGCCGGCGGTCGCCAAGTAGGCCGACAGAGCGCTAACGATCAATAAATGGGGAATGGTAAAAACCGATAAGCCCGGAATAAGGTAACCCCCAAAAAATAAGACTATAAAGGCGATTACCGTCCGCCAGATCCAGCTCTTCCAGTCCAACTCATCACTCCTCGTGCCAATCTTTCTCCCGGCGCCCATTCCTTCCGCTTTTTTCTATGGAGTCTACCTTGAAAATAGCCCTGGTTCTTCTTCCGCCTTGATTAATTTAAACTGTATTTCTTTGTAAAGCTCTTTACGAACGGAGGTTAAAAGCGGGTCGCGCGACATGAAGTCGCGCGCCGCTTTTTAGAAGTTAGAGACCAAAGACATGCTTACCAATGCGGGTAATTATCCGCCGGGACCAAATCCACCGGCTGACCGGTTTCGACGGATTCCAAAAGAACAAGGCGCCACCGGATGGATCCCACCCGTTAATCGCATCCCCCGCCGCTTTAATCGATTCACTACTAGGGT
>JAAYHY010000067.1 GCA_012735135.1 Bacillota bacterium | reverse complement strand
TGCTGCTGGCCGGGGTTGGGCTCGCCGGGCGGTTAACGGCCGTAAAGCGCCCGGACGGGCTTGGTCCCGCGGGTTTATGTGTGGCCGGGGCTTGGGGGTTGGCGGGGCTGCCCGGTGGGATTTTACTCTCCCTGGCCGCCATTATGCTGCGGACAGGCTTTTGGTCGGCAGTTAATTTTCCCGCCGGTTTAGGCTGCCTCCCTCTTCTCCTGGCGCTTCAACAAAAAGGCCGGGGTTCATTCCGCGCCAGGTCTTGTCTTCTTTTTTTGCTTTTTTCCGGAGCACTTTTCTCCTTTCTTTTATGGCGGGGCGGACAGGCTTTGGTTTGGCGCGAGGCGGGAGAGGTCGCCGTGGTCGGTCTCCTCTCTTGGCTGCTGGCTCCCGGGTTTCGGAAAATCCGCCGCGACCGGGGGAAGGAAAAGCCGGTCCGGGCGGGGAGAGACGGTTCGGGCCTGGCTTTCGGTTTGTTGGTTTTTCTCCTTTACTTAACCCTTAGCCAATTAACTTTCTGGACTACCCCCTGGTGGCAACTGAAATTCAATTACTGTTTCCTTTTTATATTGCTTCTGGCCGCCGGGTCCGGACTGGGAGTAAATCTGGCCCCCGCGTTGAGTCTCATCTTTATCCTTGCTGAATTAGCTTTGGGCGGAACCCAGTCTTGGCTTCTTTTTTGGATTGGCGGAAGTGGTTTGCTGCCGTCCTTTTTACCGATCAAGGGAAAGGGTCGGGCCGTCGCGGCGTTTTTCTTGTCAGGGGCGGTTGCGGCCGTCTTTGGATGGGGGAAGGGCGCATTCTGGTCCACCCTGATCCAAGCCGGCGCCGGCCTAGGGCTTTTTCTGGTCATCCCTGGCCGGACGTTGGTCCGGTGGGGTCAAGTGTTAGCCGGGGAGAACGACGCCGGGCGAAGTTCAAACCCCGGTTGGAAGAGGTTTGTCTGGGCGGACGGTCTCACCCGTCTGCGGGAATTGGGCCTTTTCTTCCAGGAGTTGGCCCGCGCTTTTTCCCCGGAAACCGAGGGGAAAGCCAGGACCCCAAAGGAGGAGTTTCTCACGCTCTTTCAGGAGATTACCGAGGCCAATTGCCTCCCTTGTCGCAGGTATGAGCGGTGTTGGCAAGAACGTTTTTACCAAACCTATCAGGAGCTTTTTACTTTACTCGGTTGGGCGGAACTGGGGGTAGAAGTGGAAGCCTCGCACCTGAAGGGGAATCTGGCCAAAGAATGTGTGCAAAAGGAAGCCTTGTTGCGTACAATTAACTTACTGATGGAACAGGAGCGGACCAGTCTTTACTGGCGCCGGCGTTTTAGCGAGGCCAGGCTTTTTCTGGCGGAACGGTTAGCCGGGGTGGCCGGGATCATCACCCAAATGGCGGAGGCCGGGACCGCCCAGGGGGAAACTTTACCGGCAGAGGAGAAAAAATTGGACAGGATCCTACGAAAAGCGGGAGTGAAAGGGGCCAAGGTCAGGATCTGGCCCGGCGGCAAAGGAGGCCGCCTCCGTCTCCTGGTGGAAAAGGAAACTTGTGCCGGAGGCCAGGAATGCCGGTTGGTGGTGGCTCCCTTGCTCTCCACAGCGGTAGGCCGTCCTTTGGCTGTGACCCACTGGGAATGTGGACAAACCGGGAAGCGGCAATGCCTTTTGGCGTTGGGGCCGGAACCGGTCTTCGCCATGGAGTCTTCCGTGGTGCAACTGGCGAAACCAGGGCACCAGATTTCCGGGGATTCCCAGCGTTTCCGGATGATCGGGGATCATTTGATGCTCTGTTTGCTCAGTGACGGTATGGGGGCGGGCGCTGCTGCCGCCCGGATCAGCCAGACGGCCGTCCGTTTGATGGAAGAAATGTTGGCGGCGGGTTTACCGAAAAAAATGGCCCTGGAAAGTCTGAACACCTTACTTTTGCTGGCTACCCCGGAAGAGGAATTTGCCACCCTCGACCTTTTGTTGTTTGACCGGTTCAGCGGTGAGGTCGAATTGTTTAAGGTG
>JAAYHY010000066.1 GCA_012735135.1 Bacillota bacterium | reverse complement strand
CCGGGCTGCTCCTCACAGCCACTCCGGGGTGGTCTTCCCCTCGGTTCCTCCCAGGCGGCTTCCAGCTTATAGCCGCCTGTCTCTGGATGAAGGTCTTCCGGGGTACTCTTCCCTTCCTCGCGTTAGATACGGATGTTTAAATCAGTATACCATTGCCCGGAGGGAAAGTCAACCAGGCCGTCTCTTCCGGCTAGGTTAGACATTATTATTTTTTTGAATCCGGTCGCAATAATTAATTTATATCCAAACCGCAAAGCTAATCCCCTTAATCGCCGTTATATCCCAACCGAAATTCAAGATTAATTCCCCATAATCTACAGCTAAACCAAGATCAAAACTCTTGCAACTTGGGGTAATAGCGGTAATCATTGCAATTTTACCAAAAGATCGCCGGTAACCCAGCGTATATTTCCGGCTTTTCCCCTCAAAGAGGGCCTCTCCGTAAAATTTCGCTCCCTCTTCATAAAAATAAGCAATCTGAAGTTCAGTAGCTAGTGGAAGGGTGTAATAAAATGAATCGTTAGCGTAGAATCCCTTCATCGGAAGCGGGCCGATACTTGGTTCATCCGTATTAATCCAGTTGTTTTCATGCTGTAATTGGCGAAAAAACAATCCACCAAAAAGGTTCTGCAAAGATAAAAAGAGTAAAAAGCCGGACTGCTGATAAAAAAAGTCGCAGCTTAAAGCGTAACCCCAGCCGGGAGGTGTCCCGTCTGTGCACCAATCCCTTTGGTAGTCACCATATAATTCGTATTTTTGGGCGCCGTCCGGCTGAAACCTTATTCTTCCTTGACCCATCAGGTTTAGTTTAAAAAAATCATAACAGATAAAAAGGTCACCGCGGATCCTTGTTTGGAAAGAATCCAGGTCCCATCTTTTGGTCACATATCCTCCTAATTGAGTATATTTCAGATAATCACCCCGTAGATCGTAATGTCTTTTCGCCGGTTGGTAGTCCTTGTCGGCCATTCCGTGGTAAAAGTCGAGCGTATCCCCATTTACCCAACACTGCTCAGTTTGCCGGTAAGTTAACCCGAAGGCAGTATTTTCTTTTTGCCAGAGCGGTAAAGCAATAAAGAACTGTTTCCGGTAGAAAACCTCCCCGGGGAGCTGAGTCACTCCAGAAAGGGCCTTATTTAATTCAGAAAAGTTAGTATCAAACGAAAACAGGTTGTTTACTCCTGTGATCACCAAGTTTAAGCCCTCGTCCAAACCCGGATCCAGTGCTAAACAGCATTGGGTAAGAAATACATTGAATAACAGAAATAAAGACAATCTAATAATTAGTCTCCGCATTTGAATCCTTTTTTCGAGTATTAGAGGCTATCCCCGGTAAGTGGATAGCCTCTACCATTACTTAATTACTAAAACGCTTCTTGGGAACCATCTATATATTTTATCAGAACGAAACCGAGATCACTTTTTTCAACTACGCCGACCTCGACCCCTTGGACTAGCACTTTGCCACTAACATCCTTTAAATTTCCTATATCAAGCTCATCCTCGGTAGTGATAAGAAATTCCGGATCAAATGTCAAGTCCATATTAATTGTCGCGGGCCCCCAATCACTGTTGATGTCAACAGTCACTTCCTTATCATCAACGGTCTGCGCGTTCAACCCGATTCGGCGGCTCACACCGTCGTAGGTCAGGTCGTAACTGACAGCAATGATAAATTGTTTATAACCCGTCTCCTGGAAGCTGAGGGTTCCCGCCAGTTGATCGTTATCTTTATTCATTAATAAACCGTCAAAGTCGAGCTTAATCCCCGGCAAAT
>JAAYHY010000065.1 GCA_012735135.1 Bacillota bacterium | reverse complement strand
CTTACCTTAACGTAGCGGATAACTCCGGCGCAAAGAAGCTCATGTGCATCCGGGTGCTTGGCGGTTCGAAACGCTACGCCGGGGTCGGCGATTTGATTGTGGCCGTGGTCAAAGATGCGCTTCCCCCTTCGGCAGCCCGTAAAGGGGCCGGAATTGTCGGGGTGAAGAAGGGCGAGGTTGTGAAAGCCGTGGTGGTGCGGACGCGGAAAGAAACGCGGCGGCCCGATGGCTCATATATTCGTTTTGATGATAACGCAGCCGTGATCATTAACGATCAGATGAATCCGCGGGGGACCCGTATTTTTGGGCCGGGTGCCCGTGAACTGAGGGAGAAAAATTTCATGAAGATTGTGTCGCTGGCGCCCGAGGTCTTGTAACTGCGTTTGCTGGCGAATTTCTGATCTAATAAGAGGGGAGGTATCGTCGTGAGTCCCAAAACCTTTCTCCGCAAGGGAGACGAAGTGGTTGTGCTCTCCGGTAAAGATAAAGGAAAACGCGGTAAGATTCAGCGGGTCTTAGCGCATGAAGGAACGGTTATTGTCGAGGGTGTTAATCTGGTCAAGAAGCATGCGAAACCCACTAAGAATAATCCCCAGGGCGGAGTGATCGATAAAGCAATGCCCCTTTCTACGTCAAAAGTGATGTTGGTTTGCAGCGGCTGTGGCCAGCCGGCGCGGATCGGTCGCGACCGGAACCCAGACGGTTCGCTTGTTCGCGTCTGTAAGAAATGCGGTCACCAGATGGGATAAATTTGACAGTAGCATAAAGACAAAAGCTAAGCTGTGGAGTTTGGGAGGAGGTGCTGACCATGTCTCGCTTACGGGAAAAATACAAGAAAGAAGTTGTCCCCGGCTTACAGAGCCGCTTTGGCTATAAAAATGTGATGCAGATTCCCCGCTTGGAAAAGGTCGTTATTAATATGGGTGTCGGCGAAGCGACCCAGGATGCGAAGGTGATTGACGCCGCGGTGAAGGATTTGACCCAGATTGCCGGGCAGAAACCGGTGGTCACCAAAGCGAAAAAATCCATCGCCAACTTCAAGGTGCGTGCGGGAGCGTCCGTCGGTTGCAAGGTCACTTTGCGCGGGGAAAGAATGTATGAGTTCCTCGACAAACTGTTTAATCTGGCTTTGCCACGGATCCGTGACTTCCGGGGGGTTTCGCCCCAATCCTTTGACGGACGGGGGAATTACAATCTCGGCCTCAGGGAACAACTGATCTTCCCGGAGATCAACTATGACGCCATTGATAAGATCCGGGGGATGGATGTGACCATTGTTACGACGGCCCAGAGTGACGAGGAAGCTTACGAATTGTTAAAACTCCTGGGTATGCCCTTCCGGGCTTCCTAAGTAAAGGAGGTAAAAGAATGGCCAAGAAATCGATGATTTTAAAAGCGAACCGCAAGCCCAAATTTCCGGTCCGGGCGTATAACCGGTGTAAAATCTGCGGACGTCCTCGGGCCTATATGCGGAAATTTCAGATGTGCCGTATTTGTTTCCGGAATCTGGCCCACCGTGGAGAGATCCCCGGTGTGGTGAAAGCCAGTTGGTAAGGAAGGAGGTATCTCAACATGGTGGTAACGGACCCAATTGCCGATATGTTAACCCGGATTCGTAACGCCAATATCGCCCGGATTAAACAAGTGGAGGTTCCGGCGTCCAATATTAAAAAGGAATTGGCCCGCCTTTTAAAGGAAGAAGGCTATATTCAAGATTACGAGTTCATCGAGGATAATAAACAGGGGATTCTTCGTCTGCAGCTAAAGTTTAATGGAAAAGAACCGATCATCACCGGCCTGAAGCGGATCAGCCGGCCGGGTTTACGGGTCTATGTGGAAAAAGATCAAATCCCGAAAGTCCTCGGGGGTTTGGGGATTGCCATTCTTTCCACTTCCAAAGGGATCATGACGGATAAAGTTGCCCGCCAGCTGGGAATCGGAGGAGAAGTTCTCTGTTTTATCTGGTAAGATATGGGCTGGTGAGACAGGGCGGCGGGAATCATTCAGTAGAATTAATAATAAGAACACCGGTTTTGGAATGGGGGTGTAAACAGTGTCCAGAATAGGCTTTAAACCGATTAATGTTCCAGCTGGGGTTGAACTGAAGATCGACGGTAATTTCTTACGCGTGAAAGGACCAAAAGGAGAATTATCCCAGGAGATCCCCGAGGGGATAAGGGTTGTGCAGGACGGAACGGTCATCAAAGTGGAACGGGCCGATGAAGACCGTTATTATAAAGCATTACACGGTTTGACCCGGAGTTTAATCGCCAACATGGTGGAAGGCGTCACCAACGGGTTCGCCAAGACCCTGGAGATCAACGGGGTCGGTTACCGGGCGGCGAAACAAGGGAATAAACTAGTGCTAACCGTTGGTTTTTCCCATCCGGTGGAATTCGAGGCTGAGTCCGGAATTGAATTTGAAGTGCCGGCGGCAAACCGGATCATTGTGAAAGGCATCGATAAGCAACGTGTCGGCCAGATTGCCGCCGAGATCCGCGGCGTCCGTCCGCCGGAACCTTACAAAGGGAAAGGGATTAAGTATGTCGACGAGACAATTCGTCGTAAAGCCGGTAAAGCTGGGAAAGCCGGGAAATAGTCCGCTGAAAGGAGTGGAAATTGGTGTTTAAAAGAGCGAATCGCAATGAAGCCCGGGTCAGACGGCACATCCGGCTCCGGAAAAAATTGGCCGGAACATCGGACCGTCCCAGGCTGTCGGTTTATAAAAGTCTTCACCATATTTACGCGCAGATCATCGATGATGTTCAGGGCAAAACCCTGCTTTCCGCTTCAACCGTCGACCCGGAGATCCGGTCGCAGGTAGACGGTTACGGCGGCAATGTGGAGAGTGCGAAGTTGGTAGGGAAGCTTATCGCTGAACGGGCGCAAGCAAAAGGGATTAAACAGGTGGTTTTTGACCGTGGCGGCTATGATTATCACGGCCGGGTAGCGGCTTTGGCGGAAGCGGCGCGGGAGAACGGATTGGAGTTTTAAGTAAAGGAGGGATATGATGAAACGGATTAACCCAAAAGATCTGGAGCTAACAGAGCGCGTAGTCTTCATCAACCGGGTTGCCAAGGTGGTCAAAGGCGGACGTCGTTTTAATTTCAGCGCTTTAGTGGTGGTTGGAGACGGTCAAGGTCATGTCGGAGTGGGGTTAGGCAAAGCCGGTGAAGTGCCGGAGGCCATCCGTAAAGGTGTTGAGGATGCCAAGAAGAAACTGTTTGAAGTGCCCATGCTCAACACGACTATCCCTCATCCGATCGAAGGTCATTACGGGGCCGGCAAAGTCGTCCTTAAACCGGCGGCCCCCGGTACCGGTGTGATCGCCGGCGGACCGGTCCGCGCCGTTCTGGAATTGGCCGGGATTCGTGATATCTTGACCAAATCGATTGGTTCGTCCAACCCCTTGAATATGGTCAATGCCACCGTGGCTGGTTTGCAAGGGTTAACGCAAGCCGCAGAAGTGGCGGCGCTACGGGGTCTCCCGGTGGAAAAAGTTCAAGGCTAAGGGGTGGTAGTAAAAATGCCGAAAAAAAAGACGATAGAGAAAAACTTGGTAGTTACCTGGAAGCGGAGCGCCATTGGCCGGAAGAAAGACCAGAAAGCAACGATCGCCGCCCTTGGCCTGCGCCGGTTGAACCAATCGGTGGTTCTGCCCGATAATGAGGTAACCCAAGGGATGATTAAAAAGGTCGAACATTTAGTCGAAGTTACAAGAGGATAGGAGGTGCCAACATGAGGCTTGAGGATTTAGGACCGGCAGCAGGTTCAAGAACCACACGGAAACGGGTCGGACGGGGGATCGGCTCCGGTTTGGGGAAAACCTCCGCACGGGGGCATAAAGGCCAAAAGGCACGCTCCGGCGGGGGGAAAGGACCGGCTTTTGAAGGTGGTCAGACCCCGTTACAACGCCGTCTTCCGAAACGCGGTTTCAAGAACATTAACCGTAAGATTTGGGCGGAAATTAATATTGAGCGTTTAAATTGCTTTAACGATGGGACCGAGGTTACCCCGGAACTGTTAATTTCCAACGGCTTGATCAAAAAGGTATATGACGGGGTGAAAGTATTAGGCCGGGGCGAGCTGGAGAAGAAACTGGTCGTCAAAGCCCATGCTTTTAGTGGCTCAGCGACTGCGAAGATCGAGGCGGCCGGCGGAAAAGCTGAGGTGATATAAGATGTGGGAATCTTTAAGAACCGCATTTCGGATTCCGGATATCCGGAAGAAATTTTACTGGACCATTTTTTTGCTCGCGGTTTTCCGTTTAGGTTCTTATATCGTTGTTCCCGGGATGAAGCCCTATGAGTTTGGAGAGAATACCATCTTCAATCTACTGGACCTTTTTTCCGGTGGCGCGCTCAGTAATATGTCCTTATTTGCCCTCGGGGTTCAACCCTATATCACTTCTTCGATTATCATGCAACTGTTAACCATGGTGATCCCCAGTTGGCAGGAGCTTTCGAAAGAAGGACCGGAAGGCCGGAAAATTTTGGCCCGCTACACGAAGTATGCCACGGTGGTGCTGGGGATCATTCAAGCCTTGGCGATTACCCTTGGTTTTCGTCAAGCAATGGCTGACCCGGCGAATGTCGCCTCGTTATTTGCGATCGTGCTGACGATGACGGCGGGAACCGTCTTTTTAACCTGGCTAGGCGAGACCATTTCCGAACGGGGGATTGGGAATGGGGTTTCCATGTTGATTTTTGCCGGGATTGTCGCCCGTTTTGTCCCCGATTTTATCCTGACCCTCCAAAACATCGGTGAGGGCGGGATCTCTCTGCTCGGACTGCTCTTGTTCCTGGTTCTGATCGTGGTGATCGTCGCTTTTATCGTCATGGTCACTCAAGGAGAGCGTAAGATTCCGATCCAGTACGCAAAGAGAGTGGTTGGCCGGCGGATGTACGGGGGACAGTCTACCCATATGCCGCTCCGGGTGAACCAGGTGGGGGTGATTCCGGTGATCTTTGCCTCATCGGTGCTGGCTTTTCCGATGACGATCGCCAACTTCACCTCGCCGACCAGTTGGTTTTACCGGTTTGTCCATAAATTCTTTTATCCGGGGCAACCAATTTACCTGGTGATCTATGCGGTCTTTATCTTCCTCTTCTCCTATTTTTACACGGCTGTCACCTTTAATCCGATGGATGTGGCCGATAATCTAAAGAAATACGGCGGATTTGTTCCGGGGATCCGGCCGGGCCGGCCCACCGCCGAATATCTGGATAAGGTCTTAACCAGGATTACGACGGCCGGCGCCCTCTTCTTAACTTTTGTCGCTTTGCTCCCGTATTTGCTTGGTCCTTTAACCGGGATCCAACAGATTGGGTTTAGTGGGACCAGTTTGTTGATCGCGGTCGGGGTGGCAATCGATACGATGAAACAGATTGAAGCGCAGCTCGTGATGAGACAATATGAAGGTTTTCTGAAGTAGTCGCCCACACCGGCTTCTATAGTGATAACGTAGGGATAAGTATCGGAAACCGGGTGAGTCGACAAGCAAGTGGTCATGCCGTCTACCGGCAGGATCACCAATAATGCATTTGGTGGCGGATGAATCGACAAGCCATTGAAGGCATATTCTAGGAAGGTGAGCTTTTTGCGATTAATTCTTCTGGGTCCGCCGGGGGCCGGGAAAGGAACCCAAGCCGCCCGGATCAGTGCCGAGTTTATGATCCCGTCAATCTCCACCGGTGATATGTTCCGGGAAGCCATAAAGAAGCAGACTCTTTTAGGTAAGCAGGTGGAGCAGTATATTAGTAGGGGAGAATTGGTTCCCGACGAATTGGTCTTGGGGATCGTTGCCGAACGTTTAGCCCAGCCGGATACCGCCAATGGGTTTTTGCTGGACGGGTTTCCCCGGACGGTCCCGCAGGCGGAGGCTTTTGACCGGTATTTAGCGGAAAAGGGCCAAAGCTTGAACGCCGTGATTGAACTAGCGGTGGATCCGGAAATTTTGGTGACGCGCCTTTCCGGGCGACGGGTCTGCCAAAATTGCGGCGCGGTTTACCATATTGTGACCAAAAAGGAGAAACAAACCGGGGTATGTGATCTTTGCCAGGGCCAATTAATCCAACGGGAAGATGACTACGAGGCGACGGTCCGGAACCGGCTTGCGGTTTATACCCGCCAGACCCTTCCTTTGATCCGGTACTATCAGGAGGCCGGGCTTTTATTCCGGGTCGATGGGACGCAGCCGATTTCCGTTGTTTACCAGGAGATTATGACAGGTATTCGCGAGCGGGTGGGCCAATGATAATGCGAAAATCCGCATTTGAACTTAGCCGGATGCGGAAAGCCGGAGAAATTACCGCGTTGATTCTCAGCCGGGTTGCAGCGGCGGTCACGTCCGGTATTACCACGAAAGAACTGGATGAACTGGCGGAGGCGGCGGTCAAGGAGTTTCAGGTCAAACCGGCGTTCAAAGGTTATCAAGGGTTTCCAGCCAGCATTTGTATTTCGGTCAATGACCAAGTGGTGCACGGGATACCCGGACCGCGAGTGTTGAAAAACGGGGATATCGTCGGTTTGGATTTCGGTGTGGTCTATCGAGGATATTATGGTGATGCGGCGGTCACCGTCGGAGTAGGCGAGATTGCGCCAAAGCACCAGAAGTTGCTCTCGGTCACGCGGGAGGCTTTGTGGCAGGGGATTGCCCAGGCCCGGGCCGGTAACCGTTTATCGGCCATCTCGCGGGCGATCCAAAATTATGTGGAGGCCAACGGGTTTTCCGTGGTGCGGGATTTTGTTGGGCATGGCATTGGGCAAGCAATGCATGAGGAACCCCAAGTTCCAAACTATGTTTCTCCCCTTTACCGTTATGATCCGGTTTTAAAGCCGGGTATGACGCTGGCAATCGAACCGATGGTTAATGCCGGAACTTATCAGGTGAAGATTAACCCGACGGACCAATGGACGGTAACGACGGTGGACGGGTCATACTCAGCCCACTTTGAACATACCGTATTGGTGACGGAAGGGGATCCGGAGATTTTAACACGGGTGCCGGATGGCCAGGGGGGAAACGGAGGAATGGTTAGATGGTAAAAACGGCGGTGGCCCAACCCCGCTTAGGGCAGCTGGCCATTTCCACGCGGGGACGGGACGCGGGGACTCATTATCTGATCGTCGCTTTGCTCGATGGGGAACATGTTTTGGTGGCGGATGGGCGTAAACGCTCCGTGGAGCGGCCAAAGAAGAAGAACCGGAAACATCTCGCCCTCACGCTCCGCGTGGCCGAGGAGATCACGGCCAAACTAATGGCCGGGAGCCGGGTGTCGGATGAAGAGATTGTCGACGCTATCCAGCGTTTGGGGGAAAATAAAAAGGAAGGAGAGGTTAGCCTTGGGGAAAGATGATATTATTGAAGTCGACGGGACGGTAATCGAGCCTCTGCCAAATGCGATGTTCCGGGTGGAGCTGGCGAACGGGCATAAAGTCTTGGCTCACATTTCCGGGAAGATGAGGATGAACTTCATTAAGATTCTTGCCGGAGACCGGGTGATGGTGGAGTTATCGCCCTATGATCTAACCCGCGGCCGGATTATTTACCGTTATAAATGAACCTTCTTTCTTTGTCCTTTCCCTCGTTTCGGGTAGTTTTTAATTTGCAATTGTGAGGAGGTACCACATTGAAAGTTGCTCCGTCAGTAAAACCCATATGTGAGCATTGCAAGATTATCCGTCGTAAAGGGCGGGTTATGGTGATCTGTAGTAATCCTAAGCATAAGCAGAAACAGGGTTAAAAGGAGGGAAGCTTAAGTGGCGCGTATTGCCGGTGTCGATTTACCAAGGGATAAACGGTTGGAGATTGCTTTGACTTATATTTATGGTATTGGGTTGACCCTTTCCCGGGAGATTCTGGCGAAGACCGGAGTTAGCCCGGATACGAGAGTGCGGGATCTGACCG
>JAAYHY010000064.1 GCA_012735135.1 Bacillota bacterium | reverse complement strand
GTCCGGGAAGGAGCGCCGGTTTTAATCTGTCCCGCATTGGTCGCCACCGCGATATCCGCAATGGTAGTGTCTTCGGTTTCACCGGAACGGTGGGAAACTACCGCCGTATACCCAGCCTTTTTCGACATCTCAATGGCATCCAGAGTCTCGGTGAGGGTGCCAATCTGATTGACTTTAATCAGGATCGAGTTGGCCACCCCTCGCTCAATCCCTTTCTCCAGACGCTGGGTACTGGTGACAAAGAGATCGTCGCCAACCAGTTGCGCTTTGTTTTTCAGGCGTTCCGTGAGCATTGCCCAGCCTTCCCAATCCTCTTCGGCCATGCCGTCTTCAATAGAGATAATCGGGTAGTTGTTAACCAAACCAGCCCAAAACTCGACCATTTCTTCACGGGTCTTCATCATATCCGATTTCCAGAAATAATACTTGCCTTCTTCGCCCTTTTCCTTGGCCGCTTCCCACAACTCGGTCGAGGCCGGATCCATGGCAAACATAATATCTTTTCCTGGAGTTAAACCGGCTTTCGTAATGGCTTCCATAATTACATCCAAAGCCTCTTGGTTACTCTTTAAGTCGGGCGCGTAACCGCCTTCGTCCCCCACGGCAGTGGCGTACCCTTTCGCCTTCAACACTTTCTTAAGGGCATGGAAGACTTCCGCTCCCCACCGTAAGGCTTCGGAGAAACTTTCGGCGCCGACGGGCATGATCATGAATTCCTGAAGGTCGACACTGTTATCGGCATGCCGTCCCCCGTTCAGAATATTCATCATCGGCACCGGCAACTCTTTGGCGTTCACCCCGCCCAGATAGCGGAAGAGGGGGATTTCCAGGGCGTTGGCGGCTGCTTTCGCCGTCGCCAGCGAAACCCCTAAAAAGGCGTTGGCCCCTAATTTCCCTTTGTTCGGGGTACCGTCCAGATCGATCATCAACTGGTCGATCTCGGTCTGGTCGAGCGCATCCATCCCGATTACTTCCCCGGCGATCTCCTCGTTGACGTTGTTAACCGCCGTCTGAACTCCTTTCCCTAAGTAACGCTTCTGGTCGCCGTCCCTCAGTTCCACCGCTTCGAAGGCGCCGGTGGAAGCCCCCGACGGCACTGCGGCTCTCCCGACAGCGCCACCGGCTAAGGCAACCTCCACTTCCACCGTGGGGTTCCCGCGCGAATCCAAAATCTCCCGGGCATGAATATCAATGATTGAAGTCATCCTAACTCCTCCTCGTCTTAATCAACTCTTATTTACTCTTTTTATAACGCCAAACCATAGGGTTAACTCCCTGCCGGAAGGTGTTCAATTAAGGAGTTTCCGGTCATCTCGGCCGGTTTGGGTAAACCCAGCATCTCCAGAAGGGTGGGGGCTAAATCGGCTAAAATTCCCTTCTTCAGCCGGCATTTTTCCCCGTAACCGATGAGCAGGACCGGGGTGGGGAAAGTGGTGTGGGCCGTCCATGGCTCATTGGTCTCCGGGTCCACCATTAACTCGGCGTTTCCATGGTCCGCCGAGATTAAAACGGCGCCGCCCTTGGCCAGGATCGCCGGGACCACCCGGGACAAACAGGCATCAACGGTCTCCACCGCTTTCACCGCTGCTTCCCAGACTCCGGTATGGCCGACCATGTCACCGTTGGCGTAGTTCATAATAATCACATCAAAACGGTCACTGGCAATCTCCTCGAGCACCCGGTCGGTAACTTCCAAGGCGCTCATCTCCGGTTTCAGGTCATAGGTCGCCACCTTCGGCGAAGGGATTAAAATCCGTTCTTCCCCGGGAAACGGGACCTCTTCCCCGCCGTTGAAAAAGTAGGTCACATGGGCGTATTTCTCGGTTTCCGCGATCCGCAGCTGTTTAAGGCCGAGGTTGCTGAGGTATTGTCCCAGGATATTCTGCATGGGCGGCTCCGGCGGGAAAAGAACCGGGGCCTTGATGGTCTCATCATACTGGGTCAGGCAGACCAACCTGGGGGCCAAGTAACCCTTCTTCCGGGGGAAGAAGTCAAACTCCGCATCCACCAAAGCACGGGTGATCTCCCGCGCCCGGTCGGGACGGAAGTTGAAGAAGATGATGCCGTCCCCCGGCCCAATGGTCGCCACCGGCTTCCCGTCCTGCTCAATCACAGTCGGCAGGACAAACTCATCATGGACATCCTTCGCGTAGGAAGCTTCCACCGCCGCGACCGCATCCGGGGCTTTTTCCCCTTCGCCGTCGACCATGGCAACGTAGGCCTTTTCCACCCGTTCCCAACGCTTATCCCGGTCCATGGCGTAATAGCGCCCGGCGACCGTCGCAATCCGGCCGACCCCGATCTTGGCCAGCTCTTCCTCCAGTTCAACCAGGTAAGTCTTGGCGCTGGCCGGCGGGGTATCCCGGCCGTCCAGGAAAGCATGGATATAAATCTCCTTGATCCCCATCTCCGCCGCCAGCCGGACAAACTGGTATAAATGTTCCGTATGGCTATGAACCCCGCCGGGGGAGACTAGGCCCATAAAATGTAGGGGTTTTCCCGTAGTCAGCAAATAATTGATCAGTTCGGTAAAAACCGGGTTCTCCTTGACCTCGCCGCTTTTCAGCGCTTTACTGATCCGGACCAGACTCTGGTAGACAATGCGTCCGGCGCCGATGTTGAGGTGGCCCACTTCCGAGGTGCCCATCTGCCCTTCCGGCAAACCCACCGCTTCGCCGGAGGTTTCCACCAGAGCATGGGGGTTCTCCGCCGTCATCCGGTCCAAAAAGGGCGTCTTGCCCGCCTTGATCGCACTATATTTATACTCCGGATCAGGGTTATGACCCCAGCCGTCCAGGATAATAAGGGCGACCGGTCTGTGTTTCAGTTTCATTTTCTCATCTCTCCGTTCCAACGACATCGCCTTGGTTCATTGCTAAGCAATAATTCCGTAAAAAGAATCGGCTTTCAGGCTGGCGCCACCCACCAGCGCGCCGTCGATCTCCGGCAGGGTCATAAATTCCTTGATATTTTCCGGTTTGACGCTGCCGCCGTACTGGATGCGCACCTCTTGGGCCAGATCCTCTGAAATCTCCCGGGCAATCGTCCGGCGGAGCAACCCAATCACCTGGTTGGCATCAACGCCGCTGGAAGAACGACCGGTGCCAATCGCCCAGATCGGCTCATAGGCGATGACCACTTGCGGAATCTCTTCCGGGGCCAAACCGGCCAGGGCTTTCTCCACCTGTCCGGCAACAAACTGGTCGGTCTCGCCGGCCTCCCGTTGGGCTAAACTCTCGCCCACACAAATAATGGGTTTTAAGCCGTGGCGGAGGGCGGCCTTCACTTTCTTATTCACGGTTTCGTCGGTTTCCCCGAAGTACTGACGCCGTTCCGAGTGGCCGATAATCACGTAGGCGCAACCCAACGCCTTGAGCATCAGCGGGGAGACCTCCCCGGTATAGGCGCCTTCCTCTTCCCAGAACAGGTCCTGCGCCCCCAAACCAATCTCCGTCCCCGCTAAAGCCTGGGCCACCGTCGCCAGCGCCGTAAAGGGCGGGCAGAGAACCACCTCTACCCCGGCGGGCAGCTTCTTTTCTTTCAAAGCCTTGACCAGATCCTCTGCCTCCAAATGGGTCTTATACATTTTCCAGTTTCCAGCAATAATTGGTTTCCGCAACACAATCCACCTCTTATTCTTTGTCGGTCAGCGCCGCAACGCCCGGCAGTTCTTTTCCTTCCAGGAACTCAAGGGAGGCGCCGCCACCCGTGGAAACGTGGGGCATCTTCTCCGCATAACCCAGTTGTTCAACGGCCGCCGCCGAATCGCCGCCGCCGACAATGGTGGTGGCGTCGGTTTCCGCCATTGCCTTGGCAATCGCGTTGGTCCCGACGGCAAAGTCCGGATTCTCGAAGACACCCATCGGCCCGTTCCAGACCACCGTCTTGGCGGTTTTCACCGCTTCGCTAAATAATTTCACAGTCTCGGGCCCGATATCCAACCCCATTAGATCGGCGGGGATCGCCTCGGCTGCTACCGTCTTCTTCACCGTCGGATTCTTCAAGTCGTCGGCCACAACCACATCCACCGGGAGTAACAGTTTAACTCCTTTGGCCTCAGCCTGGGCCATCATCTCCCGGGCAAACTCAATTTTCTCCTCATCCAACAAGGATTTCCCGATCTCCATACCTTTAGCCTTCAAGAAGGTGTAGGCCATCCCGCCGCCAATGATCAAAGTATCCACTTTATTCAAGAGGTTGGTGATGACCCCCAATTTGTCGGCGACTTTCGCCCCGCCCAAAATCGCCACGAAGGGACGTTCCGGATCGCTAATCGCCTTCCCCATAATCTCCAGTTCTTTCTCGATCAAGAAGCCGGCGGCGGCCGGTTTCAGGTAGGCGGTGACGCCGGCCGTGGAAGCATGGGCCCGGTGGGCGGTGCCAAAGGCATCATTCACATAAAGGTCGGCCACCGAAGCAAGCTCCCGGGCAAACTCGGGATCATTGGCCGTCTCCTGTTTGTAAAAGCGGACATTCTCCAGGAGCAGAATCTCCCCTTCGGCCATCCCGGCCACGGCCTTTTTCGGTTCGTCGCCGATACAATCGTTCACCTTGATCACTTTCCGGCCGCTCAGTTCCCGCAGGCGCTCGGCAATCTTATCCATCCGGAACTTATCGTCCACCCCTTTCGGCCGGCCGAAATGGGAGACCAGGATGACTTTGGCCCCGTGCTCCGCCAGATAGTTGATGGTGGGCAAGGCGGCTTTAATCCGCCGGTCGTCGGTGATTTCGCCCTGGTCGTCCACGGGGACGTTAAAATCCACCCGGACCAAAACCCGTTTGCCCTTAACCTCCAGATCCTTAATGGTCATCTTTTTCATCAGTACACCACTCCTTGCTTATTCTCACCTTATATCTTAAAAGCCCTTTGCTGACCATAAAAGCGGCTAAATCCGCCACCCGGCAGGAATACCCCCATTCATTGTCATACCAGGCGACCACTTTCACCAGGTTATCTTCGATCACCATCGTGGAGAGGCCGTCGACGATTGAGGAATGGGGATCTCCGTTGTAGTCGGAAGAGACCAAGGGTAATTCATTATAGGCCATAACCCCTTGGAGTTCGTTTTCGGCCGCCGCCTTGAGCGCCCCATTGATCTCTTCCACCGTGACCGGTGACTGGTGCAGTTCGGCCACAAAATCCACCACCGATACATTGGGGGTGGGCACGCGCATGGCAAAGCCGTTCAGTTTTCCTTTTAACTCGGGAAGGACCAAAGCCACCGCCTGGGCCGCACCGGTCGTCGTCGGGATGATCGACAAAGCCGCCGCCCGCGCCCGGCGGAGATCGCTATGGGGTAGGTCCAAGATTTGCTGGTCGTTGGTGTAACTATGTACGGTCGTCATTAACCCCCGTTTGATCCCGAATTTTTGGTGTAGCACCTTCGCCACCGGGGCAAGACAGTTGGTGGTACAGGAAGCATTGGAGACCACATGATGGCTTTGGGGATCGTACTGGTCGTCATTGACCCCCATCACAATCGTAAGGTCTTCCCCCTTGGCCGGCGCCGTGATGATCACCTTTTTGGCGCCGCCTTTCTCAATATGGTTGATGGCGCCCCGCACTTCCCGTCCTTTCTTATTCACCCCGTCATGCTTCAGCGTAAACAGGCCGGTAGCTTCAACGACAATCTCGGCGCCCAACTCCGCCCAGGGAATTAAAGCCGGATCTTTCTCCGCAAGAACGGTCACCGGTTTCCCGTCGACCACAATCTGCTCCGCTTCCGCCTTCACTTCGGCGTCCAACATCCCATGGACCGAATCAAACTTCAAAAGATGGGCCAGGGTCTTGGCGTTGGTCAGATCGTTAACCGCCACCACCTCGAGCTCCGGATGGTACTTATAGATCGCCCGGAAAACATTCCGCCCAATCCGGCCAAAACCATTGATTCCAATCTTCACACCCATATTTCTCCTCCTTTTTTCCTTTCGTAATCCTTTGTCGCTATTTTTCCAACAAACAATAGGATATTCCTTTGTGGTCCCGGAATTGCCTGGATCTCTCCAGCAATCCCCCTTACTACTGGAATTATCTCCCCCTTTCGTCAAAACTATCAATAACAGTTTTTCCTAGAAAGGGGGATCCCGTTCGGAAAAAAGGAGCCCAAAGAAAAGGCTGAACGAGTTTGTTAAATAAAGATCAAACTAATGGTTCATCCCGGAAGATTCATTTCCTTCCTGGTCCAGATATATTTCGGCAATTTTTAACAATTTCCGCATCCGGTGGTTAACCGCCGATTTGCTCAAGGGCGGGCTGGACATTTCCCCCAGTTCCCGGAGGCTTGCCTCCGGATGCTCCAAACGTAAAGCCGCCAGTTCCTTCAAGTTAGAAGGAAGCTTGCCCAAGAGATTTTTGGCCTTGAGCGCCTTTATAATCTCCACCTGTTCCAGAGCGGCCCGGACCGATTTCTCCAGGTTCGCCGTTTCACAATTGACCAGACGGTTCACTTCGTTGCGCATTCCTTTAATGACGCGGATCTCTTCCAAAGCCAAATAAGCGCTATGGGCGCCGATAAAGCGCAAAAATTCGCCAATCTTCTCCGCGCCCTTCAGATAAATAAAATATTCCTTCCGGAAATTAGTCCCGGCATTAAACCCGCA
Source organism: Bacillota bacterium (assembly GCA_012735135.1). GTDB lineage: Bacteria > Bacillota > UBA4882 > UBA10575 > UBA10575 > Capillibacterium. Next base: position 17,262 of record JAAYHY010000064.1, on the reverse strand, counting down.
CAAATTCATCAGGTAATTAAGGCCCATGGCAAACTCTTCATTTTCGGTCACAATCTCCAAATGATAATTTTGCTTCTGCGGATCGGTCATCGACCCGCGGGCAAGAAAGGCCCCCCGCAAAAAAGCCGCCCGGCAGCAATCCGCACGGACGAGGGCGGAAGGGATCGCGCTCTCCAGGTTCAATCCGGACATAATATCTAACTCCGTCAAGACCCGCCGGACATTCCGAGCGCCGATCAGTTGCAAACGGTACCGCCTCCGGTTGAACCGCCCGCTATCTTCCACGATCACGCGACCGGGAAGCTGGAAGTAATTCTTCAGAAGCAAAAGGGTTTTCCGGATCAAGACCGCATTTTCACTGGTCACCGTGAGCGCATAGGTACGGTTGGCCCGCAGGTGCAGACTGCCACTGGCCCGCATAATCGCCGCCAATTCCGCTTTGATACAACATTTTCGTTGGGGGAAACACCGCGCCAATTCGGCCTTGGTCCGCTGGGAAAAGGTCTCCATGCTTTCCGCTCCCGTCGTCTATTTATAAAGCCGCCTGCGGCCCACGATCCGTAAAATCTTCCCAACTGGAGCCGGATGGTGTTTTCCGTTCCTTGGAAAAAACCTTCGATCCTTGTCGGCTCACCCGGCTTCAACACACCAAGAAATTCACCGGAAGAATGAAAACACCATCCGGCTCTGGCAGAAGATTGGAAGGGAATTTTTCCGGCGCATAATCACCATCGTACCAAGATATACATGGAAAGGAAGGAGGTGTCTGCCCTGAACCGGATCTGGCTTGCCCTCTTTTTCCTCGGTTATTTAGTCGCCGGCGCCACCGGCCGGGTTGAAGAGACAACCCTGGCCCTCTTGGCCTCAATGGAAGACAGTGTTAAATTCACCATCGGGATCACCGGCTTTTTAGCCTTCTGGTCCGGCCTGCTCAAGATCGCCGAACAAGCCGGCCTCACCCAAAAGATCGCCCGGGCCCTCCATCCCCTTTTACGCCGTCTCTTTCCCCGCCTGCCCGCAAATAGCCCGGCCCTTGGCGCCATGACCCTTAGTCTCGCGGCCAACCTTCTAGGTTTAAGTCATGCCGCCACCCCACTGGGGATTAAGGCCATGCGGGAGTTGGAAAAGATCAATCCCACGCCCGGCGAGGTCTCCGATGAAATGGCCGTATACTTGGCTTTAATCCTGGGGGGGATCTCCTTCGTTCCCTCCACAATTATTGCTGTCCGCTCCCAAGCCGGATCGGTCCAACCCTCGGTAGTGATCATCCCGATCCTCATCGCTTCCACCATCGGAACCATTGTCGCCCTGCTAACTCATTTTGTCATAAAAAAAACCCGCAAGGAGAGGAGAAGATGAACACGCTCTCTGTTTGGGCAATTCCCCTTTTTATCCTGGTCGTGCTCGTCTGTGGAGAATATAAAGGGGTTAAAGTGTATGAAACATTTATCCAAGGCGCCGGAGAAGGTCTCAAAACCGGGTTTCAACTTCTCCCTTATTTCCTGGCCATCTTCGGCGCCTTAGCGGTCTTTAAAACTTCGGGAGCCCTCAACTTTTTCTGCCGGATGGCCGCTCCCCTCGCCACTTTTCTCCGGATCCCCGAAGAAATCCTCCCCCTCGGCTTGATTAAACCCCTTTCCGGTTCCGGAACCATCGGTTTTATGGCGGATCTGACCCGAAAACATGGTCCCGATTCCCGTTTAGGGATCATGGCGTCGATTATTGCCGGTGGATCGGAGACCACCTTCTACGTCCTCTCCGTCTATCTGGGGGCGGCCGGGATCACCCGCCCCAAACACCTGGTGGGGATGGGGCTTTTGGGTGATCTTACCGCCTTTTGCGTCGCCGTGCTTATTGCTCAGTGGTTTCAAATAGGCTAGCCGCTTTCGCTTTCGCGGCCGCTAACGCCGCCGGGTCTTTCTCCAGTTTAAGCGGGCCGGTCAGCTCAATCTTCTTAAGCTCTTCGATCTTGGCAGTGATATCCGGATCAAGAATATCCTCAACATTAACATCTTTACTCGCCCCATCCCCAACCATATCCTTAGGAACGTCTTGACCGGTCAGATCACTTGTAACCCGATCCTTACCGGCAACATCATGCCGGGAGAGATTGGCCATTTTCTCCCAAATGCCCTCAATATCCAGGTGCTGTTCGGCCATTTCAATTAAAGCCTGTAAAAAGCGGGTAAACTGAATCCGGAAGAGATCCACCTGCTGTTTGAGGTTGGCTAATTCCTGGAGTTCGGTCTGGATCTCCTCCCTTACTTTCAACCGCATCTGTTCGGCCCGGTTCTGGGCTTCCCGCAGAATGACTTCGGCTTGTTTTTCCCCCGCCGCCTTAATCTCTTCTGCTGTCCCCTGGGCAAGGTAAAGGGTGTTTTTTAGGGTTTCCTCCATTTGTTTATAGTTCTTAAGTAAATCCTTCTGTGCTTCCAACTCTTCCCGGAGGTCGATGTTTTCTTTATATAGCTTTTCATAATCAACGATTAACTTCCGCATAAATTCCTGAACTTCTTTGGTCTTATACCCACGGAACCCCCGCCGAAAGACCATGGTTTCCAGATCTACAGGTGTGAACATCCGATCCAGCCTCCTCTTTTTCGATGAATGAAATATTTGCATATAACGCCGGGTTATAATAACCGCTTGAGCCTAACAATCAAACGCCCTTTTTTCGTTTCTCCGCCAACTTCCGCCACGACCACCCGTCCCCGGCCGCGGATGGAAAGCACATCCCCGACGGCCACTTTATAATCGGGATCGGTCACCGGCCGCCAGTTCACCTTAACCTTGGCCATTTTAATCTCCCGGGCCATCCGGCTCCGGGAAACACCGTAACCGAGACCGGCAACCGCATCCAAACGCAGGGAGGCAACAGTGCTCCTGATTTCCTTCACCCTTTCCACCGGAGTGTTTAGTTGCTCAGGGTCGATGGCTTCAACCATGACTTTCAAAGCCCCCACCTTGGTGAGGTTGGTGAGGATAAAATCCCCAACCTCCTCCGCCACCACGGCCTGGGCTTCCTCCGCCGACAGGAGGAGATCCCCGATTTTCTCCCGTTTGAGCCCTAAGCCTAAAATACTGCCTAACACATCCCGGTGGGTAAAAAGGGACCCCGTCCCGTCCGGAACACCCTTTCCCCCTTTGGCCGCCGGGCGAATCACCAGATAAGCCAAGGGTGGCTCCACTGCTTCAGCCAGATAAAATCCGGGAATAACCACCATCCGTTGGCGTTCGGCGCCACGGTATCCGCCAAAAGACAAGGCCTTGACTTCCGGCAAGTAATGAAGGATTTCGCTGCAAAGCCCCCTTTCCCGCGGATCTAAAAAATCGGTCGCCACCGGCGCCGCCTTCTTGACGGCCAACTCCACTTGATCCAGCAAACGGGCGGCCAAAAGCCGGTCCTCCCCTTCCAGCGGGGCTAAAATTCTCTCTTTATCCATTTAAATTCATTTACTCCCATTCAGAACTTCTTATTTTCTTTCCCCCAAAGCCTTCGCCCGTTCAGTCGCCGCCAAAACAGCCGACATAACCTGGCCGGCAAAACCCGCCTGCTCCAGCCGGGCAAGGCCGGCAATGGTGGTTCCCCCCGGTGAAGTCACCATCTCCCGGAGAACGGCTGGATGTTCTTTCGTCTCCATCACCATTCGCGCGCTGCCTAAAACCGTCGCGACCGCCAGTTCCCGGGCTAAAGTCCGGGGCAAGCCCGCCAGGACCCCGCCGTCAATCAGTGCTTCAATAAAGAGGTAAACATACCCGGGGCCGCTGCCGGAAAGTCCGGTCACCGCATCCATCAGGTTTTCCGGGACGACCACGACCCGGCCAAGCCCCTCCAGGATCCTTTCCGCCCAAGCTTGTTCCGGAGCCCCGCTTCCGGGTCCCGGGCTCAAAGCGGTAATCCCTTCCCCGATCAACGCCGGGGTATTGGGCATTGCCCGTAGAACTTTCGTTCCGGCCGGAAGGAGTTCTTCCAAGCGAGCGATGGTGTAACCGGCAACAATCGAAAGCAGGGGCAGCGCAGGAAAGTTTAAGCCGGATAAGGCCTCCGGCACGGCCTGGGGTTTAACCGCCAACACCACCCCACCGGCCTCACCCGGAGGTAACGCCTCCAACATCCCCTGGTTGGCGCTGTGGGTTTTCACCCCAAGCTCCGTAAGGAGCCGGCGGCGTTCCGGATCGGGATCGGAAACATGAATTTGCGCAGCCGGATAACCCTGCTTTAACAAACCTTTAATTAAAGCCGTCGCCATCAGGCCGCCCCCAATGATGCCTAATCCTTCCATGGCCTTTCCCCCTCTTCTTCGAATTAGTCGGGATCAAAATAAGGATTTTTCGCCGTTTCCGCCCGTAACGGGAAGGAAACTTCCACGTTGAGCGGGGTAAAGAGCATAATCGAAGAGCTGACCTTTTGGACCCCGCCATCCAGGGCATAGACGGCGCCGCCGACAAAATCGGTGATCCGGCGGGCAACGGCTTTATCGGTCTCCTCCAAGTTTAAAATAACCGGCCGTTTGTTTTTTAATTGGTTGACAATGGATTGGACATCTTCAAAGCTTTGTGGTTCAAAAACCACCAGCCGCGTCGTTTTGTTCGAACTGGAGAGGCTAACCACCTTACCCCGGTCTTTCCCCGCGGGCGGTTCCGACTTCCCGCCTTTCGGGGGTTCGTCATAAACCTCTTCATATTCGATCTGGGTTTCAAAACCGAGCAGGTTCATCAGCCGTTCTAAAAAACTTTTCTTCCCTTCGGACTGGGCCCACTCTTCATTATCAATCGATTTCATGATTATCCCTCCGTTCCAACACCAAAAATGGCGCTGCCAACCCGCACGATGGTTGCTCCTTCTTCAATCGCCACCACAAAATCATTACTCATCCCCATCGAAAGCTCCCGCCATTCTGGTCCGGGGTTATACTCCGCCCTCACACGTTCGAAGAGAAGACGTAGTTCCCGGAAGACCGGGCGGACCGTCTCCGGGTCATCGGTAAAAGGAGCCATCGTCATTAAACCGGCGGCACAAAGCCCCGGGAGTTTCCTGACTGCTTCATAAAAAGCGCCCAGTTCGCCTGGGGCGATGCCATGCTTGGTCCGTTCGCCCGAAACATTAACCTGGATCAAAACCGGGATCGGCCTTCCCATTTGTTCGCCAATGTTATTTAAGGTTTCCGCGAGGCTCATCCGGTCCAAGGAATGAATCAGGTCAAAGTTAAGGGCTACCTGGCGCGCTTTATTCGTCTGCAAACTGCCGATAAAATGCCACTTATACTTATTTTTAAGCTCCCCAAGGGCTCTTTGTTTTTCGAGGGCATCCTGGAGCCGGTTTTCACCAATATCTTGAAGGCCGAAGGAAAGCAACTCTTTGATGACGGGGGCGTCCACATATTTCGTCACCGTCAGGAGCGTCAGGTCTTCCGGCCGGCGGCCGGCGGCCGCCAATGCTATATTAATCTTTGCCCGGACGGATATTATGTTCTGTTTAAGATCCAAGCTCCCATCCCTCCAATCCGCGACAATCTTTTCAATGCCGTCACCGGTAATAAATAGCGGTCCCCAGGGGGAGCCCCTTGACGATCGCCCATTGGTCGTTCTTATCGACCACTTCCACCCCTACCGGACGCTTTTCCCCCTTGATTGACGTCGTTACGGTCCATCCGGTTTTCTCCTCATAAGCCAAAGCCGAAGCCGGAACCCGTAAACCCGTCGTCGAACGGTAAACAAGGTAGGCCGAGAAACTTCTCTTCTCAAGAAGGGCGGGGTCTAAAGAATTCTCGGTAAAATACCACTGGCGGTTGGTATAATCGGTCGCCAGGAAGGAAAGGCGGAACCGGCGATCGTTCACCAACAAGAACGCTTCTTTCGGAGGTTCCAAGTCCACACCGGCCGGTAACTGGCAAACTAATGTTTGCGTATATTCGGTGATCAGTTTGGCCCACTCTTTTCCCGCCGTTAATTTCGAGGAAAAACCGCGGTGCGCAGCTGAAGCGGACCGGGAAGGGGGGGTCCAATGGGCGTGTTCAAGCAGATCAAGGCCTTCTCCCCCATCCAGTCTGGTACTGAAGATCCCCGGTTGGTCGGCAATGACCAATTGGTAATTACTCTGCCAATCGGTTAAAACCGTCCCGGCGTTCCGGACCAAACGGGCTTTATTCGCCAGCAACTCCGCTTTACAAGCGGTTAAATATTTCTCCTCCGCCTTTTCCCCGGCGGAGTTCCGGTTATGGACGGCAAGCAACTGAAGGTCTTTGTCGATTTGGGCAATTTCTTGATCAATTTGGTAAAGGCGAAGGGCAATTGTCCGCAAGGCCACCCGCGCCTCTTCCTTTAGGTCGGGCCAAACTTTAACATTGATCAACTCCGCTACCGCTTCCCCGGCCCGTACCCGGGCTCCCTCCTCCACCAACAAACAGGCTTCCCCGTCAAAAGGAGCAGTTAACACCTTTTCGGTCCGCAGCACCAAGACATCAACCCATTGTCCATGCTCAATCGTTCCCCAGTCCACCACGGAGACGCGGGGGAAGAAATAGCTAATTCCGGTATAGATCAGCTGGGTCAGGAGGAGAAGAAAAAGCAATCCACCGATGGAAAGGAGGGGGAGACGGTAAGAACGGAATCCTTTCAACATACGGGCTAAGAATGAATCGGGTCTTAAGACATAACGTTTCAAAAAACCATCCCTGCCTCCGGCTTGCTTCCGAATCTCCCGGTCAAATTCCCTTTAAAACCTATAAATTCGTTAATGCTCTACTTTTTTCCTGCCATCGCTGTTATACTTTGTTTTATTTCATTACGATTAAGGACAGCATCCGCCCGGTGGTCTGTTCCCGCCGGAAAGAATAGAAGTCGGCGCTCTGACAAGATGTACAGAGCCCGGCCTGATCGATATGCCCGGGGGCGACCCCAAGGTCTTCCAGGAACTGTCGATTGATCGCCGCTAAGTCAAGGACTGCTTCCTGGTAAGCTCCGGCCAAATCCAACTGGGGCCACTTTTCCTGAAACAACTTAATCCGCTCCGGGCTTACCCGGTAACAACAGGCGCCGATGGCCGGTCCAATTGCAGCCCAACAATCCGCCGGCCGGCTCCCGTATTCCGCTTCCATCCGCGCCAGGGTTTTGGGAACAATCCCCGCCAAGGTTCCTTTCCACCCGGCATGCACCGCCCCGATCACCCGGCGCACCGGGTCAACCAGCACCACCGGGACACAATCCGCATGGATCGTGGCCAAACCCACCCCCGGCCGGTTGGTAATCATCGCATCCGCTACGGGCAATTCCTCTCCGGACCGGGGTTCCTCCACAACCAACACCCCGTCGCCATGGACCTGCTTGACCATTTGCACCCGGTCAGGCGGCAGCCCGTAGTGGCGGAAAAAACCGGCCGTCTCGGTCCGATCTTTAATGCCCGTCGCCTTTTCCGCGCCCACCCCTGTGCTTTCACGGGCCGGACCGCGGGTGGAAAAAGCCTGCCCCAGCCAGGAGAAAGCAGCCAGCAAGCGGGAGCGGTAATAGCAAATTCCGTTATCTTCCCGCCGTTCCCAGGGCATCACCGGCACCTCCCGTTGGCGTCCATAAGACCGGGACCTGTTTCCCAAGGGAAGCTTGGACATCGATGATCCGCTGATTACGGGAACCCCGGAAAGGTAAACGTTCATCTCTTTCGGCTAAAAGGAAAGGGCCGTCGACCAAAAGATCGGTCATCCCGATTAGTTCCGTAATCAACGGCGAGTTTAACCGGCCAAGCTCCTCCCAGGTGTAACCCGTGTAGATCATAAGGTTTCCTTGAACCGCCCGAACTTTACGGGCCAGGGCAAGAGCCCCTTCCGGTTGGGCCAAGGGCTCGCCCCCGCTTAACGTAATTCCGGATAACAAAGGATTGTAACGGATTAAACGCCAGACCTCCTCGACGGAGAGAACCTTTCCCCCTTGGGGATCCCAGGTTTCCGGGTTATGACACCCTGGACAGTGGTGGGGACACCCTTGAAAAAAGACCACCGCCCGTAACCCTGGGCCATCTACCACACTTTCCGGGGTGATCCCGGCGATCCGGATCATTGTTTCAAAATCGGTCATCAATTAATCAAACCCCTCGCTTCCTTATGGTTTAACATAACCCCGTGGACGCAATTCCAACTCAAAGTCCAGCTATTAATGGGTGTATTCACTTTTCCGTCTCCGGAAAGGAACCGGTTTTCCCCGCTGTTCTCCACAATTTCCACAGACTTATCCACAGAAAAAGCAAGGGAAAAGGGAATGTTTTGGGGGGTAATCCACAATATCCACAAGTAAGTCGACGAAAAAACTGTCTATAATTGAACCGTTTTTAGGAGGAGTTTAAGGTTTAATCCACAATTGTCCACAAGCAAGTTGTCCGATTATCTTTTCCCGCCTCAATCCAGCCTTAAGCGGGGCGCCGCCGGCAAAGCCAAGGAAGAAGCCCCTTTCTTTAAATAACGGAAATAACCGCACGCGGCAATCATGCCGGCATTATCGGTACAAAGGACCGGGGGCGGGGCGAAGAATTGAATTCCCCTTCTGGCTGCTTCCGCACTGAAAAAGGACCGTAACTGGGAATTGGCGGCCACCCCTCCGGAGACCGCCAGCGTCTTTACTTTTTTAGCTTCCACAGCCCGGAAGACCCGGTCCGCAAGGACAGTAACCACTTGCCTTTGGAAACTGGCCGCCAGATCGGCAACCGGAACCGCTTCCCCCTTTTGCCTCAAGTGGTGGACCAGGTTGACCACGGCCGTCTTGATCCCGCTGAAACTAAAATCGTAAGTCCCGGCCAAAGCATCATGCTGAACCAAGGTTAAATTAGGTTGGCCCGTTTGCGCCAGGCGATCAATGAAGGGCCCACCCGGATAACCCAACCCGAGGACGCGGGCGACTTTATCGAAGGCTTCCCCGGCTGCGTCATCCCTGGTCTGCCCCAAAAGTTCATATGTTCCGTGCTCTGCCATATAAATCAATTGGGTATGACCGCCGGAGACGGTCAGGCAGACCAAAGGCGGTTCCAGTTCCGGATGGGCCAGGAAGTTGGCGTAAATATGCCCTTCCACATGGTTAACCCCCACAAACGGAACCTGCCAGGCCAAACTTAAAGCTTTCGCCATGGACAAGCCCACCAGTAAACCGCCGATTAAACCCGGGCCGTAAGTGGCGGCGACCAGATCCACCTCCCGGGGTAAAACCCCGGGCTGCCGCAGGGCTTCCGCCACCAGCTGGGAAATGACCTCCAGATGGCATCGGGCGGCCAGTTCGGGAACGACGCCGCCGAACTTTTGGTGCCGCTCGATCTGGGATAAAATAAGGTTGCTCCGGATCTTTCTCCCGTCTTCAACCAGGGCCACCGCTGTTTCATCACAAGAGGTTTCGATCCCTAGACACAACATCTGTGCTTCCTCCAGTCTTCATCCGCCGACGCCTTCCCTACATCGGACCCTTCCACATAATATAGGCATCTTCCTGGTTATCTTGGTAATAACCGGGACGGACCCCGGTCTTCACAAAGCCGAATTCCTCGTAAAGCCGTTGGGCCGCATAATTCGAAGCGCGGACCTCCAACGTCAGATACTTTAACCCCCGTATTTTGGCCTCTGTCACCAGGTGCTGCAGAAGGGCACGGCCGACCCCCAGCCGGCGGTGGGCTGCAGCCACCGCCAGGTTGGTAATATGGCCTTCATCGAAAATAATCCACATCCCGATAAAACCCAAAACCTTCCCGTCCGCCTTGGCCACGCAATAATAAGCCCTCTGGTTTTCCAGCAATTCATAAAGAAAAGAAGAACGGGACCAGGGAATGGGAAAACTCTCATCCTCAATGGATAAAACCTCGGGTAAATCGTCAAGGGTCATCGGTTCAACCTTATACATCCGCCCGGCAACTCCTTTCCGCCCACCGGACCTCCGCCTCCGTGCGGCGCAGATATAAAGGTAGAACTGTATCCAACTCGTTCGTTTGGGTCCGCTCCCATTTAGCCTCTCCCAAAGCAGCCAGGTTGGCGCCGTCCACTATATTTTCCGGGCCGCGGCCAAAAGAAGCCGCTTCTTTTAAAGCCGCCGCCAGATCTTGCCCGATTTCATCCAGCACTTCGCCTAAAAACAGAACAGGCCGCCCTTCCTCCTTCAAAACTGCAGCCAACCTTGGTACTTCCCAAATCGCCGGTGGAGCCACTTCCACCGGAAAGCCTTGCGTATTCCGGTACAACCCGGCGTATACCTCTCCTTGCCTGGACTTGGCCAAAGAACAGATCAATGCGGCCTCAGACCGCCCGTTCATGGCCAGTGCAGCCAAGGAGGGGACTCCCACCAACGGAAGGCCAAGGCCAAAGGCCAAACCCTTACCAATGGCCAGCCCGACCCGAACCCCCGTATACGAACCGGGCCCCACCCCAACGGTAATCAAGTCCAATTCCCGAAGATGATGGCCGGTCCGGGCAAAGGCTTCCTCAATCAAGACCGGGATCTGTTCACTGCCCCCCGGCTTGATCGCAAGCTGCTCGGAGAAGACGGTCCGCCCTCCGGCGCGGTACCCGACCGCGCCAATCCGGGCAGAGGTATCAATCCCTAACACCCGCACACCAATTCACTTCCCCGTTTTAGATTTTTCCAACTCTACCCATAATAAATGAGTCAGCTCGCGGTAGCGTTCCCCCGCGGGACGAAAAGTAAGAATCCTTTTCTCTTCCTGCTCCCCGCGGTCAAATCCCACCTCCATATAGGTGGAGGCAAGAAGGTCTTTGGCCGGTTCACCCCATTCGATCATCATCGCCGCCTCCTCTTCCCTTAATTCCTCCAAGGCCAGCGGCTCGATATCTTCCGGGTCGGAAAGCCGGTATAAATCCAGATGATAAAGGGGGAGCGCCCCCTCGTAACGGTGGATTAGGGCAAAGGTAGGACTCGTCGCCGTCTCCGCACTGTCCAGCCCCAAGGTAACCCCCCGTACCAGCAAGGTTTTGCCGCTCCCTAAATCACCTGATAAAAAAAAGAGGTCACCCGGTTGCAGAATCCCGCCCAGAATCTTCCCGAGTTCCTCTGTCTCCGCCGGGCTGTCCGACCAAACAATCAGGGTGCCATCGGGTTCTTTTCTTGTCCGCACCGGACTTCCTCCTTCATCCCCATTTTTCAAGTCAAGATTAGCATAACCCTTTTCCGGCGTCAAGTTCCATCCCTACTCTGCCCGGCAGCGCTCAAGAAAAACTTTAATCTCCCGCGCCGTCGGCGGACACCCAGGAAGGCTGCAGTCCAGGTTCCGTGTACAACTGCCAATCCCGATCCCCGGACCGCGCTCCCCGCGGAACCCTTGTCCAATCTTAATCCGTTCCGCCTTTCGTATTAACGGTTTTAATTCCCCTTCCTCCTCCAAGCGGTGGAGCGCATGGATCAGCGAGCCATAACAGGCGGAGCAAGCTTTTCTCTCCTCCACATAACGGGCTAGCCCTTCGGCCCGTCCCGTCAAACGGAAATTCCCCGCCTGTTTTGCTTCCGGGTTGACCTCAACCACCTCGGCGGTGGATAAATCGGTCGTGCCCACCCCCAAAGCAGCGGCCAGTTCCAGGTAGGGGATCTCCGCCGTCTCCAGTCCCAAGAGGGAAGCGGCGTAACTGTCGAGGAGGACTGGATCGGTCCCGGCAAACAACCGCCCCATCGGCGTCGGATTACCGCCCTCTTCAAAAGAGAGATCCCCGCACAGCGCATCAACGATGGTCAAGGAAACCGGAAGAACCGACGCCAATTGGGCAATGGGCCGGTGGAGACCCAGTTGGTGGAAACGGCGCTTTTCATGGTCGGGGATACAACCTTTCAGGTTTTTCAAAGCACAAGTTAATTTAGTTTGACAGTGGGCCTTGAGCACCGGAAGGTTAATTAAGTAATCCACCCCCAACGGCGCGGCGCAAACCGCCAACTCTTCACCGGCCACCTTTCTCTTGACGGTGCGGTCTTTCTTTAAATCAATCAATTCCACACCGTATTTAGTAGCCAGCTCCCGATAGCCGCAGACCTGAAAGGCCTGCTCGGTCCGGGCTCCCACCCAGGAGCTTTCCATGATGATCAGATTGGAGTACCCCCTGGACTGGAAATAGCCGATAATTCCTTCCACGATCTCCGGATGGGTGGTCGCCCCGGAACTGGCCGGTTTGGCCAAAACCAAGTTGGGTTTTATACCGATAGTCGCCTCCCGGGGGAGGTCGGCTTCCGGTTTTAACCTCATAAGTAAAACTTCCACCATTGCCCGGGGATCCTCTCCGTAAACGATGGTAATCCGGTTTTTTTTCATCTCATCATCAACCCTCGAATTTGTTTATCTTCACTATTTCTCGTTTATAAGCTGGATTCCTTTTCTTGATCGGAGTTAGAATGGGGTTAAAAGTGGGATCAATAAAAAAAGAGACCGGATGGTCTCCTTTATAGTAATTTTCTAAACTTAACTATTATAACTCAATATCCTTTGAGGTGATCAGGTTTTGAGTCGGTGTGCTGAGTGTACTAAATTGTGAGGTTTGTAATCTGACCTTTTTGAACCCAATAGCCGTGAAGATAAAATTGTCAAACCATGCCACGTAAGGACTTCCTGAATTAGTCCAAGCATAAAGTCCATATTTATAGGTGTCCGTGGTTTCAGCGTCAATTACATCTTCCCAAACCGGCCTACTGTCCGAACCAATATAAAGCTTTACATTCCTCCAATCCTGTTGGACTTTAAGATAATTGACGTTTGGATCAATTCGGTTTCGATGAGGATCTGTACCCCAGGCAATTCTTTCTAAATTAAGGAGCGAACCTTGATGAATAGTCCCTGTTATATTAACTTTACATAGTTCCCAATACGGGACATACCCGCTGCTCTGATCTCCTTGGGGATGAACCCGGAAAACATAATAATAATTACTATAATCGGTAATGTTGAAGACCAAACCATAACCACCATAGCCATCAACAGAAGCGAACGAGGAGATCTTGGCCTCTATCGAATAACTCGTCGGGGCCGCATAAGGAGCAAGCGTTTTAATGGACGTATAGCCGGGCGGGACAACTTCTAACCAATATTCTCCGTTGTAATAGCCGGTATTTTCATCATTGGGATCCCATCCGCTCTCGGAGTCCGCAAAGTCATCTTCCCATCGGCTTAACTCGAAATTTAGATCGCTTCTGTCACCGCCTACCTCAATATCATAAAAAGATGGTTGAAAGGTAAAATTGTCTTTTTCCGCCCTGATCAACACCCGGTCCCCCTCGTTGGCCCAGATCGACCAGTCACCCCGGTTACCAATTTTAGAATTAGGTGTCCATGTATATCGCCAACCAGAATAGTTAATCTTGTAATTAATCCTGACTCCGGGAATCCCTTTCCTCCCCTCTACATCAGTAACCCGTCCGGAAATCTTGTATTTCCCAACTTTAAAAGTCCGGCAACCGGAGAAGAATAAGACCGCAATCCCCAAAAAAGCCAGGGCAAAATGGATAAATCTTCTTTTATGTATTGTAGACCCCTCTTTTCTTTTTAAATTTTTCGTCACGCCGAATCCATCTTTCCTCGGCAAGCACGCACAAAAGCAGCAAAGAGACGGTGCGAGTCCGGAGTGGAGAGCCGTTCGGGATGCCACTGTACTCCAAGGAGAAAGTGGTCATTCTTTCCTTCGATGCCTTCGATGACGCCATCCTCACTCCTGGCCGTAACTTTTAAACCAGGAGCCGTTTCTTTGACGGCTTGGTGATGGTGAGAGTTGGTCCAGATCTCGGTGGACTCCACGACCTGATGGAGAAGGGAATTCACCGTAATTTTCACCCGGTGGGTAACCTGGTCGCCGGGAGCAGACTGATGATGCTCGACTAAACCTTTCCCGCTGACCGGGTACTGACTGGGTAGATCCTGATAGAGACTGCCGCCCAAGGCAATATTAATCGCCTGCATCCCCCGGCAGATCCCCAGGATGGGTAAACCTTCGCGCCGGGCTTTTGTAATTAGAGTGATTTCCCAACAATCCCGTTCGTAGTCAACGGTTCCCAGGGCCGGATGGGGAACTTCACCGAAAAAACCGGGATCAAAATCACCGCCGCCGCTTAAAAGCAACCCTTGGCAGAAAGAGGCCAACGGCCGTTCCAACCGGGTGATCGCGGGAAGGAGCACCGGAATCCCCCCCACCTTCTGCACAGCCCGGCAATAGGCGCCAGCCAACTGATACTGATCGGGGTGACGGTTCCGGTCATGACAACAAGTGATCCCAACGATCGGTTCGATCGGAGAACCTCCTTCCTTCTCTCATCCGTCAGCTTTGCCATAAAAATACTCGTCAATCTTCCATATATTCCTTTAAATCACATCAAGTCGAAAGGGATTGATCCTATTCAGCGCGAATAAATTATAGCAAAGTCCATCTTTTAAGGATTTTCCCCATCACTTTTGAGGAGGTTGAACTATGCATACCCTACATAAGCGGATCCAGTTTTATATTATATTCCCAATCATCCTGATCCTGTCCCTAAGCATAGCGGCTTTGGCCGATAGCCAAACCAGCAAGGATGTGGAGATTAAGCTGCCGTCATCCACCAGCCAAAAGGAGTCCAAACATTACTTCAGCTTTTGGTTCCAGATCAATCCCCCGAGTCAGAGTAAGAAAGATTTCAATTTCAGGCCGCCGACCAGTGCGCCAAAAACCCCCGACCAACTCCAGACCCTGCGTTATCTTATGTTGGGCGAGATCGACCCGGATCTGGCTTTAATCATCCGTTTAACCGACAAAGCGAAAGAACGGCGGATCGACCCCGCGCGGTTTGCCGATTACTTAGCTTCGCAACAGGTTCCCACTTGGAGTCAGCTCTCCCTTACCGACCGGATCCACAATTTAGTTTTGGAACTTTGCATTTACGATTTGGGCCAGGAGTCAAGAAGCGACTTTTTTAACTACTTACAAAAGATCCGCGTCTCGACTTACCGTCTCTCCACCGAGGAAGACACCTTCAATTATATTATTGATCTCCTTGAAAACAACATCTTCACTCCCATCGAAGCGATCGACTGTTTATTCCTGCTCAAACAAGAGGTGTACCCTGGATGGTAAAAGAAAAGGGCTCGCGCTCAAGCAAGCGCTAGCCCTTTTTCCTTTTCTCCTCTATAAACTCCAGCCTGGGCCGGACCCCGTCGGCCCCAATCTCCAGCCAGCCGTAACTGGGCGCTTCCCCGGTATTGTTCCGGTACAAGCTTCCCGGGTTAAAAAAGAGGATCCCTTGTTCATAACGGATCAACGGCACATGGGTGTGGCCAAAGACGACCACCCCTGCTTGGCGTTCCTGTCCGGCCAGAAACAAGCGGAGGAGATCCCATTTCACCCGGTACCGGTCACCATGGGTTAAGAAGATCTTATAGCCCGCAAGGTTAAATAACCGTTCCCGGGGAAGGGACGAGAAAGGATCGCAGTTCCCGGCCACCGCCATCAAGGATAGGGCAGGAAAGTCCCGGGTTAAATTGTCCAGATCCTTACCGCTATCACCGGCATGAAGCAACAGGTCAATCGGGCCCGCTGCTTTGATCACCTGCGTCAGCAGAGCATAATTACCATGGGTATCGCTGACCACCAGAATCCGCATGCCCAGCCCCCACCCCTCCTTGGTAAACTCAGTTGAAATCCTGTTCCAGATAGGCCCGGAATTTTCGCATCGCCACCGCCCGGTGGCTAATCCGGTTTTTTTCTTCCTCCGGAAGTTCCGCCATGGTTAAGCCCCGTTCCGGAAGGTAAAAAAGGGGATCATAGCCAAAGCCGCCCACCCCCCGGGGTTCCAGGGCAATAAGGCCGGCGCATTCCCCCTCGGTGGTCCAGAGCTGACCGTCGGGGGAAGCAAAAGCCAAGACACAGCGGAAGCGGGCGGTCCTTTGGTCCCAAGGGACTCCCGTCAGTAAGTTTAGGAGTTTTTCGTTGTTTTTCCGGTCATCGCCATGGGGCCCGGCAAAACGGGCCGAGTAAACACCCGGCGCCCCGTCCAAAAAATCCACTTCTAACCCGGAATCATCGGCCAGGGTCCAAAGCTTAAGTTTTTCCGCCACTACCAAAGCTTTTTTGATCGCATTCTCACAAAAGGTAGCGCCGTCCTCCTCCACTTCCGGAACTTCCGGGTAGTCCAGAAGAGAAGTTACCTGCCAGGGGAGCCCGGCAAGGAGCGCTTTAAGCTCGTTAATTTTCCCTCTGTTCCGGGAAGCCAGCACGAGTCTTGGCAACGGTCACCCCTCCAATCCTCCGGGCTAAATCGCCGAGGACTTTGGTCTGAAAGGCGACCAGTTCGGAGATGCCTTTCCCGGCCAGGCTAAGTAAAACTTCTAGTTCTTGATGGGAAAAGGGGGCGCCTTCGGCGGTTGCCTGGATCTCCACCAGTTGACCGTTGCCGGTCATGACCAGATTCATATCTACTGCTGCCCGGGAATCTTCTTGGTAGCAAAGGTCCAGGAGGATCTGGTTATCAACAATGCCCACACTGGTGGCAGCCAAGTAATCATATAAAGGTAAGGGTTCTTGTTCATCCTTGGCCACGACCGCCAAAGCGTCGGCCAGGGCGACAAAGGCGCCGGTGATTGAGGCGGTACGGGTTCCCCCGTCGGCTTGGATCACATCACAATCGATCCAGATGGTCTTCTCGCCCAACGCGGTCAGGTTAACCACCGAACGGAGAGCCCGGCCCACCAGGCGTTGGATCTCTTGCGACCGTCCGCTGGGTTTCCCCTTGGTCACTTCCCGGACGTTCCTCTGTGGTGTGGCCCGGGGCAGCATGGCATACTCGGCGGTAATCCATCCTTGGCCGCTCCCCCGTAACCAGATCGGAACTTTATCTTCGATCGTCGCTGTACAAATTACTTTTGTGCCGCCTACTTCAATCAAGACCGATCCTTCGGCATGCTGGATGAAGTTGCGGGTAATTTTTACCGGTCGTAACTGATCTGCTTGTCTTCCGTCAATTCTCTCCATTTTCTCCTCCAACTTGGTGATTTTCCCGTCGGAACGGTATCGGTCTCGCCCGGGAAAAGATGGATCTGACCTAACCTTATCCTAACTAACTATATAAAAGCTTCCCCCTACTGTCAACTTCCAGATCAAGTCCAGATTAGTGTGTAAATTCCTCAGTTATCAATAAGCTTATCTGATATACGCAATATAGCTTTGATCATTGATTTGTTTTTGCTCTTCTTGCCACTGAAGGTATTCACTCATATCCAGATACTTTTTGCCGGCTATCCACTTGTCGTCAATTTCCATAAGTAAGGCTCCAATTAGGCGAATTGCC
>JAAYHY010000063.1 GCA_012735135.1 Bacillota bacterium | reverse complement strand
GGAGGTAAAGGTGTCATCCATCACCAGTTTTTCACTGATCAAAATCGCGTCTTCATAGTTAAAGCCTTCCCAAGGCATAAAGGCGACCAGGACGTTTTTCCCCAGCGCCAATTCGCCATGGTCGGTGGAAGGACCATCGGCAATGACCTCGCCGGCCGTCACCCGTTGGCCGACCTCGACGATGGGCCGTTGGTTAATACAAGTCCCCTGGTTGGACCGTTTAAACTTCTGTAAGTGGTAGCGATCGATCCGGCCTTCATCGGTCCGGACGATAATCTCTTCGCTGGCGACCTTCTCCACAATTCCGTCGTGTTTGGCAAGGATCACCACCCCGGAATCAATGGCCGCTTTATACTCCATCCCCGTCCCAACCAGCGGGGCTTCGGTGGTGAGCAAAGGAACGGCCTGCCGTTGCATGTTGGAACCCATCAACGCCCGGTTGGCGTCGTCATGTTCCAGGAAGGGAATGAGCGCCGTCGCCACACTGACCAATTGCTTGGGCGAGACATCCATAAAGTGGACCTCTTCCCGGGGGACGACCAAGATCGCCTCTTTATAGCGGGCGGAGACTTTCTTATTGTCAAAGAGCCGGGTTTCCGGATCAAAGGTCTCGTTCGCCTGGGCAATAATATATTTATCTTCCTCATCGGCGGTAAGGTAGACAATCTCATCGGTTACTTTCCCGTCGACCACCCGCCGGTAGGGGGTATCAATAAACCCGTATTCGTTGATCCGGGCGTAAGTGGTTAAAGAACCGATGAGGCCAATGTTGGGACCTTCCGGGGTCTCAATCGGACACATCCGCCCATAGTGGGAATGGTGGACATCGCGCACCTCAAAGCCGGCCCGTTCCCGGGAAAGCCCGCCCGGCCCCACGGCCGACAACCGGCGCTTATGGGTCAATTCGGCCAGCGGATTGGTCTGGTCCATAAACTGCGAAAGCTGGCTGGACCCGAAGAATTCCTTAATCGCGGCGACCACCGGACGGATATTGATTAAAGCCTGCGGAGTGATGACATCCAGATCCTGAATGGTCATGCGTTCGCGGACCACCCGCTCTAAACGGGACAGTCCGATCCGGAACTGGTTTTGGAGAAGCTCACCGACCCGTTTCAGCCGCCGGTTCCCCAGATGGTCAATATCATCAACTTCCCCTTTCCCGTCCAACAAGCCGAGGAGGTAACGGACCACCGCGTCGATATCCTCCTGGGTTAAAGTCTTCACCGCTTCGACCGCCGGAACTTCATTCCCGTTTTCATCCACATGGGCCGGGATTGAACGGGGCGGAAAATTTAAGTCCAGTTTTTTATTTAATTTATACCGCCCGACCGCCGCCAGATCATAACGGCGCGGGTCGAAAAAGAGGGTCTCAAAGAGGGTGCGGGCGCTATCGACGGTAGGCGGTTCACCGGGCCGCAGCCGTTTATAGATCTCGACCAACGCTTCTTCCTGGCTCTGGGTGCTATCCCGTTCCAAGGTATTTTGGATCGCTTCATGGTGATTGTAGCGTTCCAAAAGTTCTGCGTTATTCCCTAACCCCATGGCTTTAAGGAAGACCGTGACCGGAATTTTCCTGGTGTGGTCGATCCGGACATAAAGAACGTTATTGACATCAAACTCCATCTCCAACCAGGCGCCACGGTTAGGGATAATACTGGCCGTATAAACCGTTTTACCGCTAGTATCCACCGCTTTTCCAAAGTAAACACCGGGGGAGCGGACCAGTTGGCTGACGATCACCCGCTCGGCACCGTTGATAATAAAGGTCCCCTTCTCCGTCATGAGGGGGAAATCGCCCATAAAAACTTCCTGTTCTTTGACTTCACCAGTTTCCTTATTAATCAACCGGACTTTTACCCGTAAAGGCGCCGCATAATTGGTATCCCGTTCTTTGCATTCCTCCACGTCGTATTTGGGTTCGCCTAAAGAATAATCCACAAATTGAAGAACGAGGTTTCCCGTAAAGTCCTGAATTGGTGAGATCTCACGAAAGACCTCATGCAATCCTTCCTCCAAAAACCATTGATAGGATTTTTGTTGGATCTCAATAAGGTTGGGCATCTCAAGTATTTCATCGTTCTTCCCAAAGTTAACTCTGCGTCGTTTGACCCCATTCCTTTCTTCCGGCAAAATCCTCACCTCTTCTCCTTATTTACCAACCGGGTTTGCTTTTTTCCGAAAGCCGTTATAAAATAGAGTTAGAAAATTATGCGAAAAAAAAACCGGAGGGCAGGACCTTTAACCATTCCTCATAATAAAATGGCAAAAGCAAGGCTAACCCCAGTTATCCCTGCCGTAAATGCGGTTTTAAATAAACAT
>JAAYHY010000062.1 GCA_012735135.1 Bacillota bacterium | reverse complement strand
TCAATGAGATCCTTAATTATCCGGAAGACTCGGCCGGCAGCATTATGACGACGGAGTTTATGAGCCTCCGGGCGCATATGTCGGTGACCGAGGCCATCAAACGGATTCGACGGAAAGGCTTTGACAGTGAGACAATCAACACTTGCTATGTGACGGATGATGGCCGGCGTGTAATCGGGGCGGTTTCGATCCGGACGATCATTTTGGCGGAGGAAAACGACCTGATCGAAAATATTATGGACCGGCATGTTATCTCCGTCGGCACCTTGGAAGACCAGGAAACGGTGGCCAAAGTATTTGCGAAATACGATTTGACCGTGCTTCCGGTGGTGGACGGGGAAGGACGTCTGGTTGGGATTGTCACCGTCGACGATGCTCTTGACGTGCTTCAGGAGGAAGCGACCGAGGATATTGAGAAGATGGCGGCGATTACCCCAACCGATCGGGCCTATCTGAAAAAATCGGTGGTGGAAATTTGGCGAAGCCGTATTCCCTGGCTTTTAATTATGATGATCTCCGCTACTTTTACCGGCCTGATCATTACCCATTTTGAAGATGCTTTGAAGACTTATGTTATCCTCACCGCTTACATTCCCATGTTGATGGATACCGGCGGTAACTCGGGAAGCCAAGCGTCCGTCACCATCATCCGTGGTCTCTCTTTAAATGAATTGGCCTTTCATGATCTTTTCCGGGTGGTTTGGAAGGAAATCCGGGTTGCCTTCTTGGCCGGCGTCACCTTGGCGGTTTTCAACTTTGGGAAAATGATGGTTGTTGATCAAGTGGATTTTCCGGTGGCGCTTGTTATCGGGCTAACCCTGATCTTAACGGTTTTTATCGCCAAGTTGGTCGGGAGTATCCTGCCCATGCTGGCCCAAAAAGTCGGGTTTGATCCGGCGGTGATGGCCAGCCCGTTCATTACGACCATCGTGGATGCCTTGTCCTTACTAATTTACTTTTCGATGGCCGGGATGTTCCTGGGGTTATAATTGGGGATATTTGCCATTGCGGTTTAAGGGTGTCTGTGGTAAAATTAAAAGTCCTGGAACCAACCGAATCGGGTAACCGCGGGCGCGAGACCGAAAGGGAACGCCTGAGGAAAGTCCGAGCTCCGTAGGGCAGAGTGCTGGATAACGTCCAGTGAGGGTGACCTTAAGGCTAGTGCCACAGAAAAGGAAACGCCTACTGGCAGCAGTGATGCTGGTCCATGGCAAAGCTGAAAAGGTGCGGTAAGAGCGCACCAGCGGTTGAGTGATCAACCGGCTTGGTAAACCCCACTCGGAGCAAGACCGAATAGGAGGGGGCGTCCTTTGGCGGACGCGAGAATGGCCCGTTCTTCCCTCGGGTACGGTCGCTTGAGGCGGCAGGTAACTGTCGTCCCAGATAAATGGTTACCACTGATTGTGCATACACAATCAGCACAGAACTCGGCTTATAGATTCGGTTGGTCACAGTTGAAAAGAAGCTATCCTCAGGATAGCTTCTTTTTTTAAACGCATACTAGCCCTGTCGCCTGTAATTGGGCGAAATAAGCGGGGTGTGACTTTACGAATCTCCCTGTCAAGCTTGGGTTTTCAAGCCCAGGGTCGCGTTGACCGGAAGCGAGAAGCAGATCCCCCGGCCTACTGTATTCAAGCCGGCTTCACGGGCGATCTCCTCCATAATCCCGGCCTTTTTCGCGCGGGGGGCCAGAATGAGGATGACATCCTTCTCCGGTTGGATGGTGATCCCAAGAAACTTCTCGGCTTCCTTCGAACCCAGTCCCAAGCCATGAATGAGGGTTCCGCCGGGGGCGCCGGCCGCTTTTGCGGCGGTCATCACCAAATCTGAATGACCACGATTAACAATGGTGACGATTAAATCATAAGCTTCCTTTACTTCAACTTCCATGGACGGATCCTCCCTTTCCGTACCGGCCTTATCTTGCTCCATCTCCTGACAAAGTTTCCAGAGGGAACTACTGAAACTGTTCAAAGAGACGGTAAAAGCGATTCCCGTTCCCGGCCGGTGAAACTCAATCTCTTCCCGTAATTGGTTTAAAACCCTTCGGGTCATCTGGGCGCTCAGGATACTCAGGACGATAGTTTTTTTGGGGTTGCCGAAACCAAGCAGTTCATAGATTTCCGATTCGGCGGAACCATAACCATGACTCTGTAAATAGAGGGGGATCTGATTGCGCTTATAAAAACTTTTTAACAGGTTACCCAGGTCGGAATCGACGATCGTAATCAACGCTTCCATCTGGCTTACAGCTTTCTCTTCCATCGATTAGGACCTCCGTTCCTTTATTACGGTCATCTGATACCAGCCGTTGGCCTTGGGCGGTAATACCGGCGCCTTGCTTACTTCTGGTTAGCGGGTTGATTCTCCTTGTCCTCATAGGAAAAAATCGAATCTTCAGTCATGGGAAGTATATTTTCCTCCTCAAGCTGCCTGGCTTTGAAGCGATAGGCGAGGCCAAAACATTGAATGATCAGCACCGGGAAGAGGGCCACGGACACAACAACGCCAAAAGCAGCGGTGAAGATATTGCCCCCGACGGCTTCACAGGCCCCGATGGCAAAGGGCAGCATGTACGTGGCTGCTAACGGCCCGGAGGCGACGGCGCCCGAATCAAAAGCAATCGAAGTAAAGAGGGGGGGAACGAACCGCGCCAAAACAAGGGCCAGAAGATAGCCGGGGATTATTATATAAAGGAGGGAGATCCCGGTTAAGATCCGGAACATTGATAATCCGACGGAGATACCCACCCCGATGGAAAGGCCGACGCCCATTGCCCGGGCGGGGATTGCGCCTTCGGTAATCTCCTCAACCTGTTCCTTCAAGACAAAGACCGCTGGTTCGGCCGCGACCACGAAAAAACCGGTGGCCGCCCCGACGAGGATTAACAACCAAGGGGAAGCGTTCTCCACCAACGAGCGGCCCAATAGATACCCGGTCGGCATAAAACCCACGTTAACGCAGGTCAGAAAGAGAACGAGCCCCCAATAAGTATAGATTGAGCCCACCACGATTTTCAGCAGTGTTTTCCGGCGTAGACGGAGGGCGACCAGTTGAAAAATGACAAAAAAAAGGATCATCGGTAGAAGAGCGACGGCAACCTGTTGGCAAAAGACGGGGAGATTTGCCCAATAAAGGTGGAAGACCTGACGGAGGGAGAAAAGGTCTGGAACGGAGAGCACATTTCCACTGGTGGGCTGGAAAAACAGGCCTAAGATTAACATCGTCAGAATGGGTCCGAGCAAGCAAAAAGCGACCAGACCAAAGCTGTCTTCTTCGCTGGTTTTATCCCCCCGCACCGAGGCCAGACCAATGCCCAGGGCCATAATAAAGGGGACCATAATCGGACCGGTGGTTACTGCACCAGATTCCCAGGCAATCGACAGGAAGTCTTTGCCGGTAAAACCCGATAGAATGAAGGCCAATAAATAACAGACCGTCAGGATCCGGGAGCGCCCGACCTGAAAGAGGATCCGAAGAAAAGCCGCGACCAAGGCCAAACCAACACCGGCGGAAACCGCGAGAATGATTGTGAAATCGGGAATCCCATTGACTTGGCTGGCAAAAACCAGGAGGTCCGGTTCGGCCATGCAGATAAAAACACCAATGATGAAAGTCAGGGCGACAATCAAAGATAAATTTTTACTCTTCACCAAGGCGGATCCGATATATTCACCCATGGGCATCAGGGAAAGATCGACGCCTAGGTTAAACAGGGTGATGCTGAGGATCAAAATAAAAGAGCTAAATAAGAAGAGAAACATATTAGGGAAAGGAATGGGCGTAATGGTAAAGTTGAGGAAAAGAACGATGATTACAATAGGAAATACTGAGAAAAAGGATTCCTTGAATTTAGCGAATAACAATTTTTTCATTTGTCCATCCGCCTCCCCATTCAGCCTTCTTTAGTGTTACATCTGTGTTCACCAGCTTTCTAGCTATATTGAATCATAATTGATCTGTCCTTTATTGTCCAGCCAATTAAAGAGTTATTCAGGCATTTTTAAGCTATATGATACAACGAAAAGTCACCAACGGAGCGCGGCGGCCGCCCAAGATAAACCGCCCCCAAAGCCAATGAGGAAGAGGAGGTCCCCTTTTTTAAAACGCTTTTCTTCCCAGGCTTCTTTTAACGCCAAGCCAATAGAGGCGGAGGAAGTATTGCCATATTTGGCGATGTTCGAGATTATGCGCTCCCGGGGAATACTCTTATTCCGGGCGACCGCTTCCAGAATCCGGCTGTTGGCCTGATGGGGAATGACGTAGTAAGGGTCGTTCTCCTTCACGTCCAGACGGGTTTTTAACCGGTCAATGAGTTCGCCCATTTTTTCGACGGCGAATTTAAACACGTTTTTTCCGTCTTGCCGGAAATAAAACTGGTCGCCCGGTCCCCCCATAACCACCAGGTCCGCCCCGGCCGGATCGGCGCCCAGTTCAACGGCGAGCAGTTCATGTTCGGGCTCGGCGGTACTGAGCATCAGGGCGGCGCCCGCATCGCCAAAAAGGACGCATGTGGCGCGGTCAGTATAATCCACAAAACGGGTAATTTTTTCGCCGGCGGTGACTAAAGCATGGTCGTACCCCTCGGTCCGCATTAGACTCCAGGCGACAGCCAGGGCGTAAACCAGACCGGAACAAGCGGCGTTAAGGTCAAAGGCGGCCAGGTTGGTGAGGTTAAGTCGCTGTCCGATGATACTGGCCTGATAGGGGCAGGTTTTCTCGGCGCTACTGGTGGACGCGACGAGGAGTTGGGGCCGGTAAGGGGTCCGGGCCAGGCAATCGGCGGCCGCTTTTACAGCCAGATCGGAGGCATGAACCCCCTCCGGCGCGATTCTTCTTTCCTTAATTCCGGTACGGGAGGAGATCCACTCATCGGTGGTCTCAACCATCTGCTCTAAATCGCTGTTGGTCAGTGTTCTTTCCGGAACATAGCTGCCAATGGCGACAAGTCCTACTTTTTTCATTCTTCATTCCCCTTTATCGATTGTTCTACAAAAATATTAGTAGTAGATGATATTAGTACTAGCTAATAATATCTACCCGTAATTATAACGGAATCGCCTTTGGAGAGCAAGGGTTTGGCGAAAGAAAAAAGTAGGCCAGGGTAAGCTCAAGCGATCCGGTAACGGTCCGGATCCGGTGTATTTTGATTTTTCACGACGATGAGCTTCGTCGACTGGTGTTTTTTTCCACCGGTTAAGATTTTAACCGTAACGGACTGGTCCGGAGCATGATCACTGTAACGCAGAGTAAGGCGGGCAAGGAGGTTTAAATCCTCCGCCGCGGGCCGGCCGAAACCGACGGTCAAGGGTCCGGGGGCGCCTAAAGCCTTTACCAGGTAGAGACCTTCCTCCCGGCGGTGTTGGTAGAAATAACGGAAAAGAACTTGGTTTTCCCGTTGATTCCGGCCGATAATCCCTTTAAACTCCGGGCTCAAACGGAAGTGCCGCCCGATGCGGAGCAAACGAAGGTGGTCAACGGTTAACCGGCCTTCGGCTTTGAGGAGATCTTTCACCTTCCGGCCGTATTCCACGTTGGTGAGCAGGCAGCCTCCGGCCGGGGCTTGATATTCCAAACCGTACTTTTTGGCTAGTTCCAGTTGGATTTTGCGTTGCCGGCCTTGGATCGACGGACAATGACTCAGGGAGATCCAGCCTTTTTCTTCGGGAATGGTCGGAGGCAGGAGTCCGGCAGAGAGGGGACGGACGATTAAGCCGGCCAGGCCGGTTTCCTCGTCAATCTTCGGAAAGGCACCCCGGTATTGGGATTTGGGCCGTTGACCGACGACTTCGCCGGTGACCAAAAAGGCGGCGTCCAAATCTTTCATCATCTCGCCGGCTTTGCGCAAGAAGAAAATATGACAGTCCAGACAGGGGTTGGCTGCTTTCCCATAACCGTGTTTCGGGTTTTCCAGCATCCGGAGGTAATCTTCACCCAGGCGGACAATATGCAGTTTAACGCCCAATTGGGAAACGAGTTTTTGTAAGTGGGCAACTAATCTTTTTTCGTCTTCCGGGGAGAGAAAGGGTTGGATAAAGTTCACGGCTTCCACTTCGACCCCGGCTTCTTGGATTAGTTTAATGGCGAGCAGACTATCTAGACCGCCGGAGAAAAGGGCTAGTGCTTTCAAGAGTAACGCCTCCTTTGCAGATTACATAAAAATATATAATTCTGGTTCGCCCCTTTTTTTCCTGTTCCTTTCCTTATTGGGTCTAAGAATATTATGAGTTGATTACAATATGATTACTTATATTTTTCAACGATTGATTTAGCCAAGAAAAAATGATAATCTATTTTAAACATCTCAAGGCGCGACTGAAAATTATAAACGAATGAGGGTTGATCGTTAGGTGAAAAAGTTACGTGAGAAAATTACGGAAATTAGTGAATCTTTACGCAGAAAAGGCTACCGGTTGACCCCGCAGCGGGAAGCCGTTATCAAAATTTTACTGGAACACCCCAATCAACATTTAGCCGCCGAGGATATCTATGCGATGGTGCGGAAGACCCACCCGGAGATTGGCATGGCTACGGTCTACCGGACGCTGGAACTATTAAGTAATGAAAAAATCATCAATCAGTTGAACTTTGAAGAGGGTTATAGCCGGTACGAGCTGGAAAGTGTGGACCATCACCATCATTTGGTCTGTTTAAAATGCGGGAAGATTACCGAATTTAACGACAGTCTACTGGAAAAGGTGGAGGAGGAGATCTCCACCCAACACGGTTTTGCCATTGTCGGGCATCTCCTTAAGTTTTACGGTTATTGTGCCAACTGCGCCGACCAAAACCAGGAAAGATGAAAGTATCCTTACCGAAGCTCTATAACCAAAAGATTCTACGGGCCAGCCGGGAGTTTGGCCTCATCGAACCGGGGGACCGGATTCTGATCGGCTTCTCCGGAGGGAAAGACAGCGCTTTGCTGGTCTGGGCCTTAGGCCTGATGGCGAAAGCCGGCGTTATTCAGGCGGAAATCGCGGCGGCCACTCTGGATTTGGGGTTTACGCTTCCGCTGGATCCCAAACCGTTGCAGGAATTATGCGCCCGGGTTGGCGTGGAGTTTTATTATCTTCCTACCCCCATTGGCCCGGCGGTCATGACCGCGTCCGACCATTGCGCCATTTGTTCTTATTTGCGGAACGGCCGGTTGAACCGGTTTGCCACTACCCATGGGTATAATAAAGTCGCCCTTGCCCACCACCATGATGATGCGGTGGAAACCTTTCTCATGAGTATTCTCTATTCGGGGCAGATCCGCACTTTTTCGCCTAAAACCTATTTGGACCGGACAGGAATCACCGTCATCCGTCCCTTGGTCTATCTCCGGGAAGCCGAGATCAAAGCCGCCCGGAAGTTTATCCCCTATCAACCGGTGGCCCGGAGTTGTCCCTTTGACGGCTATACTTACCGGCAGAAAGTCAAAGACCTGCTTACGGCTTTGAATAAAGATAACCCCTGGGTTTACGGGAATGTGGCCAAAGCCATGCGGGCGGGACGTCCCGTCCTGTTATGGCCTCCCGCCATCAAACCGGGAAAGCAACCGGCGGATGGTTCTTGACAGGCGACTTGCATCATATCTATAATCAAGGTTAAGAAAGGGGTATTGGCCTGCCGTCGCTACCCAAGCCATTGTCCACCTCGGCTGCCGCCAGCTTGGGCCAAGCGATGAAAATCAGGCCGGGTGAGGCGGCAAGGAGCGAAGGAAATTTCCAAGTAAAGGAAAGGGCTTAACGCCCATAAAGGCGAGGAACGGGAGAGTACCTTGGCTGGGAAGGCCAGAGAAGGGAAGTCGGCGGCTGGAAGCTTCCCTCCGGAACAACGAGGGAAATGCACCCGGGAGCCTTAAGGCCGAACTGGAAGTAGGTCTTGACGGAAACGCCCGTTACCGCGTAGCTGAGAGTGGGACTGGAGAAGCCCGGTCCAACCAGAGTGGAACCGCGAAGAGTAGACTTCGTCTCTGTCGGAGGCGAAGTTTTTTTGTCGGATTAAGGGGGTGAGTGAGTGTTTCTCTATCTTCGGGAAGGAGTTAAGGCGGTCTTTGAACGGGATCCGGCCGCCCGTAGCCTTTGGGAGGTTATCCTCTGTTATCCCGGCTTTCATGCCCTCCTTGCGTACCGGATTGCCCACTGGTTTTATCGACACAAATTATTCTTATTGGCGCGGATGATCTCACAAATTGCCCGTTTCTTCACAGGAATCGAGATTCATCCCGGCGCGAAGATCGGCAAAGGCCTCTTTATCGACCACGGGATGGGCGTGGTGATCGGTGAAACGACGGAAATCGGGGACAACGTCACCATTTATCAAGGGGTTACCCTGGGCGGGACCGGTAAAGAGAAGGGAAAACGCCATCCGACCATCGGTAATAATGTAATTATCGCCGCCGGGGCCAAGGTGTTGGGTTCCATTACGGTAGGGGACAATGCGAAGATTGGCGCGGGAGCGGTGGTCATCCGTCCGGTGCCCCCCAACTCGACGGTGGTGGGGGTTCCCGGCCGGGTTGTTGTCCAGGACGGGGTCCGGGTAGGGGGACCCGATTTGGAACATGGCAAGTTACCCGACCCGATGTTAGCCTACTGCGAGCAGTTACAGAAACGGATTGAGGTTTTGGAAAACCGGTTAGTCCAATTGGAAAAGGGGACGGCCGAAAAAGGAGGCACGAACAATGGCGATCATGGTTTATAACACCCTGACCAGAAAGAAGGAAGAGTTTGTCCCGCGGGACCCGGGAAAAGTCGGAATTTATGTTTGCGGGGTGACTCCCTATAACTATGCCCATATTGGTAATGCCCGCCCTCCGGTTGTCTGGGATTGTATCCGCCGGTTTCTGCGCTTTCGGGGGTACGAGGTGACTTTGGTCCAGAACTTTACCGATGTGGATGATAAAATTATTCTCCACGCCCACCAAACCGGGGAAGACCCTTTGGCCCTTTCCGCCCGTTTTGCCCAGATTTATCTGGAGGATATGGCGGCTTTGGGGGTGGAACCGGCCACCTATTACCCGAAGGTGTCGGCGCATATCCCCGAGATCATCGCGATGGTTAAAGGCTTGATGGAGAAAGGCCATGCCTACCAGGTCGATGGGGATGTCTATTTTGCCGTGGACACCTTCCCCGAATACGGGAAACTTTCCGCCCGCCCTTTGGAGGAAATGCTCAGCGGGGCCCGGGTCGAGGCCGACCCGCGGAAAAAGAACCCCATGGATTTTGCCCTTTTGAAGGAGGCGAAACCGGGGGAACCGGCCTGGGATTCCCCTTGGGGTAAAGGGCGCCCCGGCTGGCACATCGAATGTGCGGCCATGTCTTTGAAGTATCTGGAGAGCGGTTTTGATTTTCACGGAGGGGGGACGGATCTGGTCTTCCCCCACCACGAAAATGAGATTGCCCAGGCCGAAGCCTACTG
>JAAYHY010000061.1 GCA_012735135.1 Bacillota bacterium | reverse complement strand
GTCGTCACTTCGTCCAGCGGTAATGCCGGGGCAAGCACAGCCGCTTATGCCGCCCGTGCCGGTCTTGAATGTTACGTTTTTGTGCCGGCGAGCGTACCAAAAGATAAGTTAACGCAGATTAGAATGTACGGGGCCCAAGTTGTCCAGGTGGGAGGGCAATTTAGTAACGCTTACCACGTCGCCAGAGAGATCAGCTAACGTCGCGGATGGTTTAATCTTACCTCTACCTTTGCCAGTCCATATCCGACGGAAGCGGATAAAACCGTTGCCTATGAGATTTGGGAACAACTCCGGGGTGAACTACCCGATTGGATATCAATTCCGATTGCCTCCGGGCCTTTATTGGTCGGAGTACATAAAGGTTTCCGCGAACTCAAAACAATAGGATTGATCAAGAAAATACCGCGGTTGATCGGAGTACAAGCCGAGGGGTGTGCCCCAATCGCCCGCGCCTTTGCGACCGGAACGAAAGTGGTTGCCTGGGGGCAGCCGGAGACGGTCGCCTCGGGGATAAGCGATTCATTAGCCGGTTATGAACAGGATGGAGATTATACGCTCTGGGCAATCAAACAATCAAACGGCTATGCGATCTCCGTCAGCGATCAAGAGATTATCCGTGCTTCCCAAGCGCTGGCCAGACTGGAAGGGATCTACGGGGAAACCACCGGGGCCGCATCGGTCGCCGGGGCGGAAAAACTGTTGGCGATGAAGGTAATTAAACCTACTGAGCAGGTCGTTTGTGTAGTTACTGGTTCCGGCTTTAAAGACAATGCTTTCTTTGCGAAAACCCTGCCCGATCTCCCGGTTGTCTCTTCAGTCGAAGAAGCCGAGAAGCTCATTGCTGCGAAGTAAGAAAAGACCCCTTCCGGGTGAGTGAAAGTAAATGGGACCATGAAAGTAATCATATCCTCCTCGCTTAGTCTTGCCGGGAGGATTTTTTCTCCATTCACCTGTTTTACTATAGATCTTTATCTATTATCTTTATTTATCTTTAAAATACTACCGTATTTTCGAAAGGATGCCAAGATGATTAAGGAGCACGGGACACGCCCTAGTAGAGACAACTTTAATAAGAGGGTGAATGGCAATGGGAAAAGATTTTTATGAGAGGTCGATCCGCTGCAATTAGTTCTAAATCAATTTTGGGAGGGGTTGCAGAATGAATGCTCTGAATTTAGCCGGCATTGTGCCAGTATTGGCCGCTCCCTTTAATGATGAGGGGAATGTGAACTATGCCGATTTGGAAAGGCTGGTTGATTTCCAAATCCAAGCGGGAGCAGATGGGATCGCTTTGTTTGGGTTTGCGACCGAGTTTTATAAGCTTTCCGAAGAGGAAAAAAGGCGGATGCTGGAGGTTGTTGTCCGTAGAGCGCAGGGAAAGATTCCGGTGGTCGCTTCTGTCACCGAGCAATCCACGGAATTGGCGGTGCGGAAGGCCGTGGAGATGGAAGAGAGTGGCGCCGATGCGTTAATGGTTTTACCGCCCTTTTTAATACCCTCGGGCAAAGACGGTTTCATTCATCACGTGTTGACGTTAGCCTCTGCTGTTCATATTCCAATAATGGTTCAGTATTCGCCAGTGGAAACCGGTATCGCGATCGAAGCTAAAGTCTTAGCGGAAATGATGAAGAGCAATGAGAATCTAAAATATCTAAAGGTTGAGTGCAAACCGCCAACCCCGATGATTTCCGCCCTCTTGCAGGTGAAACAGTCTCCCTTTGAAATCTTTGTAGGCTACGCCGGCTTACAAATGATTGACGCTTTACAACGGGGCGCCGTTGGCGTGATGCCCGGTTCTTCCTTAACGGATATTTATTGCCGTATTTATCAGCAATACCAAAAGGGCGATCTGGAGAAGGCAATCCACTTTCATAACCAATTGACTTCACTGCTGAATTACATTTTCCAATCCATTGAAATGATCGTTAAGTGGGAAAAGATAATTTTAAAACGCCGGGGAGTTATTTCTTCTGAATACTGCCGGCAACCGGAATTTCAACCGGACGGGGCCGCATTGGAACTCTTCGAACGATATTATCAACCGCTGACGGCCGAATTTAAGCTTTAGGAGAGGGAGGAGTCTACGGGACCTTTGAACTTGTTGATTTTTTAGAATTCAAGAAATCCAAAAAAGAAGATGGAGTTGATAGTTTAATGAAAGCTCAGACTCTGATGGAGAAGATGCTAAACCACACCCCCGTCTTAGGACCGTTTTGTAAAATAACCGATCCCGCCATCTTTGAAATAGCCGGTTTGGCTGGGTTTGATTTTGCCATTATCGATATGGAACATGGCCCGGTTTCCTACGAAACTGCCCAGAATCTTGTTCGCACCTGCGAGTTGGCCGGAATTAGCCCGATTATCCGGGTCCCGAAAAACGAAGACCACTATATTTTGCGGGCACTGGATATCGGCGCCCATGGGATTGAGGTTCCGGAGATTAACAATAAAGAGCAGGCCGAGAAGTTGGCCTTGGCTTCTAGGTTTTATCCCGAGGGGATGAGGGGCCAATGCCGGTTTGTACGGGCGGCGGAATACTCCCGCATGGCGAAGAAGGAATATTATCAATTTGCCAATCAAAACACCATCGTTATTGCCCATTTGGAAGGTGTTGAGGGACTCGACAACCTTGATGAGATTCTCGAGGTCGAGGGGATCGACGTCATCTTTATCGGGCCGTATGACCTTTCGCAATCCTTGGGTATTCCCGGAGAAACCAAAAATCCCCTCCTGATCGAGAAGATGAAAATGATTGTCGCTAAAGCTTTACACAAAAAGAAAGTGGTCGGTACCTTCGTGGAAAGCGTCGAAGATGCCAAATACTGGAGCGACCTGGGTGTAGCATTTATTTCTTATTCCGTGGATGTCGGTTTGATTTTCGGTAAGTTCACAGAAATTGTTAATTCCTTTAAGCAGGCTATTTAGGCAAAGTCCGCCGGGTTGATGACAGTTTACAATATTATGGTCGGCCATAGAATTGGTGTTTCACAATATGAAACCTAAAGGAAATCTAAGAATCAAAAATTAAGAGGTCCAATTAGGGAAATAAGAAGATGAGGGGGAGTTAATTATGAAAATCGAAAAACGACTGGAAGAACTAGGGGTAAAATTGCCGGAACCGGCGAAACCGGTCGCCGCCTATGTCCCCTTTCGACGCACAGGCAATTTAATTTACATTTCGGGACAGGACTGCCGGG
>JAAYHY010000060.1 GCA_012735135.1 Bacillota bacterium | reverse complement strand
TTGAGCCATTTCAAATTCCTCCTCTCAGAATTTTGGTTTCTCCAACCTCTATTCTAACTGAGGAATTTGTTAATGGCTCCCCTATTTTTTTAGAAAACCATTTTTACACCATTATATGGACTCAACTGTATTTTTGCACAATATCAACTTAAATCGTGGCCGGTTGTTCTTCCGAAGAAAATATTGGCGGCAATAGGTGGATTTGGGAAGTATGGCAGAAATAATTTATTGTATATAGAAGAAATGGGTTCCTGTCATCGTCTTACTGTCTTTGGCTCTGATCTGCTTTGCGATGACAAAATTGAGTTGGCTTCAAAGCTGAGGATGGATAGGTGTAGCCGGTGCGGTGTATGTATAAAACAATGTCCGACCGGTGCTCTCGCCAGAGACAACGAACGAATAGAGGTTGATAAATGTTTAACGTTTTATAATGAAATGAAAGACATAATGCCGCAGTGGCTGCATGATGATTGGCATCATAGCTTGGTAGGATGTACTAAGTGCCAGGAAAAATGTCCTGAAAATTATGGAATATGGAACAGGAGGAAAGTTGGGCGCTTTTCAAATGAAGAAACGCAGATGGTCATAAATACCAAGCCTTTTGAAGCCCTTGATGTGCCGCTTCAGAATAAATTGGCCGAATTGAATTTAAATCGATATTATGGAGTCTTGTCAAGAAATATAATGTTATTGTTGAAAGCCAAAGCTATTATAGGGTAAATTATGGAAAGGAAGTATCACATCGACAATTACGAAGGCTATTTGGGATTAAATGATGCTATTTCGGCTTTACTTGAAATTCATGAGGCTGAAGACAAATAGATAAGGAGTAAGAAGGCAGATGAACGCCACAATCGATGTATTGGGAACAGAGTTATATTATGAGGTTTATGGCGAGGGTATCCCCTTCCTTATTCTCCACGGTTGGGGAGTTAATCATCATCTGATGTCCGGTTGTCTGGAACCGGTTTTTAAAGAGTGTAAGTATGAGATTATGAGAATATATATGGATTTGCCTGGAATGGGCCGCTCTAAAGCAAGCAGTCGAATCAAGCGCTCCGATGATGTTTTAGATGTAATCCTCGGGTTTATTGATGAAATAATTCCTACGCAAAAGTTTATCTTGGCCGGAGAATCATATGGCGGATATTTAAGTAGGGCGTTAATCCAAAAAAGAAGCCGGCAAATCCTTGGCTTGTTGCTGTTATGTCCGCTGGTATACCCGGGTTACCGGCAGGGCGATATTCCACCGCTTCAAGTTATTGAAAGAGATCATGTTTTCATGGAGAGTTTAGATAAAGCGGAAAAAGCATTCTTTGAAAACATGGCTATCGTGCAGACCAGAAGGGTATGGGAAAAATATAAAAGAGATATTCTGGATGTCATGGAGAATGACGAACACTTTTTGAATGAAGTATTAGATGGCGCTTTTTCTTATGATATTGATCAGTTGGAGGAACCATTTGGGAAGCCAAGTTTAATCTTGGTGGGCAGGCAGGATACAGAGGTTGGGTATCGGGATCAATTTAAGTTGTTGGATAATTATCCAAGAGCATCCTTTGTTGTACTGGATAAGGCCGGGCATAATTTACAAATCGAACAAGAAGAGCTATTTAACAGCCTTGTTCGTGAATGGCTCGAGAGAATAATTGCCGAATTATAGTTGATTTTAGGTAGTACTATTGCGATGTTCCGTCTTCTACCTGAGTGTCTGTTCAATAAAGTGAACAGAGACTGTTTTTGTGAATGGCATGGCCGTTGCCGGGAGTGTGTCGCCTTGCACAGGTATTATCAAGATCATGTCCCTTCCTGCCTGCAACCGTTTATCAACGAAAAACTTAAAGAGCTTGTTAAAATAGGCGAGCTCACCGCATAAAAAGGTGATTCTTAGTGAGTGAAGCAAAAGCGCTCTTTGTAGAGGAAGAACCCGGACGACCGGTCTAACTGATGGCGAAAGAAAAGATTTGACCAGTAAGGAGCTGCGACTATGTTTAACGAACTAAAAAAATATTTGGTCAAACCCGGCTTATATACCCCCAGTACGAATAATTTTTGGGATGATGAGCATATCTCGAAAGGCTTGCTGGCCGCCCACCTCAATCCGGATTGGGATGCGGCCAGCCGTAAACATAAGTTTCTTGATCAATCGGTGCGCTGGATCAGAAAAATTGCGCCGCCCGCCCAGTATAAGTTTTTACTTGATTTAGGCTGCGGCCCCGGATTATATGCCGAGCGGTTCAGCAGTGCCGGCTATGTGGTTACCGGTGTGGATTTTTCCAAACGTTCGATCGAGTACGCCAAAGAACAAACGCTTATGAAGAAAAGCAATATCCGGTATCTTTACCAAAACTACTTGAACATTAATTTTTTGGAAGAGTTCGATGTCGTCACGTTGATCTATTGTGATTACGGCGCGTTATCGAAGACGGAAAGGCGGCAATTATTGGAAAAAGTATATCAAGCGTTAAAACCGAACGGGAAATTTATTGTTGATGTCTTTACACCAAGGATGAGAAACAAGGAGAGCCGCTCTTGGTCTTACTCGGCAGAAGGCGGGTTTTGGAGCCCGGAGCACCATCTTTGTTTGGAGGCCGTTTACCAGTATGATGATGAAGACGAGACCGAACTAAGACAGGTGATTGTTATAACTGAAGAAAATGTAAAATGCTATAATATCTGGGACCATTTTTTTACGAAGGAAAAACTCTTGGCGGAGATTGAGCCCATCGGCTTTAAAAGTTTTGAATTTTATGGGGATGTGGCAGGAAAGGAATTTTCGGAGACGGGGGAGACGATTTGCTGTGTTTGTACCAAGTAGACGCTAATCTGATGGACGGATGGGAGAGGCATAAAACGCAAAAGCAGGTTGGGGAAAGAGGTAGACTCTTAATCCAGATTAAAAAGTATTGGGATGAATGTAGGTAATTATTAAATCATTAAGGGGAAGGTTGATATTTATTCTTTTTTGGGGAATCGTCCCCTGCCTATTTTCTTAAATTTTCTATTGAATCGGTTTAAGCAGGGAGGAGAGGGCAAATGAATGAAGGGAAAAAATCACCGACGCATCCTTTTTTGATTTTAATTGGTTGTATAATGTTGATCCTTTCAGTGGCCAAACAAACGCTGGCGCAGGATGTCAAATCCAACGACCAAGGGCCTGCTCATTATCCCTTTATTTGGAGCAGCCCCGACAGCCCTTACTTGACCGAGTTAAGAACCAGGTATCGCTTGGCGGAAAAAGTGGCCGGTTGTGAAAATGACTATGAAAAAGCAAAGGTGATTGTCTCCTGGGTGAACAGTCTCTGGGCACATCATGGGATCAATACACCGCAAAAAAGCGATCCCCTTTCTATCCTGGAGGAAGTTGAAGCAGGAAAACGCTTTCGCTGTGTCGAGTACGCCATTGTGGTCGCCGGCGCTTTAAACGCCCTGGGTATCCCTTCACGCACCCTCGGCTTAAAAACCAAAGATGTGGAGAGTGCATTCATCGGTGCCGGCCATGTTGTCGCCGAGGCCTATTTGCAAGACCAGGGTAAGTGGATTATGATCGACGGACAGTGGGGGGTTATTCCTACCTTAAACGGTACTCCGCTTAACGCGGTCGAACTGCAACAGGCTTTGGCGGACCGGGTCATGGGTTTGGATGTTTATAGCGATTCGGGTGTCGAAAAAGAGCAGTATTTTCATTGGATCAAGGATTATTTGTATTATCTGGATGTCCCCTTTGATAACCGGACCGGGATCGCTCTGGAAGATTATGCCGGTGGTATCTTGATGCTGGTACGGGAGAAGGCAATCCGGCCGGAGAAATTCCAAGTTTTATGGAAGATCGGAAATGCCATCTATACCCACTCTGTGCAGGATTTTTACCCAAAGCTGACGCCGGAGATCTATGAGGATGTTGAAAGAAAGAAAGCAGAAATTCGCCGGCTTTTTGAAAGTAAAAGCGTCAGTGGGGAAACCGATCTGATGATTGCCGAAATAATCGTCGAAGGTTTGGATCGAACCAAAGCGGAAATTGTCCGGAGGCAATTGCCCTTTAAAGTAGGAGACCGGTGGACGGAGGGGAAGCAGGAATTGGCGGAGCAGCGCTTGGCTAATCTTGCGATCTTTAATCCGGTCACCGTTAAAGTACGGGCGGAGAAGAGCAAAGAGGGGAGCGCCAGGGTTTTTGTTTCGACCGAGGATGTTCATCCCTTGATGGTTTATCCGGTGGAGATTTACGGGGTCAATAATATCGCTAAGGTGGCCATTTTTAAAGGGCTGGATCTCTTAGATCAGGAGTTTAACTTCCGGATTATTAACCCCTTCGGGAATGGGTTGAGTATCTCTTTTGGCGCTGATTGGAGTTGGGATCCCTGGTGGAAAGTGGGGTTGGCTTATGCGGGGACCAAGGGAAAAGTGTATTCATGGGAATATAGGAATTTGCCACGCCGAAATGGGCAATATAATCAAACCCGTTATCAGACAGAAGGTTTCCAGGTTAGGTTTGCGCTGGATTATATCCCGGTTGCCGACTGGGAATGGATTTTGGCCCTCAACTACCAAAAGAACGGTTTGAGTGTTGGCCAAAGCAGGAAGGAACAAGCATATCTTTTGGCGGAAACGGAGGTAAAGTGGGGGAAAGATCAGGAGTTGAGCCTTAGATTCGGCTATGGCAAATCCTTAAGTATAACAGAACCCGATTTTCAACAAATCGAATTTTCCTGGACGAAAACGCTTGGCCAAAATAACAGTAAATTGGTTAGTAATCTAAGCGGTGGGCTGTCTTCCGAAGAGACTCCCCTCATTTATCAATTTAAAAGTGGGGGGAAGCGCGGAATAACGCTCCGCGGGCATCAGGATAATTTGGCGGGAAACCGGTATCTATCAGGAAATACCGAATTTCATAAGTTGTTTTTTGACCTATGGGGTTCGGGCCTTCTTGAGTGGTGGGGAATCGCCTTTCTCGATTATGCCCAAATTGTCCCGGTAGGCAGCGGCTTTGGTGATGTGCCCTGGGAGGTTGACGGTGGAGTAGGGGTGGCCTGTGCCGTTCCCTTTGGCTTGCTAAAGTTTGAGGTGGGTTGGGATAATTTTAAAGAAAAGCCCAACTACTATATAACTTTTCAAGAAATTTTTTAACTGCGGAACTTTGATGGAGAGAATGAGTTTGCTGTTGTGGAATATTATTTGATTATTTTTTTATGACAGTTAAGTGGAGGGGTTGAAGTGACGTCCAGGGACAGTGAAAAAGTTTAGATTATCGACATGGAGGAGGAACATCTCGAACCCATCGCGGAGATATCCCGGCGTTGTTTTAGTAAGATTTATGTCTTCGACTGGTATGAAAACGCCGGCAATATGCTGAAATTATTCAAGCAAGGAAAGGTTGTGGTCAGGGTAATTAAAAAGGGGGAGGTGGTCATCGGCTTTGGCAATTTACGTTCCTGGCCCGGCGGGGGCTGGATTGATTTAATCGCCATCAATCCCGAGGACCAGAAGCAAGGATTCGGGAGGATGCTCCTGGCCGATCTGAAAGCAAAAGCCAAAGCCAACGGCTATTGGAAGATCAGTTTGATTGTTTCCGCGAGCGAGAAGGCTGCTCTCTCTTTTTATAAAAGAAATGGATTTGTTGTGGTTGGAGAGATGGTTGATCAGATTAAAAGGGGAGTAAATGGGATTTTAATAAGTTGTATTATTGATTATGAGTTACATCCGAACCAAGATTGAATTGGGGACCGGAGTATAAAGTTAAGCTGAATACATGCTTCAGAAGATATTTTTGCAAGGTTGAAGGTGGAATTAAACCATGAAAATCCAATTTCTTGGGACTTCGGCCTCGCCCTCAACACCATTGCCCTTTTGCCAATGCCCCTTTTGCACCATTGCCCGTAAAGCCGGGGGAAAGAATCTACGCCGAAGATCATCGATCATAATAAACGATGATTTACTAATTGACCTGGGGCCGGATATAATGAGTTCCTCCTATGAGTACCGGATCGATCTATCCGTAATTTCGGTCTGCTTGCAAACCCATCCCCATGAGGATCATTTCGATCCGGAGTTGATTATTTCAAGACATCCCGATTATGGCGCGAGGAATGCCAAGGATTTATTAATCGCGGGTTCGCGGCAGACTTTAGAAACAATGGACGCAATGATCAGCCGGAGGTGCGATTACGGCAGTATATTTGATCCTAAAGTCCAGCTTGCTTTAGGAATTAAGCTTTTGGCGGTGACACCGTTTGTGCCTTATCAAATCAATGATTATCTGGTTACCGGGGTGCCTGCCAATCATGGCTCTGCGCAACAAGGGTGTTTTCTCTTCAAGATTGAAGCTAAGGACAAATGTTTGTTTTACGGAACCGATACTTCAATCATTAATGACGAAGTCTGGGACCATCTGAAGGCAACAAAGACCAGGATTGATTTGGTGATTCTTGATCTTACCTACGGCATAGGTTATGCTTCCAAACCCGGGGATCACTTGGGCGCAAAGGACTTTATCGACCACGTACAAAGATTTAAAGCCTGCGGTTTGTTGAAGAAAAAGGGGGAAATTTATGCCACTCATCTCTCCCACGAGGGTGCCCTTGAACATGGAGAATTTGAGTGTTATGCCAGGAAATATGGTTTTCATATCGCCTTTGACGGCCTTACCCTTAAAATATAGGAACGCTTTGCGCTATTTACAATGGACTTCCTCATTAATTTCCGAATCGGCAGCGTTGATTCGTTAACGGGAAATACGATTATGTCCAAGAGTTTTCCCTTTAGTACAAGCCTTCTTTTCTCTATACCGAATATGATGGTTAATAAAGGAATAACAGGTTTTTTATAGAAAAAATATTGTGGTGCTTCGATGATTTTGATGGAGTTGTTAAATTATGAAAGTTAAGACATTGACAAAAACATCAAGACAGTTTTAATCTATGATAATAGTTGGGATCGATGTGGGAGATAAAAAGTGGATTATTTAAGGAAATATGGAAATAAACCTTATAAAATTGTTGTTGTTCATGGCGGTCCAGGTGCATTTGGGGAAATGCAACCCGTTGCCAGTTTCCTTGCCGCTTACTGTGGTGTTTTAGAACCATTTCAAACAGAAGCAACCCTTGAAAAACAATTAGTTGAATTGAAGAATATTTTAGAAGAAAATATAGAAAAACCAATTATTATGATTGGCTTCTCTTGGGGTGCATGGTTGAGTTATATTTTTACTGCAAGTTTTCCAGCATTAGTTAAGAAACTAATACTTATTGGAAGTGGACCATTCAAGGAAGAATATGTGCCAAAAATTGAAGAAACGAGATTAAATCGTTTAAATCTGGAAGAACAACAAGAATACCGATTAATTATCGAAAAACTATCTGATTCTGACTCTACGAATAATAATCGGATATTTTTAAGGCTTGGAGAATTAGCATTAAAGACGGATTTATTTGATCCCTTGAAGGATGAATATGACAGACCTAAAATTAGAAAAGCATTAGATTATGATTTTAGTCGTGTATTACAAGAGGTTCTGGAATTACGAAGAAAAGGCGAACTTATAAAGTTTGCAAAGCAAATTAAATGCCCAGTAGTGGCAATCCATGGGGACTATGATCCTCATCCGGCAGCCGGGGTAAAGAAACCTTTATCAAATGCGCTGCGGGACTTTCAATTGTATTTGCTAAAGGAATGTGGTCACAAACCTTGGATAGAAAGAAAAGCTAAAAACAAATTTTATAAAATCCTTATCGATGTTATCTCAGCAAGCAATAATTAGTAATACTAAATCTCTTTTAAATAAAAGTGCGAGTTAAGAAAATAAGATAGCCGATATTTTTATAAAATGCATGTTCAATATTTGTAGTAAGTACAAATAAAGCTATAATTGCAGGCGGAAATTTTCAATGGTTGTCCGCAAGGTTTTGATTGGAGGATGAGTTATGAAGATTTATCAAGTTGATGCTTTTACGGAGAAGCCATTCAAAGGAAATCCAGCGGCAGTTTGCGTTCTGGATTCAACTCCTACTGAAAAATGGATGCAAGATGTTGCCAATGAGATGAATTTGGCTGAGACTGCTTTTCTTATTCCAAAGAAAGATGGATATACCCTGCGCTGGTTTACACCTAAAGCTGAAGTTGATCTTTGTGGTCATGCAACATTAGCAAGTGCCCATATTTTATGGGAAAAAGGATATTTAAGACAAGATCAGGAAGCTGTTTTCTATACGAAGAGTGGACTACTTTCGGCTAAAATAAATGAAGGGTGGATCCAACTTAACTTTCCGGCCACCCCGGAAGAAGAAAGTGAAGCACCAGCGGAACTTTTAGAAGCGCTTAATATTAACCCAATTTATATAGGGAAAAATATTTTTGATTATTTAATTGAAGTTGAATCTGAAAAAGTAGTCAAAGATATTGCGCCTGATTTTACGAAGCTTATGAAAGTGTCCATGAGGGGAGTAATAGTAACGGCAAAAGCTAAGGAGTATGATTTTGTTTCACGGTTTTTTGCCCCCGCGGTTGGAGTACTTGAAGATCCAGTAACAGGTTCTGCTCATTGTTGTTTGGGACCATATTGGAAGAAAAGATTAGGGAAAGATGAATTCAATGCTTATCAATTATCTGAAAGAGGCGGAAGATTGAAAGTTCAAGTGGCTGGCGAAAGAGTATTGATATCGGGGAAGGCAGTTACAGTTATGGAAGGTAGTCTATTATATTGATCAATAGCGATTTTATATCACGGCATGCCGCTTCGAATGGAAGCCAAGACACCGAAGATCCCTACCCCTTTGGCGGAATTGTTGATCATTTATGGATTTATGGTTTGGCAGAAAACAATGGCGTGGATTTAAAAACATGGAAATAATAAATATTGGTGGGAGAAAATATGGTATTTACTGTTTCTGAAATTCAAGAATCTGAAAGAAAATCGAAATATACGGAGACTATATTACGACGTTTACCTGAATGGTTTGGTATTGAAGAATGATCTTGATCTTCTGGTTTTGGTAAATAACCCCCTTGACATGCCAACGAAAAGGTTGCTTATTGAAAGGCTGCTGAGCTTGGAGGATTTGCCTGGTAAAGGAATTGAAATGAGTGTGGTTCTCGGGAAGTATGCGCAAGAGTTTCAATATCCGACCCCCTTCGAGGTGCATTTTTCGGAATTATTGAAGGATAGGTATATAAACGACAGAAATTTCGTTTGCGGGAACGATGTTGACCCGGATCTGGCAGCCCACATGACCATGGTGTATCACCGGGGAGTTTGTTTGTATGGAAAAGAAATAAAGGACGCATTTGTCGAAATTCCTAAGAAATATTATGTCGATTCAATTTTATATGATCTTGCAGAAGTGCGGACCGATATAATTAAAGACCCGGTTTACTATATTCTTAACCTCTGCCGGGTATTGTATTACCTGCGGGAAAACCGCATTGCGTCAAAAAAAGAGGGCGGAGACTGGGGTCGAAAGAATTTACCGGAAAAATATAAAGAGATCATCAAAACTGCTGTTGGTATTTATAGCGGCCGGTACGCCAATGCTGGTTGGGATCCCATCTTATTGGCTGATTTTGCCGAATACATGCTTCAGGAGATAGATTATTTTATTCCGTGAGGGATGAGCACGACTAGCGGGCTTGCAGGAGATAGAATATAATTAATTGGATCGTCCAGGTTGTAGATAAAATTTAAGGTGCCGCGTCCGTAAGGAGGCATAAGGCTATTTACGCAATTACAATTATCGCGGTAAGTCTATTTTGCGCAGTTATCCTATGGCACAAATCTCAAGATCGAGAACGTTTCAGCTCTTTGGAGAGATCTATCCAAGAGTTGCGACAAGCGAAAAAGTGGTGGCGCTAACCTTTGATGATGGACCTACTATTAAAACGGATGAGATTCTATCTATTCTTGAAGATTTAAATGTCAAGGCAACTTTTTTGTGGTTGGCGCAGACCTGGAAAAGAATATCTCTCTAGGACAAAAAATTGTTGCGGCCGGACATGAATTAGGAAATCATACTTACTCTCATAAGCGTATGGTTTTAAAATCTTACGACTATATTCGGCAGGAGATAGAAAGAACAGATCAGTTGATTAGAAAAGCAGGATACACGGGAGAAATTCTATTCCGGCCACCAAATGGAAAGAAATTATTATTGCTACCATATTATCTAAAACAA
Source organism: Bacillota bacterium (assembly GCA_012735135.1). GTDB lineage: Bacteria > Bacillota > UBA4882 > UBA10575 > UBA10575 > Capillibacterium. The sequence goes on along the minus strand of JAAYHY010000060.1, from coordinate 2,707 downwards.
CACGCTCGAAAAACCATAATGTGGGACGTTGAACCGGATGCATTTGAAATAGCAAGTAGCTCTGAAGAGATCGTAAAGCATGTTATGGAGAATACCAAACCCGGGTCGATTATTCTTCTTCACGTTATGTTCGATAGCAGGAGAGAATCAGTGAAAGCGCTCGAGGGAATAGTTACAGGGCTGAGGGAACATGGTTATCGTTTTAAAACGGTATCCGAATTACTAAAGTATAACAAATGAATGAATTTACGGGGGAGATTTTAATATAACCACACAGAAAAAAGTAATACTTAAGGAGAAGAAACGGATGCTCGAAAAGATGAGTGATTTTTTTACCACACGGGTCGAGGGCTATGATCAGCATATGCTTAACGAGGTGGAAGGGTGTAGAGAAGGATACATAAAGATGGCGGAATTGTTGCCAAAGACAACGGTTAATCTTTTGGATCTTGGCTGCGGAACCGGTTTGGAACTGGATGAAATCTTCAAAACCCGTCCCCATCTTAAAGTGACCGGCATTGATTTAACCCAAGCGATGCTGGATGTATTAAAAGAAAAACATCCGGACAAAGATTTGACGCTGATCCACGGGGATTATTTTACTTATGATTTCGGAACAGAGCGGTTTGAGGCAGTAATTTCTTTCCAAACGATGCACCATTATTCCCACGAGCAAAAAATTGAGCTTTATTCAAAGGTGTATGCCGCCCTCAAACCGGGAGGAAGGTATATCGAATGTGATTACATGGTAATTGACCAGGAAGAGGAGGATTTTTATTTTAAAGAATATGCGCGCCTCCGGAAAGAACAGAATCTTCCCGCTGGCGAGTTTTACCACTATGATACTCCCTGTACCATCGATAACCAGTTAAAGATGCTCCAGATCGCCAAGTTTGCGCCAGTGGAAATGGTCTGGCGAAAAGGGAACACCACAATTGTTGTGGCCGATAAGGCAGTTAATTGTTGAAGTAACCGGAATAAGGAATTTGTTTTTAACTAAGAGCCTCTGCACATAAATCCAGCAACCAAAGTTTTAGCGGTCGCTGGATTTTAAAAATAGATCAGTTTGTTGGTGAAGGGGGAGTAGTTATGGCGACCTCTATTCCTGTCGCCTTTGAAACCAACGGCATAGGTTATTTGGGTTTTCTCATTGCATTTCCTGGCGCGTTTGTACGCGGGAAAACCATGCAGGAGGCTTTAGCCAAAGTAGAGCATGAGGCTAAAATCTATCCCTGGCATGACCGGATTCATGCCAAGTCAATGGTGAAAATCCTTAGAAAACAGAAAGGAAAAGGGCTTATTGCTCACTATCAGGATCCGTTCTATTTCTTCGCGGAGTGAGGAAGAGGTCGCGAGCAAAGATTAAGGGGGTTAATTAATAATGATAAGACTGGATCATTTTGTTATTAATATTGATCACGACATGGAGAAACTGAAAGCATTAAAGAAGCAGATTGAACCGATGGGTTTTCCCTTTGAGCCGGCCTGGGGTAAAGGAACGAAAGGCTTCCAAGTGGCCAATGTGTGGATCGGATTACAATATTTAGAGATGGTGTGGTTAAAGAGGAAAGATGGCGGGGGATGGAAAGCGGATTGGGTTGAAAAATATAACCAGGGGCACCGGGGGATCATCGCCATTTACTTGATGACCGATCAATTGGATGAGATCAGAGAAGAATTAAAGGGTAGAGGAGTCCCCGTAAGTGAACCGGAACGGGTTAGTTTTCGCTGGTTTTTTGGGCTGCTGAAGAAGACGATGCCCTGGAGGAGTCTCTTTACTGCTCCCATCCCCGGAACCGATTTGCAAATTTGCTACGGCGAGCTGGATAGTCCGGAAATTATGGAGAAAATGAAGGCCTACATGGTACCAAATGCGGCCGATTATGGAATAGAAGGGATCAACAAAGCTACGGTGAGAGGAAACTTTTCGGAGGAAGCCTGGGTTTACCTTCGAAAGTTATTCCCGCAGGCCGAATTGAAAGGATCCTGCCTAACATATGATATGGGGACGACGAGTTTATCCTTTGTTTCATGGGAGAAACCGGGTTTGAACGTGGAGTTAAATGCGGTTACAACCAACGAAAAAGATCTGGGGAAGAGTTTTATGGTAGAAAACTTGCAAGTTGTACAGCGATAGATACATTAATCACAACTTATTTTGGCTTCTCGAGTTGGAAAAGCAAAAGAAGAAAGCTGGTTGTTACTGTAGATGGAGTTCATTTGAACCAAAAAGGCGCGAAGGGTTTGGCGCATTTGATTGAAGAAGAGGGGGTATGACTGAAACGAAGAAGCCAGCCATTGGAAAATTGTCCGCCTAGGTAAGAAGGGGGAGGGTTTATACAGATAGATCCAACCTTAACGCTGCCGCTTGGGTGGATTTTGATCAACCCAAGAAACCCGCCCCGTGGATTAGTTATGTTATTGGTAGTATTCTATAAGAAGCATGTTGAACGCACGCGAGGAATGCGTCCTCCTCAAAATTGATTACAACAATAAAAGAGGCGAAAAGTAATGATACCAGATAGACTCAATTATGGCGATACAATTGGCTTGGACTCTCCTTGCCACAAAGCCGCCCCCGAAAAATATGGGCGCATCATATCCGCCCTAAATTCCAGGGGATTCAAGGTTAAAACAGGAAAGAATCTCTATAAAAGCACATATGGTTATTCGGCAACGGAATTGGAAAGGGCAGAAGACCTGAACA
>JAAYHY010000059.1 GCA_012735135.1 Bacillota bacterium | reverse complement strand
GTGTATTCCCGGGGCGTTCACGCCGACCGAAATTCTCACGGCGTGGGAGGCCGGCGCCGATGTGGTCAAAGTCTTCCCCGCCACGAAACTGGGTCCCTCCTTCTTCAAAGATATTCTCGGACCCTTGTCCCAGGTCCGGCTGACCCCAACCGGTGGCGTTAATCTGGAGACGGCCGGCGAATTTATTAAAGCCGGAGCCAGCTTTGTTGGGGTTGGCAGCGCATTGGTCAGTAAAAAACTGATCGCCGAGAGAAACTGGGCGGAAATGCGCGCTTTAGCCGCCATGTTTATTCAGGTGGTCAAAGACGCGCGGAGATAAGCGGATTATAATATTTTCCCCGTATTTTCAAAGACGGGTTCCGATCCTTTTAGTGAAGGAACTAAACAGAGAGTAAAAAAGGAGATGAAAAGGAGACCCGCCTCCCATCTTTTTTTAGAGAATAAAACCGGCCTCGGCATTATAAACAATGCCGAGGCCGATCATGATTCCCCCTCTATCATCTTTAAGAATCAATTGACAAACAATTTAAAATATATTAGGATTAATTTGTTGCATCGTGTATATACTTTCCATCATATATAATTTTTGGGGGGAAAAAATTGAAACGTTTGTCTGGATTATTAATAGCTGTAGTTTTAAGCTGTTTGCTGTCCAGTCCGGCGTTGGCCCGGGACGAAGTGTTAATCCGTGGGCCCCTCGATTACGGTGGTTATGGTGGTCTCGAACTGAAAGCCGCGCCCATGCGAAAAGAGACCGGACTCTTTGTGGGCGGGTATGGCGGTTGGTTTATCAACCATACTTTTTTTATCGGCGCCGGCGGATACGGTCTGGTGAATAAGGTTAAAGCGCCGGTGACCGGATTGGATGGGGAAACGCTCTATTATGAAATGGGTTATGGCGGACTAATCCTTGAGTATGTTAATAATTCCAATAAAATAGCGCATTTCACCATGAAGACCCTGATTGGCGGGGGAGGATTAGGGTATGAGTATAAAAGAAGTTTCGGGGATTGGGCTTCCAATTACTCGAACGAATCCTTTTTCATTGTCGAACCCGATATTAACCTGGAACTAAATGTTTTCACCCACTTTCGGGTGGCGTTGGGTGTAGGTTACCGCTATATTGACGGCATCGAATCGGAAGGTCTTACCGGCAAAGATCTGAGCGGCGTATATGCCAATCTTACCCTAAAGTTCGGGGGCTTTTAGTTTTTCCGTCAAAGGCCATCAGACAAGCGATAAACTCCGCGGGGGCAGAATGGTGTTTCCTTTCTCCGGTGAGTACAAAAAGTCCCAGGTTTCCTCCAGGAAACCTGGGACTTAAATTTGCGGAATGGTCGGGGCGACAAGATTTGAACTTGCGACCTTTCGGTCCCGAACCGAACGCTCTACCAAGCTGAGCCACGCCCCGACAGGTCACATATTAATATATCAGAGCTTGAGGAAAATGTCAAAGGGAAAAATTGATTACGCGGGAACAAAATTCCCAAAAATTTCGTAAAAAAGATCTTAAGGAAGACAGGTTGGCGGAAGCCGGCCCCGCCTGTGTCCAGATAATGATTATTTTTTTGCTTGGGAAGATTGGAGGGATCCTGTTTGATTCAAATTAAAGATCTGACCAAACGTTACGGACAACACTTGGCCGTGGATCACCTGAATTTTTCCGTGGATAAAGGGGAGATTCTCGGCTTTTTGGGTCCGAACGGAGCAGGTAAATCCACGACAATGAATATCATCACCGGGTACCTTTCGGCGACGGAAGGGAGCGTAACCATCGACGGGTTGGATCTGATCGACCACCCCATGGAGGTAAAGCGGAAGATTGGCTATCTTCCGGAGTTTCCGCCGCTATACCCGGAGATGACGGTCAGCGAATACCTGAATTTTGTGGCCGAGATTAAAAAAGTCACTCCGGCTGAAAAGAAGGAAAGCTTGGAGAAGATTATGGATCTGGTCAAAATCGGTGATGTGCGGGGCCGCTTGATTAAGAACCTGTCCAAAGGGTATAAGCAACGGGTTGGTCTGGCCCAAGCTTTGGTCGGGAATCCGACCATCCTCATTTTGGACGAGCCGACGGTAGGCCTTGATCCCCGTCAGATTATGGAGATGCGTACGCTCATTAAAGAGTTGGGGAAGGAACATACAGTCGTTCTTAGCTCCCATATCCTCCCCGAAGTGAGCGCCGTCTGCGAGCGGGTGATCATCATCAACAAGGGGAAGATTGTCGCCAGCGACTCCCCGGAGAATCTCTCGAAACGGCTCACCGGGGGCAGCCATTTACTGTTACGGGTAGCCGGTCCGGAAACGGAAGTCGTTTCAAAATTGACCAAAGTTGCCGGCGTCTCCAGTGTGCGGGTTAAGGGTGAGCGCGAGCCGGGGACCGTCGATGTGGTTGTCGAAGCGGATGCGGAGGAAGATATCCGCCGGTCTTTGTTCTTTGCCCTCAGTGAGGCCCAACTGCCAATTTTATTGATGAAAGCGGAAGATCTTACTTTAGAAGAGATCTTTCTCCAACTTATTACCGAAGAAGAGGTGGCGTCCTAATGTTAGCGGTACTCAAACGGGAGCTCAAAGCTTATTTCCTCTCCCCGGTCGGCTATATCTTCATGGGCTTCTTCCTAGTGATTTCCGGACTCTTCTTTGCTTTACTTAACCTTTTGCCCGGAAGCGCCAATTATATCGGGGTTTTAGCGAATATAACCTTTATTTTCCTCTTTGTCGTGCCCATTTTAACCATGCGGTTGATGTCGGAAGATCAACGGTTGAAAACCGACCAGCTCCTGCTCACCAGCCCTTTAAGTATTACCGGATTAGTGCTGGGTAAATACTTGGCGGCCGTTGGGGTCTTCTTCCTGACTTTGGTGATCACCGGCCTTTATCCGCTGGTCATTAAGATCCATGGCCTATTGGCCGTCGGCGAAGTGATCGGCGGCTACATCGGCTTTTTGCTGTTGGGTTCAGTCTTTATTGCGATCGGCCTCTTTATCTCCGCTACGACCGAGAACCAGGTGGCGGCGGCATTCACCACTTTCGGCTGTTTGCTTTTGATCTGGTTCTTAAATTGGGTGCAGCAAATTGTGCCTAAGGAAGCCATCGCCGGTGCGGTGTTCACCGCTTTGCTCATCCTTGGGGTAATGGCTCTGGTCTATAAAGCCATCCGCAACTGGCTGGTCTGTCTAATTCCGGCGGTGCTTGGCGTCGGCGCCGTGGTTGCCACTTATATCTTAAGACAAGAAGTCTTTTACGGGTTGATTCCCGCCTTTTTCGCCCGGTTTTCCCTTTTGCAACGTTTTAACAGTTTTGCCATGGGGATCTTCGATTTAAGCGCCGTCATCTATTACCTTTCATTCTCCGCATTCTTTATCTTTTTGACAGTCCGCCTGATTGAAAAGAAGAGATGGGGTTAAGGAGGGAAGAACTTGAAAAGGCTCAATTTGATGAAAATAAAAGCGAAGCTCGACGAAAGTAAGAGGTTGAAACATGGCGGCTATGCCATCCTTGTCACCCTGCTTTTTCTTGGCTTGTTAGTTGTCGTCAATTTACTGGCGGAAGAATTTCCGGTCAAATTTGACCTAACCGGGAATAAGCTCTTCTCCCTTTCCGACCAGACCTTGCGGATCCTGAAGGGGCTTGACCAGGAAGTTACGATTTATGGCCTTTACGAAAACGGAGAGGAAGACCAGTGGGTCCGGCAGGTCATCGACACATACCAACGGAAATCCAACAAGATTCAATACAAAACCATTGATCCTTTGCGGAATCCGGGCTTTGTCAAGCAGTATGAAAAAGAGGGGACCATTTCCTCCGGAAGCTTGATTGTGGTCAGCGGTGACAAGTACAAAGTGATCAATAGTTACGATCTGATCAATTTCCAGTATAACCAGTATGGTTATCCGACGGGAGCCGAATCGTTGGTGGTCGAACGACAGATTACCGGCGCTTTGCTCTATCTCTCCGCCGAGAAGAACCCGGTGGTCTATGCTTTACGCGGCCATGGTGAAGCCAGTTTGAATTATGAGATCCTTAAACAACTACGGAATGAAAACTTTGAATTTAAAGATTTAAACTTGTTGACGGCGGAAACGGTTCCGGAAGACGCCGACCTCTTATTGGTCTACGAACCAAAGCGGGACCTTACCAGCGCCGAAGCCGGGAAGATCCGGGCTTTTTTACAGAACAATGGACGGGCCTTGTTCCTCATGGATCTACAGGGAGAGGACTATCCCAACTTCCAAAGTCTTTTCGCCAGTTATGGGGTGGCCTTGCGCCAGGCGATCGTGGTGGAAGGGGATAGCCAAAGGCATGTCGGGAACCGTTTTTGGCTTTTGCCCAATTTAAAAGAGCATAAGATTACCGACTCCCTGCGCAGCAGAGAGCTGGAGATGCTCCTCCCGGTAGCCCAGGTGATCGAAGAGACCCCCTTAAAAAAACAGACCGTCACCATCGAGCCGCTGCTTACAAGTACGGAGAAAGCATGGGCGAAGGTTGATATGACCTCGGGCATTGTCGAGAAAGAGCCGGCCGATTTGACCGGTCCGTTTACAATGGCGGTGGCGGTAACCGACCGGGCGGTTGACGGCGCGACGGAGAGCCGGTTGGTTTTAGTTGGCAATACCAATTTTTTAAGCGGGGAGATCGTAACCCAAGTCCCGGGGAACCTCAACTTCATTCTGAACTGTTTCAACTGGCTTGACGACCGGGAGGAAAACCTGGAGATCCGGCCGAAAAGTTTATATACCCCCAGACTGTTTATCTCCGGTTTTCAAACCCTTCTTTACACAGCCCTCTTTGTGGTCGTTATCCCCTTGCTCATCTTTGGTTCGGGCCTCGTGGTCTGGCTAAGGAGGAGACACCTATGAGCAAAAAGTGGTTATTAACCGTCTTGGTCGCGGTACTCCTCCTCTTAAGCGGCCTTTTGGTTTACCGGAGACAACAACCGGAGCCGGTCGAGACGGAAACGCTACCGGAAGTGATCACCCTTAACCAGTGCGCCGAAGAGGATCTGGCCAAGATTGTCTTGTCTTCAACCGGGGGGACCGTCGTTCTCAAGCAGGTTGAGGAGAGTTGGCAGGTGGAACCGGCCCAGCCGGTTCCTGTCGTCCATTACCAACTCTTAAATATCGTCGACAGTTTCAAGGATTTCATTGCTGAGCAGGTTCTTTTTGAAACAGTGGAAGACTTGGCCGAATTCGGACTGGCCGCGCCACAGGCAACGGCAACCCTGTTTTTCCAGGACGGGACAGAGAAAAAATTCTATCTGGGGGATGCCGTTCCGACCGGTAACGGTTACTATCTGATGATGGCCGGTGCCACCCGGTTGT
>JAAYHY010000058.1 GCA_012735135.1 Bacillota bacterium | reverse complement strand
GGACTCGAACCTCCGACACACGGATTAGAAGTCCGTTGCTCTATCCAACTGAGCTACAGACGCGGACCGTTATTAATAATACCATACTCCGTTTAAAAGTTCAATCTTTTCATCCTTTATTTTTCCCGGCGCTAAGAAAGGCCTAACTTACCTCTATCGGATATAATCACAGTTCTGAAGGAGGATGACAATGGATACCATCCGCGTACAGTTGAATGGAGAGACAAAGGTTGTGGCGAAAGGAACGACAGTCCAAGAGATTTTAAACGCGTGGCCCGGAGCGGGTCATCCCCAAATTGTCGCCGGAAAAGTCGGGAAGGATCTGCGGGAACTCTCGTTTCGCTTAACCGAGGATACGACCGTTACCCCGGTTGACCTTACCCATGTGGACGGCGTACGGATCTACAGCCGCAGTTTAATGATGGTTTTCATTCGCGCGGCGAAAGAAGTATTTCCCCATTGCCAAGTCAAGATCATGTATTCGCTGAGTAAAGGGTTGTATGGTGAACTCTATCTTGGGCGGCATCTCGCGGAAAAGGATCTGCGGCGGGTGGAAGAAAGAATGCGGAAGATTATCGCCGCCGATGAAAAAATTGAAAAAATCCGGATGCCCCTGGAAGAGGCGGTCCGGATTTTTGAGGAAGAAGGTCTAAACGATAAAGTAAGACTAATGGCATACCGGCAAGCCAAAGAGATCTCCCTCTACCGCTGTGGTGATTATTTCGACTATTATTTCGGCTATATGTTGCCCAGTACCGGATTTTTAAAGGAATTTGAGTTGTTGTTCCATCTTCCCGGTTTTCTCCTGCGCTTCCCGTCCCAAACTTCACCGGAGAAAGTCCCCCCTTATGTAGAACAGCATAAAATCTCCCAAGTCTTCTACGAATACGAAAAATGGGGTGAAGTTTTAGGGGTTAGTGACATCGCTTCTTTAAATCAGTTGATTAATGAGGGGAAAGGGGGAGAATTAATCAGACTGGCCGAGGCCCTCCAAGAAAAGAAGATCGCTCAGATCGCCGATGAAATTACACGGGACCGGGAAAGGGTACGGCTGGTGATGATCGCCGGACCGTCTTCCTCCGGCAAGACCACCTTTACACAGCGTCTGGCCATCCAATTGCGGGTCAATGGCGTCCGGCCGGTCTCCCTTTCTTTGGATGATTATTTTGTGAGCCGGGAATTCACCCCCCGTAACGAAAAGGGGGAACCGGACTTTGAAGCCCTGGAAGCCATCGATCTGGACCTTTTCAATGAACAATTGGCCGATTTGATTATGGGCGAAAAAGTGGAGATTCCCCGTTTCAATTTTATGACCGGAAGACGGGAATACCGGGGTGAAGTACTTCAAATTAAGCCGGACCAACCAATTTTGATCGAGGGGATCCATGGACTGAATGAACGGTTAACCCAGGCGGTGCCGAAGGATCGTAAATTTAAGGTGTATATCAGTGCCTTAACCCAGTTAAACATGGATAATCATAACCGGATTCCGACGACCGATAACCGTTTAATCCGGCGGATCGTCAGGGACAGCCAATTTCGTTCCCACGACGCTCTTACCACTTTACGCCTTTGGACGGCGGTCCGGGCGGGTGAAGAGAAGAATATCTTTCCCTTCCAGGAAGAAGCCGACATTATGTTCAACTCGGCTCTCACTTATGAACTGGCCATTCTCAAAAAATACGTGGAACCCTTGTTATTGGCCATCCCCCCGGATGTACCCGAGTATGCGGAGGCGAAACGGTTGCTTAAGTTTACCGCTTACTTTTTACCCATGGACGAGAAAGAAGTACCAACCAACTCTATTCTCCGCGAGTTTATTGGCGGCAGTTGTTTCCATTGCTGAGGGTTTAACGAAAGGATTCTTGACTCTTGGTGCTGAAGATGCTAAAATTAATGGAATATAAGTGAAAGTTTTTTCCTTTTACCGGTTGTCGTGGGAATCGTAATTGAGGAGGAATAAGATGCTCGCCAGTGAAGTTTTCCATCGTAACTTTGAGGTTAACTCCTTAGGACATTTGGAGATTGGCGGGTGTGATCTAGTCAAACTGGCCCGTTCCTTCGGCACACCCCTTTATGTCTTGGATGAAAAAATGATCAGAACCAACTGCCGCGTCTATCTGGAAGCATTAGAAAAGGTTTATCCCGACTCGGAAGTGGTTTATGCCGGAAAAGCCTTTTTAACGCAAGCAATGTGTTGTTTGGCCTACCAGGAAGGACTGGGCTTGGATGTCGTTTCCGGCGGGGAACTGTATACGGCTTTAGAAGCCGGGTTTCCGGCAGAGCGTATTTATTTCCATGGCAACAATAAATCCCGCGCCGAATTGACCATGGCCCTTCGGCATGGTGTCGGCCAGATTGTCGTTGATAACCTGATGTAATTGGAAACCCTGATTCAACTGGCGATGGAAACCAGGACCCGGCCGCGGGTGCTCTTGCGGTTGACACCGGGGATTGAAGCCCATACCCATACTTATGACCAGACCGGACAGGAAGATTCAAAATTCGGGATGGGGGTCCGCGCCGGGGTGGCTTTCGAAGCGGTCAAGATGGCGCTGGCCTCACCACAGCTTAAATTGGCGGGTTTTCATTCCCATATCGGATCTCAGATTTTTGAGGTGGCCCCCTTCAAAGCGGCAGTGGAAGTTTTAACCACTTTTTTGGATGAGGTCCGCTCCCAAACCGGTTATGTGGCTTCAATCCTGGATCTTGGTGGCGGTTTCGGGATTGCTTATAATAAGACGGATCAACCGGTACCTCTCCGGGAAATCGTCAGCGAAATCGGCCGTTATACCAGGGAGCGTTTATCGGCGCTCCAGTATCCGCTTCCCCGGTTAGTGTTGGAGCCAGGCCGTTCTATTGTGGGGGCGGCGGGGACGACCCTTTATACGGTGGGAAATATCAAAACCATCCCCGGGATCCGGACTTATCTTTCGGTTGACGGCGGGATGGCCGATAATCCGCGGGTGGCGCTCTACCAAGCCGTTTACGAAGGGGTACTGGCGAATAAAATGAATGAACCCCTGACCGAAGTAGTAACCGTGACCGGAAAATGTTGCGAATCCGGGGATATGTTAATCTGGGATTTACCAATTGCCCCGCCTGAACCCGGGGATATCCTGGCGGTCTTCGGGACCGGCGCCTATAATTATTCGATGGCCAGCAACTATAACCGGTTGCCACGGCCGGCGGTGGTTCTCGTTGCCGATGGGGAAGCCGAGTTGATTGTGGAACGGGAGACCTATGCGCAGGTGGTTCAGAATGATCTGATTCCGGAGCGGTTACGGATCAAGATGGCAGAAGAACGGATTGCGAAGTAGCGCTCACGCCGGCTTCCAACAGCTTGCGCCAGTCATTACCGGTCAAGATTTCGTTCACACCAGTGAAGAGGATCAACCAACGGGAGTGAACGGGGCGAAACCGGTGCTTTCTAGGGAAAGCAGGGCATAAACAGACGGAAAAAGAAATTTCCGTCTGTTTTTTGCCGCCGGGACGCCGAAAGCAACATTAGTTTGTTTGGTATCGACCGGCAATTTATGTTATAATAAATTCCGGGTTTATTAGCGGCGGGAGGTTGAATGATGCCCTAGCTTTACATATTAGTCCTAACCGGGCCCCTGATCTTGTTTTCTTCAGTCGTGTCCGCATCGGCCCATGGGATAGTCGCTTATTAACTAGGGGATCCCTCATGAAACCGATGGGCCGCTTGTCTTTAAATCCTTGGCATATTTCGATCCCTGCAGCAAGCAAATGTTAATCGTTGTTATTCTGGAATGTTTTGGCTCTCGGTGGGCGGTGGTGTCTCCCTAACCTCCGGTGATAAGTGAAACCATTTCCCATGGTGCCAGCCGCTTAAGGGGCAATATGGAAGGAGGGTTGCTGTTGGCTGTTGGACAAAGGGTTATCGACCTTTTCCGTCGTAAACTGAAAAAAGCCGATCGCGAACTTGCCGAAACTTATCTGGATGAACCCGGCCTTTTTCTCTTTAATCAGATGAGTTACGCTGTCCAAAAACACGCAATAACAG
>JAAYHY010000057.1 GCA_012735135.1 Bacillota bacterium | reverse complement strand
CTGCGCCACACCCCGCTGCAGCATATATTAGTATACGCCAAGATTACCCCCTCGTCAAGAGCGGAGATTAAACCGTTGGTTTTCGGGCGAAAAGCACCCGGTAACCACTTTTCAGCGCGGCCGTTTCCGCCATCCCGAAGATCCTTTCCAGTTCCCGCAGGTAAGTTTTGGCTCCTTGCTTCGTACGGATCACCGCCCATAACTCCCCCCCGGGCCGTAAATGCTCCCGGGCTTCGGCGAACAGGCGCAGGACCGTTTCTTTTCCGGCCCGGAGCGGCGGGTTCATCGCCACCAAGTCAAAGCGGAACCCGGCCGTGTAAAGATCCTGCCAGGGCAGAAAACCATCCCCTTGCCGGATGACCACATTCTCCAGGCCATTCCTGGCCGCATTCTCCGCCGCCAGTTCGGTCGCCCGCCGGTTCAGATCGCTCATGAACACCGTAACCGCCGGCCGTTCCCGCGCGATAGTGAGCCCAATTGGTCCGTAACCACAACCCAGATCCAACGGGGCCTCCACCCCGGAAAGCTCAAGGCTCTCCACCAATAATTTGGTCCCCGGATCCAGCCGTTCCCGGGAGAAAACACCGGCATCGGTCTGCAGACAGAGTTCATGGCCGCGGAGATTGACCACGATTTCCTTGGCCCGGTGGGCGGAACCGGGATCTACGGTATAATAATGTTCCGTCATGGCGAGGCTCCTTCTCCTCTGCTGTCAACCACTAGCTTCTCCAAAGAAACATTTTCTAAATGTAAAAAAAAGCCCGGAATTCCGGGCGGTCCTCACGGTGGACTATTAGAAGAAATGCTGCCCGTAAAAGACGATCAAACGGGCTTCGGCAAAGCTGGAAACCAAAAGAAAGAGTAATCCGAAGATAAACACTTCCTTATCATCGCCATGCAAGGAAGGCCAGCTCCAGAATTTCCCCACTTTTTCCCAAGAATTATCCAGGAAGGAGTCGCTTCGCAGCCAAGTCCAGCGGGCAGTCGAAGCTAAAAGTAAAGCATAGGAAAACCAAACCCAAAGCCCGAAGCGGAGAAAAGTAACGAGCGCACCCACCCGGACAAAACCTTGGGCCGGATAGGAGTAGGAATTGGTCCCGACGACCAGTCCGGTTAAGATGGTATAGAATAGATAATAGAACAAGGCCAAAGGAAAACGGCCAACCTGAAAACGGTTTAAGAAAAAGATAAAGACGAGGACGATCAGAAAATGATGGGCAAAGATTTTTCCGGTGACCAACAGGGTGTTTCCCCAGGTCTCAATGACTTCCGCCGTCTCAAATTCCCATTTAAAAAGCTTGAAAGTTTTTCCTAGACGGTCGGCCAAGCCCGTGCCCAGGTCGGTGACGCCTTTTATCCCGAAAAGCTTATCCACCAACAACGTGTTCTTGAGCGCACCCTCCCCCAGCAAGAAATAACCACAGACCCAAGCCAGGGCAAAGACGATTAGACCGGAGAGTAAATAACCACCGATCCGGCGATAAACATCCTCGTTGAACAGTAGTTCTCCAAGCCAGCGGAAAGGATTTTTACGCGCTTTCGTTTCAATTTTTTTTGCCAATGCCAACTAATCCTCCTTATCTGACAGGAATCCTTCTCTATTCTTCTTCGATAAACCTCTTAACGAAGGTGTTAAGGCTTAGGTTCCCTTAGGTCACGATCCTTTCGTTCCGGCGACAGCGCCAAAAATTGACTTTCCCAGTCATCACCGGCCAAACCGGTTCCGGTTGAGCGTTCCTGAGATGAGAAGCAGCATACAGTTGGCAAGATCAGAAAAGATCAGTTTCAGAGAAAAAAGCTAATGCGCACCGTTGACCGGTCTGAGCAGTAACGTTTCGTAACAGCGCAAAGAGTCCCGGACAACTTTAAATGACAAATTTTATTATACACTAACTAAATGGCAATAACAAGGAAATCTTCGCCAATCCCCAATGACAATCCTTCCCACGCCGGCCACCCGCCGACGCGCCGTGCTTTTCCGCCCTCAAGCAAGAGAACCCCCCGGCTTTTTCAAAACGGTAAAGATATAAGGGGGGGATCCGTATTGACAGCCCCCCTAAAATTTGCTACGCTAAAAGTAATTAATTAAGGAATTTAATAAAACTAAATAATTGCTTAATTGAGCTCGTATAATCTCAGGGATATGGCCTGAAAGTTTCTACCAGATAACCGTAAATTATCTGACTACGAGTGAAAGTGCGCCTAGGGTTCCGCCGCTTAAGCGGGCAGGTCCAAGTGGCGCAGGCACTTTGTGCTACACCGAAGGGATAAAAACCCAGCCGGGTAGGTTTCGCTCCATTAACCTACTTGGCTGGGTTTTTCATTTTTTCCTTTTCCTGACTACCGTTTTGAAGAAAGCCACAGGCGCGTTTTAGGTGGAGCCGCAAGCGGCAGAATAACAAAGGATAAACAAAGGAGGGGATGAAAGATGGGCGCCATGCCTCTGGTGGGGATTGTCATGGGCAGTGATTCGGACCTGCCGGTCATGAAGGCGGCCGCCGAGATCCTGGAAGAGTTGGAGGTCCCATACGAACTATCGGTGCTCTCGGCCCACCGCACCCCGGACCGGGTGGAAACCTATGCCAAGGAGGCGGCCGGCCGCGGCCTCCGGGTGATTATCGCCGGGGCTGGTGGCGCGGCCCACTTGGCCGGCGTGATCGCCGCTTACACCGAATTGCCCGTGATCGGCGTCCCGGTGCTGGGGAAAACTTTGGGCGGGGCCGATGCGCTCTACTCCATGGTCCAAATGCCGCCGGGCATCCCGGTGGCCACCGTCGGGATCAACGGCGCGAAAAACGCCGGTCTCCTGGCGGTGGAGATTTTGGGGGTAGGCGAGGAAACTTACCGGCGGAAAATCCGGGAGTACAAAAACCAACTGGCCCGGGAAGTGGAAGCCAAAGCCGCCCGGCTGGAGGCGGTTGGTTGGCGGGCCTACCTGGCCGCACCGGAGCAATCCTAGCGGATTCCGCCCGCCGGCGGCCGATGAAGGTACAACCATTAAAAACACCGAGGTGAACAGGATGATTGAACGTTACAGCCGTCCGGAGATGGCGGCAATCTGGACCTTGGAGAACAAGTTTAAGAAATGGCTGGAGATCGAGGTTTATGCCTGTGAAGCCTGGGCTGAACTGGGTGTGATCCCGAAGGAGGCGGTCGCCCGCCTCCGGGAGAAAGCCACTTTTTCCGTGGACCGGATCTTGGAACTGGAAGCGGTCACCCGCCATGATGTGGTGGCCTTTACCCGCACTGTCGCGGAAAAACTGGGGGATGAATCCAAATACCTTCATTACGGGCTGACCTCTTCCGATGTGGTGGATACGGCCCTCGCGGCTTTGATGACCGAGGCCGCCGGCCTCTTGGCCACCGGCATGGAGGAACTGCTGAACGCCTTGAAGGCCAAAGCCCGGGAGCATAAATACACACTCATGATGGGGCGGACCCACGGGGTGCATGCCGAACCGACCACTTTCGGACTGAAAATGGCCTTATATGTGGCGGAGATGGAGCGGAACCTGGACCGCCTCCAGCACGCCCGGGCCACCATCGCCTACGGTAAGCTGTCGGGGGCGGTGGGCACATTTGCGAATATCCCGCCGTTCGTCGAAGCGTATGTCTGCCAAAAACTGGGCCTTAAGCCGGCCCCCATCTCCACCCAGATTTTACAGCGGGACCGGCACGCCGAATTCATGACCACTTTGGCCATTGCGGCGGGAACCCTGGAGAAACTGGCCACCGAAATCCGGGGCCTCCAGAAAACCGAAACCCGGGAGGTGGAAGAGCCCTTTTATCCCGGGCAAAAGGGATCGTCGGCGATGCCCCATAAGCGAAACCCGGTGAATTGTGAACAGATCTGCGGTCTGGCCCGGGTGGTACGGACCAATGCCATGGCCGCCCTGGAAAACATGGCCTTATGGCACGAACGGGATATCTCCCACTCCTCGGTGGAACGGATCATCATCCCCGACAGCACCATCCTCTTGGATTATATGTTGCATAATATGACACGGATCATTACCGACCTCCATGTCTATCCGGAAAACATGCAACGGAACCTCGAACATTCCCTGGGGCTCACCTTTTCCCAACGGGTCCTCCTCTGCTTGATCGATAAAGGTCTAAAACGGGAAACCGCCTACGATCTGGTCCAAAGGAACGCCATGCGGGCTTGGGCGGAGCAAACCCCGTTTTTATCTTTACTGGCCGCCGATGCGGAAGTAACTGCCGTGCTCAGCGCGGAAGAACTAAAGGCTTGTTTTGACCCCACCTACCATTTACAGCAGGTCGACGCGATCTTTGCCCGTGTCGGCATTTAATTTTGAAAGGAGTTGTCACCTCATGGAAAAAATCGCTTTGCTCTACGAAGGGAAAGCCAAACGGATTTATACCACCACCGAGCCCGATCTCCTCGTCGTGGATTATAAAGATGACGCCACCGCTTTTAACGGTCTGAAAAAGGGGCGCATCGCCAACAAAGGCGTCCTGAACAATAAAATTTCCGCTTTCTTCTTTACCCTGCTTGCGAAATGCGGCGTGGAAAGCCATTATGTCCGGCTCCTCTCCGACCGGGAGATGCTGGTCAAGAAACTGAAGATTATCCCGGTGGAGGTGGTGGTCCGTAATTATGCCGCCGGCAGTTTATCCCAACGGCTTGGCCTGAAAGAGGGGACACCCCTCGCCCGCCCGGTCCTGGAATTCTACTATAAGAATGACGCCTTGGGGGATCCGTTGATTAACGAAGATCATATCGCCGTCCTGGCCTTGGCCACCCCGGCCCAAGTCGGCGCCATGGCTAAACAGGCGCTGACCGTCAACCGGATCCTCACCGAACACTTGAAAACCCTCAACCTGATTCTGGTCGACTACAAATTGGAATTCGGCCTTTACCAGGGCCAGGTTCTGCTGGGCGATGAAATCTCCCCCGACACCTGCCGCTTCTGGGAGGCGACCACCGGCGAAAAACTGGACAAGGACCGTTTCCGCCGGGATTTGGGCGGGGTGGAAGAGGCTTATCAGGAAATATACCGGCGTTTGACAGGAGGCGATTGCTAATGTGGCGGGCGGAAATTAAGGTCTTACTCAAAAAGAGTGTCCTGGACCCCCAAGGCCGGGCGGTCGAAAACGCCCTGGCTTCCCTGGGTTATGCCAATGTCAACCGGGTGCGGATTGGGAAGTACCTGGAAGTAACCATCGCCACCCCCGACCGGGCGGCCGCGGAAGCCCAGGTCCGTGAGATGTGTGCCCGTTTGCTCACCAACCCGGTGATCGAGGATTACACCTTTACCCTGGTGGAGGTAGAAGCATGAAATTCGGCGTAATTGTTTTTCCCGGCTCCAACTGTGACCTGGACGCCTATCACCTGGTCCGCGATGTCTTGGGCGCTCCGGTCGAGTATATCTGGCACGCGGAAAGGTCGGTTGCCGGTTTCGACTGCCTGATTTTGCCCGGCGGCTTCTCCTACGGCGACTATCTCCGTTGCGGCGCCATTGCCCGTTTCTCCCCGGTGATGCCGGCGGTGGTTGAGTTTGCCCGCCGCGGCGGGTTGGTCCTGGGGATCTGCAACGGGTTTCAGATCCTGACTGAAGCCGGTCTCCTGCCGGGCGCCCTTTATTCCAATACCAGCTTACAGTTTCGCTGCCGCGACACCATCCTCCGGGTGGAAAACAACGACACCCCCTTTACCCGGGGGCTTCCTCCGGGCCAGCTCCTTTCCATCCCCATCGCCCACGGTGAAGGCAACTATTATGTGGACCCCGAAACCCTGGCGCAGATGGAAGCCAAGGGGCAGATTGTCTTCCGCTATGCCGACCGGGAGGGCCGGATCACCCCGGATGCCAACCCCAACGGTTCGGTGGGGAACATCGCCGGGGTCTGCAATGAAAACCGGAATGTGCTGGGGATGATGCCCCATCCGGAACGGGCCGGCGAAGCCCTTTTAGGCTCCACCGACGGACTGTTGATCTTCAAATCGATTCTGGAATATTGGGAGGGATGCCGATGAAACCGGAAGACTGGCGCATAATCGGACTCCGTGACAATGAGTATGACCTGATCACCAAGATCCTGGGCCGGGAACCGAATCAGGTGGAACTGGGCATGTTCGGGGTCATGTGGTCGGAACATTGTTCATATAAACACTCCAAGGCGGTCCTCAGGACCTTCCCCACCACCGGCCCGCGGGTGCTGCAAGGACCGGGCGAGAACGCCGGGATCGTCGCGATCGGTGACGGCCTGGCCGTCTGTTTTAAAATCGAATCCCACAACCATCCTTCCGCCATCGAACCTTACCAAGGGGCGGCCACCGGGGTGGGCGGGATTATCCGGGATATTTTTACCATGGGCGCCCGGCCCATCGCCATCCTTGATTCCCTGCGCTTCGGAACCCTGGATGACTCCAAAGTCCGCTATCTCTTTAACGGGGTGGTTTCCGGAATCGCCGGTTACGGTAATTGCATCGGCATTCCGACCGTGGGTGGCGAGATCTACTTTGACCCCTGTTACCAGGGGAATCCATTGGTCTGCGTTATGTGCGTCGGACTGATCGAAACGGAGAAGATCCGTCTCGGAAAGGCCACCGGCGTCGGTAACCTGGTGATTCTGGCCGGCGCCCGCACCGGCCGCGACGGAATGCACGGGGCCAGTTTTGCCTCGGAAGAATTAAGTGAAGCCTCGGAGGAAAAACGGCCGGCCGTCCAAGTCGGCGACCCCTTTATGGAAAAACTCCTCCTCGAAGCCTGCCTGGAGTTGATCGAAAACGGTGACCTGGAAGGCATCCAGGACCTGGGCGCCGCCGGCCTGACCTGTGCCGTCTCCGAGATGGCCAGCCGGGGCGGGACGGGCATGGAGATTGAGCTTTCTAAAGTTCCCTGCCGCGAAGAAGGGATGACCCCCTACGAAATCATGATCGCCGAATCCCAGGAACGGATGTTGATGGTGGTCACGCCGGAAAAAGAGGCCAAAGTGCATGGGGTCTTTCAACGGTGGGGCTTAACCTCCACCACCATCGGCCGGGTCACCGCCGACGGTTTGCTCCGCATCAAGATGCACGGCCAAGTGGTGGCCGAGGTGCCCGCCCGCAGTTTGGCCGAGGACAGCCCCGTCTATTACCCGGCCTCCGCCAAACCGGCTTATCTGGAGCGGACCGCCCAGTTAGACCTCGCCGCCATCCCCCAGCCGGATGACTTCAACACGGTTCTCTTGAAACTCCTTTCCACTCCTAACCTGGCGAGTAAAGAAGGGGTTTGGCAGCAGTATGACTATATGGTCCGCACCTCCACCGTGGTCCGGCCCGGGTCGGACGCGGCCGTTCTGCGGATCAGAGGCACCCAAAAAGCTTTGGCCATGACCACCGATTGTAATGCCCGCTATGTTTACCTTGATCCCTACGCCGGCGGGCAAATCGCCGTGGCCGAAGCCGCCCGGAATGTAGTTTGCAGCGGCGGTGAGCCCCTGGCCATCACCGACTGTCTATGTTTTGGCAATCCGGAGAAACCGGAGATTTACTGGCAGTTCCGCCAGGCGGTGGAAGGAATCAGCGCCGCCTGCCGGGCTTTGGAAACCCCCGTGACCGGCGGAAACGTCTCTTTTTACAATGAAACGAAAGGGGAAGCCATCTACCCGACCCCTGTCATCGGGATGGTCGGCCTTTTAAACGACGTCACCAAAGCTTGCACCCTCCCCTTCAAGGCCGCCGGCGACCTCATCGTCCTCCTGGGGGAGAGCTTTGATGAACTGGGCGGCAGTGAATATCTGGCCGTGATCCACGGCCGGGTGCAGGGAAAACCGCCGGCTTTGGACCTGGCAAAAGAAAAAGCCCTCCACCGGGTGGTGTTGGCCGCCATCGGGCAGGGACTGGTCCATTCCGCCCATGACCTGGCCGAAGGTGGACTGGCGGTGGCGGTGGCCGAATGCCTCTTTGAACATGAAATCGGCGCCCGGCTCGAGCTGGACGCCAACGGGCTCCGCCCGGACAGCCTCCTCTTCGGGGAATCCCAGTCCCGGGTGATCCTCTCCCTGTCCCCGGAAAACCTCCCCGTCCTCCGGGAACTGGCCGTCCGGGAAGAGGTCCCGCTTGCGGTCATCGGCCGTACCGGCGGGGACCGTTTCCAAATTTACGTAGACGGCGCCCCACGGGTGGATCTACCGGTAGCCCAAGTAAAAGCCGCCTGGCAGGGGGCGATCCCATGTTAAACTACACCGATCCGCTCCGGGCCGACAAAATGACGGAAGAATGCGGCGTTTTCGGTCTTTACGCCCCCGGCAGCGCCGTGGCCCGCCTTACTTATTACGGCCTTTATGCCCTGCAGCACCGGGGGCAGGAAAGCGCGGGCATTGCCGTGGCCAATGGCCGGACCATCATTGGGGAAAAAGGGATGGGCCTGGTGGCGGAGGTCTTTGCCGACACCGGCAAGTTGGACCAGATGGAAGGCCATCTGGCCGTGGGGCATGTCCGGTATTCCACTTGCGGTTCCAGCGTGCCGGTCAATGCCCAGCCCCTTTTGGTCCGCTACCGGAACGGGGCCCTCGCCATTGCCCACAACGGAAATTTAATCAACGGCCGTCTCCTCCGGCGCCAGTTGGAAGCGGAAGGTTCCATCTTTCAAACCACCACCGACAGCGAGATCATTGCCCACCTGGTGGCCCGTTCCGGAGAGAACGATCTTACGACGGCATTAAAGAAATCCTTGCCGAAACTGGAGGGGGCCTATGCCTTTATCCTGATGACGCCGGACCGGTTAATCGGGATCCGCGACCCCCACGGGATCCGCCCCCTCTCCCTGGGGAAAACAGCCTCCGGCTATGTCCTCGCCTCCGAGACCTGCGCCTTTGATACGATCGGAGCCGAATTCCTCCGGGACATTGCGCCGGGGGAAATGGTCATCATCGACCAGCAAGGATTACATTCTGAGCGGTTTGCCCCGCCGGCGGAGCATGCCATGTGTATCTTTGAGTTCATCTATTTCGCCCGGCCCGACAGTAACTTGCTGGGAAAAAACGTCCACCTGGTCCGGAAACGACTGGGCCGGCGGTTAGCCCAGGAACATCCGGTCGCCGCCGATCTGGTCATCGGGGTGCCCGATTCTTCCCTTTCCGTCGCCTCCGGGGTGGCGGAGGAACTGGGTCTCCCCTATGAAATGGGGTTCGTGAAAAACCGTTATATCGGCCGGACTTTCATCCAACCCTCCCCGGAAATGCGCGCCCTGGGCGTCCAGCTGAAGTTAAATCCGGTCCGGCAGATCGTGGCCGGAAAACGGGTGGTCATGGTGGACGATTCCATTGTCCGGGGCACCACTTCCCTCCGGATTGTGGAGATGTTACGGAAAGCCGGCGCCAAAGAAGTCCATGTCCTGATCAGTTCCCCGCCGGTCATTGCCCCCTGTTATTACGGCTTAGATATCTCCACTCCGGCCGAATTGATTGCCGCCCGCATGAGCATCCCGGAGATTACGAAAAGCATCGGCGCCGATTCCCTTGGTTTCTTAAGTGAAGAAGGCCTGCTGGCCGCGGTGGATCTCCCGGAGGAAGGCTTCTGCCGGGCTTGTTTCAACGGTTGTTACCAGGTCAAACCCCCGGAGGACCAGTGGGCGTCAAATTTGACGGACGAACAAACAGACGGGAGGTGGCACTGCGTTGGGCTACACCTATAAAGCAGCCGGCGTGGATATCGATGCCGGCAATGAAGCGGTACGTTTGATAAAAGAACATGTCCGCAAGACTTTCCGGCCGGAGGTGCTGACGGAGATCGGCGGTTTTGGCGGCCTTTTCGCCTTAAGCGGCAACTACCGGGAACCGGTGCTGGTCGCCGGCGCCGACGGTGTGGGCACCAAACTGAAAATCGCCTTTCTCATGGATAAACACGACACCATCGGCCTGGATGCGGTGGCGATGTGCGTCAATGATCTGGTGGTCCAGGGGGCCGAACCCCTCTTCTTCCTGGATTACCTGGCCGTGGGCAAACTGACGCCGGCCCGGGTGGCGGAGATTGTCGCCGGAGTCGCCGCCGGTTGCCGGGAGGCCGGCTGCGCCCTGATTGGCGGCGAAACGGCGGAAATGCCCGGTTTCTACCCGGACGACGAATACGACTTGGCCGGGTTTGCCGTCGGAGTGGTGGAACGGAGCAAAATCATCGACGGCCGGCAGGTGCGCCCCGGGGACGTGGCGATCGGCCTTCCTTCCAGTGGCTTGCATAGCAACGGGTTTTCTCTGGTCCGGAAAGTTCTCCTGGAAAAAGCCGCCCTTTCCCTCGACACCTTCCTGCCGGAACTGGGCAAAACCCTGGGCGAGGAACTGCTGACCCCGACCAAAATCTACGTGAAAACTCTGCTCCACCTGCTTTCCCGGGTTGAGGTAAAAGGGATGGCCCACATCACCGGCGGCGGCCTGCCGGAAAACCTCCCCCGGAGTCTGCCGGAGGGGCTGGGGATTAAACTCCAGAAAAAAGCCTGGACCCCCCAACCAATCTTTTCCTTAATCCAAAAGTTAGGCGGGGTACCGGAAGAGGACCTCTACCGTACCTTCAACATGGGCATTGGTTTTGTCTGCCTCGTCGCCAGGGACGTAGCGGACAAAGCGTGTGCATACTTAGAGAAGGCCGGAGAAAGGCCGGTCATCATCGGTGAAGTGGTCACCGGGAGCGGCGTTCACCTGGTCTAACCGGTGGAAGGAGGATGGAAGATGAAACGCATTGCTGTTCTCGCCTCCGGGAACGGCAGCACCCTCGAGGCGATCTTAATGGCCATCGAGCGGGGCCAGATCCAGAATGCCCGGGTCACCCTGGTCAACAGCGACCAGGAAAAGGCCTATGCCCTGGTCCGGGCCGAAAAATACGGAATTCCGTGGGCCCTTTTCCGGAAAGAAGACTATCCGGACCGGGAGAGTTACGACCGGGCGCTCCTCAAGCGCTTACAAGCGGAACAGATTGATCTGGTGGTTTTAGCCGGCTTTATGCGTTTGGTCTCGCCGGTCTTGGTGGCGGCCTTCCGGAACCGGATGATGAATATCCACCCGTCCCTGCTCCCGGCCTTTCCCGGGACCCGGGGTGTGGCCGATGCCCTGGCTTACGGCGTAAAAGTAACCGGCTGTACCGTTCATTTTGTCGATGAAGGCATGGATACAGGCCCCATTATCCTCCAGGAGGCCCTGCCGGTCCGGGAGGATGATACGGTCGAAAGTCTAACCGAAAAAATACACCGGATTGAACATCGTCTCTACCCGAAGGCCATCGACCT
The DNA here is from genome assembly GCA_012735135.1 of Bacillota bacterium. Classification (GTDB taxonomy): domain Bacteria; phylum Bacillota; class UBA4882; order UBA10575; family UBA10575; genus Capillibacterium. The sequence goes on along the minus strand of JAAYHY010000057.1, from coordinate 1,259 downwards.
TTGGGTACGCGGAAAAATAAAAGTTGAAGGGAGAAGGTGTTACCTTGAGCAAACAGAGACTGGCGCTCCTGAGCGTCTGGGATAAAACCGGCATTCTGGATTTTGCCCGCGGTTTGGTGGAACAGGGGTTTACCTTGATCTCCACCGGCGGTACCCAGCGGGTCCTCGCCGAGGCGGGCCTGCCCGTCCAGAGCGTCTCCGCACTGACCGGGTTCCCGGAGCTCCTGGACGGCCGGGTGAAAACCCTCCATCCCAAGATCCACGGGGGCATTCTCGCCCGCCGGGAGCTGGAAGCCCACTGCCAACAATTGGCGGAGCACGAAATCACCCCTATCGACCTGGTCGCCGTCAATCTCTACCCCTTTGCCGCCACGGTGGCCAAAGCTGGGGTTACCCTGGAAGAAGCCATCGAAAATATTGATATCGGCGGGCCGACCATGGTCCGGGCGGCCGCCAAAAATTACCGCCACGTCACGGTGGTCGTAAACCCGGACCGTTATCCGGAGATCCTCAAGGAACTTGCGGAGAAAGGCGAGACTTCCGAAGCTACCCGCTTTGCTTTGGCCGTTGAAGCCTTCAACCACACCGCCTACTATGATGCGGTCATAACCCGCTGGTTGGCCACGCAGACCAAAGAAAGCCCATTCTTCCCGGAGACTCTGGTGCTGCCCTACACTAAAGTGGAAACTTTACGTTACGGGGAAAACCCCCACCAGCAGGCGGCCTTTTACCGGGAACCCCAGGCGGCGCCGGGGACGGTGGCGACCGCCAGACAGTTACACGGGAAAGCCTTGTCCTTTAACAATCTCAATGACTTAAACGCCGCCTGGGAACTGGTCCGGGAGTTCGACGCGCCGGCCGCCGTCGCCCTGAAACACACCAATCCCTGCGGTGTCGCGGTAGGGGATGACCTCTACACGGCTTTTACCCGCGCTTATGAGTGTGACCCGGTTTCTATCTTTGGCGGGATCGTAGCGGTCAACCGGACCCTGGACGCCCAAACCGCCGAAAAACTCAGTGAAATTTTCCTGGAAGTAATCATCGCCCCTGCCTACAGTGAGGAAGCCCTGGCCATCCTCACCCTCAAAAAGAACCTGCGGCTCCTGGAGATTCCGCTGACGGAGGCGCGGGAGAACCTTGACGTGAAAAAGGTCTCCGGCGGGTTGCTCCTCCAGACCTTGGATTCTTCACCGGTCAGTGCGGAAGGCTGGCGGACGGTCACCGACCAGCAGCCTACCCCCCAGCAACTGGCGGATATG